>JBEIGU010000057.1:0-22646 GCA_040381765.1 Leptolyngbya sp.
GGTAGACGGTGATCTTGAAGCGCGGCATACACACTTGACCATTGGCGGCGAAACACTGGGCTTTGTGACAGGCTGACAAAGGACACGATGCACGCGCTCACCAGCACTGCATCCATCAGATCAAAGACGGCAGCTCTGGCGTTGCCCAGGATATTGTACAGGGTTTGGCGAAATTGCTGAAGTTGGTTGAAAATCATAGGGTCAATCGAATTTCTACTTCATTGACCTTACGGCAGTCAGTGCCACTCATTGACTGCCTTCCTTTACAGAATTAGTCCAAACTCAAGTAACTGAGGGCGTGCAGCACAAAGGCAAAGTCCGCCTTAACTCCATTACTCTCCCGTTCTCCACTAGTGACTCCTGCCCCCCCTTCCAGGATCACCTAATTGACGTCGCCGGGTACTAGGCTAGCCCACTGCTACAAAATTAGCTGGATCCTGGTCGCGACGGTGTTGGGTGGGTAGGGCCGCAGGGGCAGATGGGCTCACCAGGGCCGCCGTGGCTTCCAGGCTGGTGCGCAGGCGTCGAGCCGCGTGCAAGGACATATCCCGGGGGACGCTGATGCGATCGCGCAGGTAACGCAGGGCCAGGTCAGCGCCCGGTGGGGGCTGGCAGAGGTCTCCCTGCACCAGGTGGGTGAGGGCACAGCGCAGGCCTTCATCCACTACCCCTGGGGCGGCTGGGTTCACCGCCATCAAACTATGGCGATGCTTCAGTACCCGATGCAGGGCCTCCAGGCAACTGGTGTCTGGCTCTGGATAGCCCACCTCCGGCAGGTCTCCCCAGGGACCCTGATCCACCTGCCGTTGATGCCGGGCGGTTTGGGGCAAACCATTGCCGTAGCAGCCCCCCATCTGGGGCGGCAGATCGTGGGCATGGGTATGGAAATCACTCTGGGTGCCCCGATAGGTGGCCCGGCTCTCCAGGGCGGTGAACCAGTCCGCCAGGGCCGGATGGGCCTGCTTGAGGGCATAGCCCTTGTAGTAGTAAAGGCTGGCGTTCATACGTTCAACGTAGGGAATGAACACCAGGTCAGCGGTGCTGAAATCCTGCAGAAAGTAGGGCCCAGGGGTGGCCCCCAGGGCCGCCTCCACCCGCCTGGCTACGCCGGCAAACTGCTCCTGGGCCCGGCCATCCTCCCGGTCGGAGCGGTGGGGCTGGCACAGCCACAGACACCAGGCTCGAAACAGCACCCGTTCCAGTTGCCGCAGGGGCATCACCTGAGCATCGGTCATGGCCGCCCCCAGGGGGCCAAAACACTCCTCCAGGGCCATTAAAATGTCATCACTCTCGGTGATCAGTCGGCCCTCTAGCTCCAGGGCCGGTAGCATACCGGAGGGCACCCGGCGCTTATACCAGGCCTCCTTGTCGCCATAGCAAAACATGGTTACCTTAGCGATCCGATAGGGCACCTGTTTTTCTTCCAACCAGAGCCAGACCTTTTGGCAGTAGGGGCACCAGGCATGGCGATCGCGGTAGAGGGTAACCCGCACCGCCGATTCTGGTTGGCCAAATAGGCGTAGATTGGCCTGGGCATTGGTGGGGCCATTCACCCGATCGCAACTGTAGGTATCGAGGCTGGTGAGCTGATCCCAGGAGAGGGGGGTAGCGGTGAGGGTCATGGTCAGGGGTAGGTTAGCGACACCAATAGGGAGGAATGGCTTCCCCCCTTCCCTTCATCTTGACATGATTACCGCTGGGGCGCAGGGCTACTAGCCCCCGATCGGGGTCGAAATAGATGATCGTGATCCGGGCTGTAGAGGCGAGACCGGGGCGCCGTTGCCCCCTCCCCCCAGCCGGTGGCCAGGGCTGGACTAATCAGGTAAAGGGTGGTGCGCACCAGGTTTTGCCGATGGGTCAAGGCCGCCATCTCCGTCAAGGGCACCTGCCAAATTTGTTCATCCGGCCAACCCAGCCGGAAACACACCGCCACCGGGGTATCCGCCGGGTAATGTTCCAGGAGTTGGGCCTGGGCCGCCTCCACATGACGAGCACTGAGGTAGAGACAGAGGCTGGTGCGGTGGGCCGCCAGGGCCGCCAGTTCCTCCCCCTCGGGTACGGCGGTGCGGCCACTGATCCGGGTCAAAATAATCGACTGCACCAGCCCCGGTAGGGTGAGCTCCACTTGTAGGCGGGCCGCCGCCGCCTGGTAGGCGCTAATTCCTGGCACCACCTCAAAGGGAATGGCCGCCGCCGCCAGGGCCTGCATCTGTTCGTGGATAGCGCTGTAGAGGCTGGGGTCGCCAGACTGTAGCCGCACCACCGACTGCCCCGCCCGTACCCGCTCAATCATCATGGGCAGGATGTCCTCCAGGGTGAGGTTAGCGGTGCCGATGCGATCGGCGTCGGCCCGCAGCCAGTCTAAAACCTGGGGCGGCACCAGGGAATTGGCGTAGAACACCGCATCGGCCTGGCTGAGCAGGCGCTGAGCTTTGACCGTAAGCAACTCCGGATCGCCAGGCCCTGCCCCGACGATATAAACAGCCGCCGCCAGGGGCGAGGATTGAAACGGGGCAGGGATAGCGTCAGGGGAGACCATAGCATAAAGCCCCTAGGGGCAGAGAATAGGGTCAGAAAGTAGGATCAGAAAACAGAGGTGAAAAATTCACAGATCACCCGGATCATAGCGGTAGACTGTCAAGTTCCGGTGAAGCCTCTGAATTTTCCCGGAATTTGCCCTGGTTTTTAGAAAAGAGTAGTGGTAGATGCACCCTGTTTGGCCCTCCCGGCGACATCGTCGGGAGGGCTTTTCTTCCCTAGGCCTGGGTCCGGGTGTCAGGCGGTTCCGGGTAGAGATCCATCACTCGGCTCAGCCCCAGGCGGGATTGGGCCCCCACCTGCAGCCCGGAGCGATGGCCGCAATCCAGGTGCTCGGCGGCGGCACAGGCAATCATAGCGGCATTATCGGTGCACAGGCTCAAGGGGGGGAACAGTACCCGCCAGCCCTGCTGCTGGCCGGCTAACTCTAGATGCTGGCGCAGGGCACTATTGGCCGCCACCCCACCCCCGACTGCCACGGTGGTGAAGCCGTAGTCGCGGGCGCAGGCGACCACCCGTCGGGTGAGGCTACGGGCCACGGTGGTTTGAAAACTGGCGGCCAGGTCCGCCAGGGGTAGGCTATCCTGCCCGGTCTGTTCCAGTTTATCCACCAGTCTAGCCACGGCGGTTTTCAGGCCGCTAAAGCTACAGTCGTAGGGATGAAAGCCCCCCTCCGGCAGGGAGATATTGCCCTCCGGCAGGGGGTAGGCCTGGCCATTACCGGTCTGGGCCAGGCGATCCAGCACTGGTCCGCCAGGATAGCCCAGCCCCAGCAGGCGAGCCACCTTGTCAAAGGCCTCTCCAGCGGCATCGTCGCGGGTTTCCCCCAAGCTTTGGTATTGGCCGCAGCCCTGGACCCCGATCAGGCTGGTGTGCCCCCCCGACACCAGCAGGCAGAGAAAGGGCGGCTGCAGATCAGGATGGGCCAGGTAGTTGGCGTAGATGTGGCCCTCTAGGTGGTGCACCGCCAGAAAGGGTTTGTGGTGCACCATGGCCAGGGTCTTGCCAGCGGTCAACCCCACCATCAGGGCCCCCACCAAACCCGGGGCAGCGGTGGCGGCGATGCCGTCAATGTCTCCCCAATCGACCCCGGCCTGCTCCAGGGCCAGGGGCAGAAGCTGGGCCAGGGTAACCACGTGCTCCCGCGAGGCTAGCTCGGGCACAATGCCCCCGTAGGGTTGGTGTAGAGCAACCTGGGAGGAGATCAGGTTGCTCAGCATCTGGCGATCGCGCACCACCGCCACCGCCGTCTCATCACAGCTGGTTTCCAGGGCTAAAATGGTAGTCATGGCCAAGGCTTCCTCCTAAATTCGCTGCCCACCTTGAATAATCCCCAACCCTGAGCAACCTGCTCTGGGCAGGGGAAATTTGTAGAGATGTAAACACCCCAGTGATCTTAGCTTTACGGCGGTTTCAATGGCGCGGTATTATGGCCAGCAAGTTGGGTGAACAAGTTAGGTGAAACGTTGTTAAAAAACTTAACTTTTGTTCGAATTGCCCGGGGTTGATTGATAGGCTCTGGGTTTATTAGGTAAATAGAGGAACAGTGTATGCGACGGTTTTTTGCAATAGCTCTAGTCCTTTCTCTCTGGTTTGGCATTGCCGCCCCCGCCTCCGCCAGCCTGGCTGGAGATAACGTATCGGGCCTCACCCCCTGTGGGCAAAACCCGGCCTTTTTGAAGCGGGCTGCCAATGCCACCACCGATCAGGCGAAGGCACGGTTTGAATTCTACGGTAACTCCAGTTTGCTCTGTGGCAGTGACGGGCTACCCCACCTGGTGGTGGACGGTGACCTGGCTCACGCCGGGGAGTTTCTGATTCCTAGCCTGCTCTTTCTATACATCGCCGGTTGGATTGGTTGGGTGGGGCGCGCCTACCTGATCGCGGTGCGCAGCGGCAGCAATCCTGAGGAAAAGGAAATCATTATTGATGTGCCCCTGGCGATTAAGTGTTCTCTGTCGGGGTTTGCCTGGCCCCTGGCCGCCTTTAAGGACATGGCCAGTGGAGCGATGTTCGCTAAGGAAAATGAAATTACGGTTTCCCCCCGCTAGTTTCCCCCTATCCCTTTTTCAAGACACCTACTCGATCCTTGCTTGCTGATCTACGAGAGACCTCCATGGATAATTTTCTGAAATACCTGTCCACAGCACCGGTGGTAGCCACCCTCTGGATGGTGATTACCGCTGGGATTTTGATTGAGTTCAACCGGTTTTTTCCTGATTTACTCCTGCACCCCTAGGGCTAGCTCTGTCTAAAAAATCCATCTAGATAGCCTATCTAGATAGCGTAACTGTGTTGCTGTGAGACCTGTTTGAGTTGGAGAACCCAATCCCTATGAATGATGTGATTAAGCCCGCCGGTGACCCCCAAATCGGCGACTTGCAAACCCCCATTAACTCTTCCCCCTTTACCCGTGCCTTTATTGGCAATCTGCCGGCCTACCGTTCCGGTCTGTCTCCCCAGCGACGGGGCCTGGAAATTGGTATGGCCCACGGCTACCTGCTCTACGGGCCCTTTGCCTTGCTGGGCCCCCTACGGGATTCCGATATTCCTGGGCTGGCGGGGCTGCTCAGTGCAGCGGCCCTGGTGGTGATCCTCACCGCCTGCCTCTCAATTTACTCCGGTGCCGGCATTAACCCAGCGGTCAGCAAGGCCACCACCCCCTTTACCCCCCCCAGTGGCTTTGACTCCAACGAAGGTTGGAGTGAGTTCGCTGGGGGCTTTTTGATCGGTGGCATTGGCGGCGCCACCTTTGCCTATTTGTTGGCGGCCAATATGCCCCTACTCACCGGGTTGGTGAGTGGTGGTCATAGTTAAGCCTCGCCACCACGTTCCGCTATAAAAAACCGGGGGATATCTTCCCCCGGTTTTTTATAGCTCTCATACTATTTTTCTATGTTAACTACCGAAACATTTCTATGGAAGCGGCCTAGCCTAGTCTGGGGGTGGGTCTGCTAGAGTCTGACCAGATTCCGTGGTTTCCCTGCAATCCTATGGACGGCTCCCACGATCACCACCCACTCACCCTGTTTGGCTTACCGGCCGCCCAAGGCCGTTGGTTACTGATTCCCCTGGGCATGGCGGTGCTACTCTGCCTGGGTACGGTCTATTCCTGGAGTGTTTTTAGAAAACCCCTGGAGGCGGAGCTGGCCATTGGTGACACCCAAAGTCTTTTGCCCTACACCGTGGCCCTTGTCTGTTACGCCACCCTGATGCCCATTTCTGGCTTTTACATGCTGCGCATCGGCCCTCGGCTAATGACCGCCCTGGGGGGTCTAGTGGTGGGTGGGGGCTACATTTTAGCCAGTTTAGCTAACCACATCGGGGCCATCACCCTGACCTACGGGGTGGTTAATGGGGCTGGGGTCGGCATTGCCTACGGAGTGCCGATGGCGGTGGTGGCCCGCTGGTTCCCCGATCGCAAAGGCCTGGCCGTAGGCCTGACCATTGTGGGGTTTGGCCTGTCCCCCCTGATCACTGCCCCCCTGGCTAGTCGCCTTATTGAGGTCCTGGGCCTGCGCCCCACCCTGCGGATTTTGGGCATGGTGTTTGCGGTGGTGATTGTGGCGATCGCCACCACCCTAAAACTGCCTCCCAAGGCCTGGCATCCCACCTCGAGCAGTGCCGACCAGATAAGCCAGGCCGGCAGCCGAGTCTATCCTCCCCATCTGCTCAAAAGTCGTGCCTTCTATGGTCTCTGGATTTGCTACATCATCGGGGCACTGGTGGGCCTCAGCGCCATTGGTCTCTCCAGCCCAGTGGGGGAGGAAGTCATTCAGGTTAAACCCACCGTTGCCGCCAGCAGCGTCGCCCTCTTCGCCCTGTTTAATGGGGTTAGTCGCCCCCTATGCGGATGGCTCACCGATCGCTACCGCCCTCACCAGGTGGCGATCGCGTCCTACAGATTAATCTTGGTGGCCTGTATCTTAATGATCAATGCCCAGGCTGGCCAAGTGTTGACCTACCTGATCGCCTTTAGTCTGTTTTGGTTTTGCCTGGGGGGCTGGCTAGCCCTGGCCCCAACCACCACCCTGCGACTATTTGATCCTGAACACTATGCCCAAAACTACGGCATTGTATTTACCGCCTATGGTATTGGTGCCCTGTTGGGCACCTTGATTGCCGGTCAAATCCGAGATTGGTGGGGTAGCTATACCTATGCTTTTTACCCGATGGCCCTGCTGGCCATGGTGGGCATTGGGGTGGCCACCTGGCTGTTGAAGCCAAACCCACCCCCCAGACCCTAGTTTAGTCAAGGGCCTGAGCTGAGGATTTGGTGACCGATAGCACCTGTCTGGGTGGGTCTGCGATCCTATCCAACTTTCTGATCTGGTCCCTAGATTGAGATTTAAATCCAGTGATCAATGGCCACTGCAGAGACCGCCGCAAAGACGGTAATAGCTAGCCCCACCAGGGGATTTTGCCCCTGGCTGACGGCAAAGGAGGTAATTACCCCAGCTCCCAGGGCGGCGATCGCCACGGCGCTGATCCAGTCTTTTTGAAGGTTGGGCATAGATTAAAGGTTTTTTAAAGAACCCGCTTTTGACCAGGGGACGTGCACGCCAGTGAGCCAAAAACTTGGACCCCTAAGCTATCATTCCAACCAGGCTCTCCCTTAAGGACTTGGATAAATTGATACCAAGCTTTAATCTAGTTCAGATTCCTTAACATTAATCGGTGGGAAGTCTAGCTAGAGCGGCTTAGATCAACCCGATAGCGTTCCTTTTTGGTCACCGCTACCTCCCCCACCGTCAGCCGCCCCTTGCCCCGAATCGCCACCAGATCGCCAGTTTTCAGGGCATAACTGGGCTGGGTGATGGTTTTCCAGTTGACCCGTACATCCCCGGCACTAATCAAATCCGCCATCTTGCTGCGGGACATGCCAAAACCCGCGGAAGCGATGGCATCCAGCCGTAGGGAGGCCTCCACCGTGGTCAGTTGCTTTTGTTGGGGCGGCCTCACCCGCAGCTCGCTCCAGGGAATCATCTGGGTTTTCACCGGCACCGATCGCACCTGGGTGAGTTGCAGACCCAAAAACTCCGCCACCTCGGGTACCACAATCACCTGGGCGCCCCGCTCTCCCCCCACCAGGATGTCGCCAATTTTAGCCCGCACCAGACCGGTGCCTAAAACCGCCCCCAAAAAGTCGCGATGGCTGGCCGGATCAAACATAAAGTTACCCGCCACCTGCAGCAGAGCCAGGGGCATGTCGCTGATCTCCAGGGGCAAATCGGGGCGGGCGATCGCTAGGCGCTGGCACTCCGCCTGGGGGTAGCCCCCCCAGGCCACTATTTGAATATCGGTCAAGCGCTGAACCATCCGCTGGGCCTCAGCCTGCTCGGGGGGCGACAGGAAGTCGCTATACACCACCTCCCAGGTTTTCAGGGCCTGCTCCGCCTGGTCCAATAGGCGAGCCAGGCAGTCGCGGTGCTCTACCCCCCTCAGCAAATCCTCCTTAGGTAGCATCCTGACCTCCCCCTGTGTTTACTAGAAGGCACTACCGTAGACAGGTCAACGGTTCCTTCTGCTATAATACATCTAAACTATCCCTGGTTTGGCTATGGCCACCCCTCAGCCCACCTACGATGATATTTTGCGCCTGTTTCAAGAAACTGATCGCCTATTGCGGGAAAAATCCTTGGAAACCGATCGCAGGTTCCAGGAAACCGATCGTCAGATTCAAGAAACTGATCGCCAGATCAAAGAACTGGGCAAACAAATCGGCGGGTTGGGGGCCAAGTTTGGTAGTTTTACCGAGGGTCTCGCCCTGCCCTCCATGGAAGCCATCCTGCAGCAGCGCTTTGGCATGACGGTGGTGACACCCCGGGTGCGAGCCAAGCAAAATGGCGAGCACCTGGAAATTGATGTACTGGCCTATGCCAATGGCGATATTAACGCCGCCGTTGTGGTGGAGGTTAAAAGCCATCCCCGCCAAGAGGCCATTGCCCAACTAAAGACTACCCTGAGCCGATTTCGTGACTTTTTCCCTGAGCACCAAGGTAAACAACTCTACGGCATCCTGGCCGCCGTTGATTGGTCCAACACAGTGAAGGCCCAGGCTATGGCCGAAGGGCTCTACGTGGCCCGCATCCATGATGATGTCTTTGACCTGGAAGTGGATCAAGATTTTCAACCCAGGGCTTTTTAGTCTCGATCTAATCGGTTATAAGCTGGTTGACTGACAAAACATTGGCTTACGTTGGTTCAAACCGCTGCTATGCAGACGAAGTCGGCCTTCGCCGACTGACCCATAACCCGCGTAGGCGGGTTTTGTCAGTCAACCAAGGTTACAGGTTTGGTTCCAGGCCCTGCGATCGCAATTGGGCCTTGAGTCGAGCGATCTCCTGCTCGGCCTGCTCGGCCCTTTGCCGCTCCTGTTCGACTCTTTGTCGTTCCTGTTCGGATCGTTCCTCTGGAGACGGGATCAGCTCTCCCTGGGGGGTAAAGAATCGCAGTTTCTGCTCAAACAAGCCCAGGTACAGTTCCAGTTGTTGACTCCAGAGCCACCCCTGATCAGTGGGCTGAATTTCCTGGTAAATGCCATCCACCAGATGAAAGCCTTGAAATTCAAGAGTGTTGGGGTCAAACCAAAAATAATCCGGGGTGCGGAAGGTGTTCTGGTACAGGTCTTTTTTCAGCCCCTTGTCGACTCGTTTGGTGGAGTCAGATAAAATCTCCAGAATCAGGTTGGGATAGCGGCCCTGCTCACCCCAGACCACCCAACTTTTGCGGTCTTTTTTTTCGGTGCCCAGCACCACAAAAAAGTCTGGGCCCCTAAAATCTCTAGTTTTTAGCTGTTCCTGGTTGTAGTAAACCGTTAAGTTGCCCGAGATGTAAACATCGTTGCGATCGCGCCACCACCACCGCAGAATCTGAATCAGCAGATCAATCTGGTCACGGTGAAAGTCACTTTCCAAGGGGGGCTCATCACTCCAGAGGTCGGTGGGGGGGCACTCAATCGCTACCGCGTCAGGGGAGGAGGCAAGGCCAATGGATTCTACAGCAGCTTGAGCCATGGGGTGGGGGGGTTAAGGGCGATTAACTGTATTGTAAGAGCCTTAACCTGGCAAAGTACTAGCCCCTAACTCCAATCCTCGCGGCCCCGCCCCAGGCCGCGGTAGACATCCCCCCGCTGGTGAATGGCCCGGGTTTTGGCAAACAATTCCGCCTCCGTCAGTTGCCAACGGGCCAGGGCCTTTTGCAGGTCGCTTTGAATATCCCGGGCGCCGGGGAAGCCATCGTAGCGAATCATCAACCGGGCGAGTTCGGCCAGATGGTAATCACTGGCCTCCCCCATCAGCAGTTGGTTAACCAGCTGGCGGTCGTCTTTGTATTGGGGATGTTGTTGGTCTTGACCGGCATCACTCATGGGCAAAGGCTGGTATTAGATGGCGAAAATTAGGTGATCCTTCAAGAGGGGGTCAGCGGTCAGAACTCAGTAAGTCAGGAGAAGCAGACCCATTAACGCCGGGCTCTACTAGCCAGGGTTAAGGGCCAGGCTGGGGAACAATCAGACCACCCCCCAAGACCTGATCGCCATCGTACCAGACCGCCGCCTGACCCGGGGTGACTCCAAATTGGGGCTCCTCAAACAGCAGTTTGACCTGGTCGGCGCTGGCGGTCAGGGGCACCAGAGTGGCGGCCACCGCCGGACTACGGTAACGGATTTGCACCATCACTGACCGGGGGGCAACTGGGGGGGCAATGGATACCCAGTTAACCTGCTGCACTGTGCAGTCGGGCCAGTGGGCGGCCTCCCGATCGGCGACGATCACCTGGTTGCGACCCACGTCCAGACCCACCACGTAGAGGGGTTCCGGGGCCGCCACCCCCAGGCCCTTGCGCTGACCAATGGTGTAATGATGGATGCCTGTGTGCTGGCCCAGCACCCGCCCGCTCTGGTCCACTATATCTCCTGGGGTAGGGGCCAGATAGCGGTCTAAAAAGCCCTGCATGGAGCCGTGGTGCTCAATCAAACAAAGATCCTGGCTATCGGGTTTAGCGGCGGTGTGCAGCCCCAACTGGGTGGCCAGGCGACGGGTCTCCACCTTGGTCTGATCCCCCAGGGGAAAGTGGCAGGCCGCCAACACCTCCTGGGGCAGATCGTAGAGGAAGTAGGACTGGTCCTTGCTGCCGTCCAGGGCTCGCCGCAGTTCGTAACGGCCGCTATCCGGGTTGGGGGTGAGGCGGGCGTAGTGACCGGTGGCGATGCGATCACAGCCCAACACCTGGCGAGCATAGGCCAGCATCGGGCCAAACTTAACCGCCCGGTTGCACTGGGAGCAGGGCAGAGGGGTGATCCCCTGGCCGTAGCCCGCCACCAGGTAATCAACAATCTCCCGCTGAAACAGATCGCGGCTATCGACGATGTGGTGGGGAATACCCAGCTCCTCGCACAACCGGGCCGCATCCACCATGCCCTCGGAGCAGCATTGCCCCTTCCCCTTCATCAACCAAAGGGTCAGGCCCACCACCTCATAGCCTTGATGATGGAGGGTCGCCGCCGCTACGGAACTGTCAACACCGCCGGAGAGGCCGACTACGATTTTTTCCATGACTTTTTCACTGCCCCATCAGAGCAAATAAAACCTCAAGTAGAAGGCCTACATACCCAAGCCATACTTTGAGCGATCAACTCTGTCCTTAAAAACCCTACTCGAAGTTTTATTTTAATAAACCTTTGGACAGAAGACGTAACAGGGCCAGATAGAACATTTGGTGGAGCAGGGATCAGGCGGTAAGCAGGATCCTAGCCCCAGATTTCCCTCCCTATCAACCCTGGGTCAGCCTGCTCCCCTGCTTGCCTCAACCCTAACTTTAAAGGTGATAGGGCACTCTAGCTGCCCAGCTTAAAGGCCTCCACCGCCAGGGCGTAAACCGCCCCCAGTTTGGCCCCGTTTAAGCAGTCCAGCCAGAGGGGTTTGGGGATGCGGCGCACCATATCTGGATCACGCCAGCGCCGACTGTAGACCAGCCAGCTCACCGCCTCCGCTGAAATCACCAGGAAGAGCGCCACCAGGTTATCCTGGCCCGCTGCCTGACCCGAGACAGCGGCAATAGCCACACCAAAAAAATAGCCCCCCAACAGCCCAATCACTAATAAAGACACCCGCCGCCAGGGGTTAACCAACCAGAGTCGTAACTGATCTCCTAGGTCGTCAAACAAAAGGCTGAGTCGGGTACGCTGCATAGCTGTGTCAAAAAGCGTTACATTGCCAGAAGGATAAGGGCAAATAATTGCTAGTATATAGCTGTCGTTGACATCACTAAGCTGGCTGGTCTGATAATTAGGGCTTGTGCACCCTGCGCAAGTTTAGGATGAATTAGATACACTGCTAAGTGACATCCACCATACTAGAATTAGTTCTAGCCTCTCCGAGCCAGGCCCAAGGTCACAGCCTTAACCAAAACCGCTCCCGGCCTTGCTTTAAATTTACCGCAATGGATTTACCGCAATGGATATTAAACTTATTTTAGCTGTCCTGACCGGCCTATTCGTAGTAGCCACCCTTTTCTTTGGCACCAAGAATGGGTTTTACGACAGCGATGATTACCACGGTAACGGCTCCGCCCACTAGTCTTTTGGCTTAGGTGATCCATGGTTACCCCTTAAGGGACAGGTCAACATTTCAAGATCAGTTGAAGGCCGCCTCTGCCTGGAAAAATCTGAGTTCCCAGAGGGGCTGCCAGATTAACAGGGCGGCTAATTGTTGGTGAACCCAGGGTGATCATTGGTGAGCGAACTGACCTGCTTTCCCTTTGCCCTAGGCCATGGGCAGGAGGGTGTGTGTCTCTACCTGCAAATGGGCGATCGCGGCATCCTACTGGACTGTGGTTTGCCCAGCTTAGCCCCTCTCGAGGCGGTCACATCCATGGTGGAATCGGCGGATCTGCTGTTTTGCAGCCATGCCCATCGAGACCATGCCCAGGGGCTGTGGGCCTTTGCCCAGCGCTTTCCCCAAGTGCCCATCTATGCCAGTGAGGTCACCACCCAGCTTTTACCCCTTAATTGGATGAACCAGGGGCAGGCCCTCCCCCCCCAGTGGGGCCATGCCCTACCCTGGCATACCCCCCTGGCATTAACCAATGACCTGACCATCCAAATCTGGCCAGCCGGCCATTTGCCAGGGGCCGCCTCCGCCCTGTTCACCTACCGGACCCCCCAGCGTGCCTATCGGGTGTTTTACGCGGGGGATTTTTTTATGTCCAACTCTCGCCTGGTGGAGGGGTTGCCCCTGGAGGCCCTGCGGGGGCTGAAGCCAGATGTGTTGATTTTGGAGGGCAGTGCGGGCACCGCTCGCCACCCCCACCGCCGCCAGCAGGAAAACCAGTTGGCGGCCACTCTCTACCACCTCTGGCGGCAGGGGCGATCGCTGCTCTTGCCCGTACCCACACTGGGGCTGGGGCAGGAACTGGTGGTGTTGCTGCGCAGTCATCACCAGTTTACCGGCCAAGACATCACCATCTGGGTGGATAGCCCGGTGGCGGCGGGCTGCGACGCCTATCTGGAGCTGTTACCCTACCTGCCCAGCAGCATCCAGAACTTTGCTCGGCACCAACCCCTCTTCTGGGACGAGCGGATCAGACCCAGGATGCGGCGCCTGCCCAACCCTGCCCAACCGGTTACGGACCACCCCTGTATTGTGATTGGCGATCAGGCCATGGACCTGAGTCGCTACTGTCGATCGTCCGCCCAGCCCTGGTCGATTTTGTTGCCCGCTGACCTGGCCAGCGACCTGGCCCAGGGGATGCTGGCGCTGGGGGAGGCCAGCCCCACCGCCAGCTTTAACTGGCTCCAGGGTCTGGGCCCCGAGCTGGCCACCGGCCAGGTGGATCTCCACACCTATACCCTGACCAGCCACAGCGATCGGGTGGGCACTACCCAATTAATCCATAACCTGCGCCCCCAGCACGTGGTCTTGATCCACGGTCAACCCAACCACCTGGCGGATTTAGCGGGCCTGGAGGAGCTCCAAACCCGCTACCAGTTGCACCTGCCCACCGCCGGTAAGCCCCTGGACTTTGCCCTGGGCGATCGCTTTCTGCAACCGGCCGCCCCTGACCTGATGTTTGAGGCGGAAATCCTTGAGGCTGAGGAGGGGATGCGTCTGCAACTCCCCGATACCCTCACCGCCGATCCCCGCTGGCGGCGCCTGACCGACTCTGGCTTGGTGCAGGTCCGCTGGCAAGGGGATGAATTGGTGTTGAAAGGGCTGAGTCAGCGGGATTTGCAGCGCTGGTTGGGGTTGGAGGATGGAGCTGCACTGCAAAACTGCGTTCACTGTCGTCACCGGCAGGGGGGGCGGTGTGGCAGTATCACCTCCCCCCTGTACGGCATGGGGGTCAGCCCCACCGCCTCCTGCCAGGCCTTTCAAGCCGCTGCCCCGGCACCCCAGGATACCTCAGAGCCTTAGAGTCCTCTCTGGCTCCCCAGCCTATGCTCTCCGGGCCGCTACGCGAGGTGGGCCGGGGGAGAAGCTAGGGAAGGATCAAACTTTTATATGCTTCGAGCTTGAATGGGGTTGAAGTTCATTTCACCCAGCTTTGAGATAAAGTGGGCTACACTCCCATAACCTTTCCAGGTTTATTCCAGCCCCTATGGATTTTATTCAAAACCCCATCTTCCTCACCTCCGCCGTGCTCCTGGGATCCCTGATCGCCTTCGTGGCGGAGTGGTTGCCCGTGGACCTGACGGCGATCGCCATCACCACAGTCTTAATCCTGTTGGGGCTGGTGACCCCGGAGGAGGGTATCGCCGGCTTTGGCAACAGCGCCACCATTACGGTGCTCTTCATGTTTATCCTCAGTGCCGGTATTGCCAAAACTGGGGTGATTCAGATGGTGCGCGATCGCCTGATGGTTTGGGGGGGAGAACGGCCCAGCCAACAAATCCTGGTGATGGGGTTACTGGTGGGCCCGATTACCGCCTTCATTAACAACACCGCTGTCGTGGCGGTGTTTCTGCCCATCGTGGAGGATTGGTGTAAACGCCGGAACCTCTCCCCCTCGAAGCTACTAATTCCCCTCTCCTATGCCACCGTCCTGGGGGGCATGATTACGGTGATTGGCACCTCCACTAATATTCTGGCCAGTGGGGTATCCAAGAGTTTGGGCTTTGGCGAGTTTAGTCTGTTTCAATTTACGGCGGTGGGCTTAATCACCTTTGCCGTCGGCTTGGTCTACCTGGCCCTGGCGGCCCCCCCCCTGCTGCCGGCCCGTAAAGCCCCCATCGCTAACCTGAGTGACTATGGCCTGAAGGACTACGTCACCGAGGTGGTGATTGGCCCCAGTTCTAACCTGATTGGCCAAACCCTGAAGGCTAGCGAAATTCAACGCAGGTACGACATTGACGTGTTGGAACTAATCCGGGGGGACAGCCGCTTTGCCCAACCCCTGGCGGATAAGGTGCTGGCGGTGGGGGATATCCTGCTGATTCGCAGCGGTCGGGAGGATCTGCTAAACCTGCGGGACCAGCGAGGCCTGGACATCGTGCCGGAGATCAAGTTCAGCCAACCCCTAGAAAAGGAACTCAGCACCGGCGAGGAACAAATTGCCGAGGTGCTAATTTTGTCCAACTCCCGCCTGGTGGGGGCAACCCTCAAGGAAATGCGCTTTCGCCAGCGCTACAATGCCACGGTGCTGGCAATTCGACGGGGGCAGGACCTGGTGCGGGAACGGTTGGGGAAGGTGCCCCTGCGGTTTGGCGACCTGCTGCTGGTGCAGGGGCCTCGGGATAGCCTGACCGGTTTGCAAACCACCCGAGAGTTGCTTGTTCTGGCCCAACGGGAGGCGGAAAACCTGCGCACCGATAAGGCCTGGTTGGCGATCGCCATTATTCTGGCGGTGATCATCGCCGCCGCCCTGAACTGGGCGCCTATCCTGGTCACCGCCCTGGTGGGGGTGCTGGCCATGGTGATCACCGGTTGCCTGAAACCCGGCGAACTCTACGGGGCGGTGCGATGGGATGTGATTTTCCTTCTGGCTGGCCTGATTCCCCTGGGCACCGCCATGGAAAACTCCGGCACCACCGATTGGTTGGCCAGTCACCTGGCCAGGATCGGGGGAGACGTCCCTGGCCTGGTGCTACTGATCATTTTCTACCTGGCCACCAACCTGCTGACGGAAATTTTGTCCAACAACGCCACCATTGTCCTGATGGCGCCCATCGCCGCCAGTGTGGCCCAAACCCTGGGCCTCAACCCCCTGGCCTTTATTTTCGTCACCACCTTTGCTGCCTCCAATAGCTATCTGACCCCGATTGGCTACCAAACCAACACCATGGTCTACGGCCCAGGGGGCTATAAATTCCATGACTTTCTCCGGGTGGGTCTGCCCCTAAATGTGATTTTGACCCTGCTCACCCCCCTATTGATCAGCTGGTTCTACGGTCTCTATCCGCCCTAACATTAGGGGCCAGTGGTCAAATGGTCAGTAATCAAGGCTCAGGGAGTGTTCAGGAAATCATGCCAGACCGGGCTAAACCTATTGATTGCTGCTTACCAGGACCTTACAGAAAAACCTACTCAGCCCCGAAGTTAGGCTGCTCCTCCCCTACCCCCGGCCCCCCAAAAAATCCGCCCCTGGGCTATTGCCCCCCATAGCAGGCTTAAGCGTCGTATGATGCTGGTTAGAGACTATTGGCCGCCAATGCGCTTTTCCAAGATTTTAATTGCCAACCGTGGAGAAATTGCCCTCCGCATTCTCCGCACCTGTGAAGAAATGGGCATCGCCACCGTGGCGGTGCACTCCACCGTTGATCGCCACGCTCTGCACGTACAACTGGCCGATGAGGCGGTGTGCATTGGGGAAGCCCCCAGCCACAAGAGCTACCTGAATATCCCCAATATCATTGCCGCCGCCCTCACCCGCAATGCCAGCGCCATTCACCCGGGCTACGGGTTTCTGGCGGAAAATGCCCGGTTTGCCGAAATCTGCGCCGATCACCAGATTGTCTTTGTTGGTCCCTCACCGGAGGCCATTCGGAAAATGGGGGATAAATCCACCGCCAAGGAAACCATGCAACGGGTGGGGGTGCCCACGGTGCCCGGCAGTGAAGGGCTGTTGATGGATGAAGAGGCGGCGGCGGCGATCGCCCAGCAGATTGGCTATCCGGTGATTATTAAGGCTACCGCTGGCGGCGGCGGCCGGGGCATGCGCCTAGTCCAGGATCCCAGCGAGCTCAGCAAGGCCTTCATGGCGGCCCAGGGGGAGGCCCAGGCGGCCTTTGGCAACCCTGGTGTTTACCTGGAAAAATTCATCGAACGCCCCCGCCACATTGAGTTTCAGATCCTGGCGGATAGCTACGGCAATGTGGTCCACCTGGGAGAACGGGATTGCTCTATCCAGCGGCGCCACCAAAAGTTACTAGAGGAGGCCCCCAGCCCCCTATTAGACCCGATCATGCGGGAGAAAATGGGGGCGGCGGCGGTACGGGCGGCCCAGTCTATTAACTACGTGGGGGCCGGCACGGTGGAGTTTTTGGTGGACCCCAGCGGGGAGTTCTACTTTATGGAAATGAACACCCGCATTCAGGTAGAACACCCCGTCACGGAAATGATTACCGGCATTGACCTGATCGCCGCCCAGCTGCGCATCGCCCAGGGGGAAAAGCTGCCCTTTACCCAGGCGGATATCCAATTTCGGGGCCATGCGATCGAATGCCGCATTAATGCCGAAGATCCAGACCATAACTTTCGGCCCAACCCGGGCCGGATTAACGGCTACCTGGCCCCCGGCGGCATGGGGGTCAGGATGGACTCCCACGTCTACACCGACTATGAAATCCCTCCCTACTACGATTCCCTGGTGGGCAAGTTAATTGCCTGGGGGCCAGATCGGCCCACCGCCATCCGCCGGATGCGACGGGCCCTGCGGGAATGCGCCATCACCGGCCTGCCCACCACCATCCCCTTCCATCAGAAGGTGCTGGAAAATCCAGAGTTTCTCAGCGGCAATATCTACACCAACTTTGTCGCCCAAATGAACGCTAAGCCCTAACAGGCAAGCTGGAGGCGCTAAACCCCTTAGATCTGAGGGGAGGTGGGCTACTGACCCCTGCCCCCTCCTGCAGGCAGGGTCGCCAAATTAAGGCCGCCGAGGGCGAAGCGACTACTAGGGGCGAAGCCGGTCAAGTTGCGGCTATGACTGGAGGGAAAATGTCTGGATTTCATCACAATTCTCCCCTGGGCTATTCAAACTCATTAGTATGCCTCCTAAACTGTGGATACTTAGAAAGTATTGTCTAATTGAGTAAACCTAAAGTCATAACTCTAGGGGCATAGGTATTTGTGCCATAAGTTGCTCTAGTTTACTGGTTTTAAATAGGTATTGGTCTGAGGAGGACGACCCTGAACCGCCTGCCATGCTCCCTATCATTGATTGATCGCCAACCCAGTAAGTGATTAAAAGCTATGCGAATCCTGAAAACCCAGACCTTACGAGGGCCAAACTACTGGAGTATCCGTCACCCCAACCTGATCCTGATGCGGCTAGATCTCGAGGATCTGGCCGATCGTCCCTCGGATCAAGTTCCTGGGTTTTATGAGGCCCTGGCCACCGCCCTGCCCAGCTTGATTGAGCACTTCTGTTCCCCGGGGCACCGGGGGGGCTTCCTGAATCGGGTGCGTCAGGGCACCTACATGGGCCATATCGTTGAGCATGTGGCCCTGGAGCTACAAACCCTGGCGGGCATGGGGGTTGGCTTTGGTCGCACCCGTCAAACCGCTGAAGCCAGCGTATATCAGGTGGTGTTTGAGTACCAGTACGAACAGGCCGGTCGCTACGCGGCCCGGGCCGCCGTCCGGCTATGCAATAGCCTGGTGGAAACCGGTCACTACCCCCCAGCGGAACTGGAACAGGACCTGATCGACCTGCAGGGATTTCGATTAGAAGGTGCCCTGGGGCCCAGTACAGAGGCCATTGTGCAGGGCGCAGAGGCCAGGGACATTCCCTGGATGCCCCTGGCTACTCGAGCCATGATCCAGTTAGGCTATGGTCGTTATCAACAACGGGTGCAGGCCACCCTCAGCACTAAAACCAGTATTCTGGCGGTGGAATTGGCCTCCGATAAGGAGGGGACCAAGCAAATTCTGCGGGAGGCGGGGGTGCCGGTGCCCAGGGGCACGGTAATCTACTACCTGGATGAACTAGAGGAGGCCATCAAGGATGTGGGCGGCTACCCCATCGTGGTTAAACCCCTGGATGGCAACCACGGTCGGGGGATTACCATTAACATCAACGATTACGAAGCCGCCCAGGAGGCCTACGAGGCCGCCCGGGATGTCTCCAAGGGGGTGATTGTTGAGCGGTTTTACCGGGGCCGAGATCATCGGGTGCTGGTGATTAATGGCCAGGTGATCGCGGTGGCAGAGCGGGTGCCAGCCCACGTGGTGGGGGACGGTCGCGCCACCATCGAACAACTGATTGATATTACCAATCAGGATCCGCGTCGCGGCGAAGGCCACGATAATTTGCTGACTCGCATCGAGGTGGACCGCACCAGTTGGCAACTGCTGGATCGGCAGGGCTACACCCTGGAGACGGTTTTACCCCCGGGTGAAATCTGCTACCTGAGGGCTACGGCGAATCTGAGCACCGGTGGCATTGCCATTGACCGCACCGATGTCATCCATCCCGACAATGTCTGGTTGGCCCAACGGATTGCTAAAACCATTGGCCTGGATATTGCCGGCATTGACATTGTCACCACGGACATTGCCAAGCCCCTCCGAGAGGTGGATGGGGTGGTGGTGGAGGTAAATGCCGCCCCTGGTCTACGCATGCACATCTGCCCTAGCGAGGGCATTGCCCGTAATGTGGCAGAACCCATCCTGACTATGCTGTTTCCCCCCGGCAGCCCCAGCCGGATTCCCATCCTGGCGATTACCGGCACTAACGGTAAAACCACCACCACCCGTCTGATCGCCCACATCTTCAAGCAAACCGGCCAGGTGGTGGGTTATACCACCACCGACGGCATCTATATTGGCGATCGCCTGGTGGAGGCTGGCGACACCACCGGTCCCCAAAGCGCCCAGGTGATCCTCCAGGATCCGACCGTTGAGGTGGCGGTGCTGGAAACCGCTCGGGGGGGGATGCTACGGTCTGGTCTAGCCTTCAAGGACTGCGATATCGGGGTGGTTCTCAACGTTGCCGCCGACCACCTTGGTCTGGGGGACATCGAAACCGTAGAGGATCTGGCTCACCTCAAGAGCGTGGTGGTGGAAACCACTCGCCCCAGCGGCTACGCCGTCCTGAATGCCGACGATCCCCTGGTTACGGCGATGGCGGAGCGGGTCAAGGGGCAGATAGCCTACTTCTCCATGAATCCCCACAACGAAGTGCTGCGCAAGCACACCCAGCAGGGTGGGTTGGCCGCCATCTACGAGCAGGGTTACTTGTCTATCCTCAAGGGGGATTGGCTGCTACGTATTGAGCAGGCGGAGAGGGTTCCCCTCACCATGGGGGGGCTCGCCCCCTTCCAGATTGCTAACTGTTTGGCCGCCAGTCTGGCCGCCTTTGCCCAAGGGGTGAGCATTGAGCATATTCGCCAGGCCCTGCACAGCTTCCAGGCCTCCGCCCAACTCACCCCCGGTCGGATGAACCTGTTTAACCTGGGTCACTTCCATGCCCTGGTGGATTACGCCCATAACCCCGCCAGCTATGAAGCCCTCAGTGGCTTTGTGAAAAACTGGCCGGGCCGGCGAATTGGGGTGGTCGGGGGGCCTGGCGATCGCCGGGACGACGACTTTATTACCCTGGGCAAACTGGCGGGGCAAATGTTTGATGAGATCATCGTCAAGGAGGACGACGATACCCGGGGCCGCCCCCGTGGCGATGCCGCCAGGTGGATCCTTCATGGGCTGGAGGAGGTCACCATCGCCGCCAGCTATCACACCATCCTGGACGAGATCGAAGCTATCAACACTGCCCTGGATACCGCCGTTGAAAATAGCCTGGTGGTGATTTTGCCCGAAAGTGTGAGCCGGGCGATTAGCTTGATCAAGGCCCGCCATCCCCTGCCCCAAACCAACCTGGCGGGCCAGCAGGGAAGTAATGGAGCCTCTCCCCTATCGGAGGTGGATCAAGTGGATCAATACGTTGAGGTGCATCAATAAACCAAGTCCATGTTGAGAACCGTAGTTCTGTAGATAGGGTCGGTAAGGGTACAGATCGATAGGGTTAGCTGTTTGGGCTGGCCCAGGTAGTGGATGCCCCCGATCGAAGTAGGGGGCACTGCGGGGTAGTCCAGCGGTATCAATCTAGACGTGGGTCTTGTCGCCCCTATCGATTATGGAAGGGCCTGGCGTCTGTGCTCCATTAATTCTGAGGGTTAAGCCAATTAGCCAGCATCGCCACCAGGGTCATGGGCAGGGCGGCAGCCATGCAGGTCAGGGCTTGGTTGAAATTCAGGGGGGCAGTGGAAAACAAATAATTCATCACCGACCACTGACTAAACCCGACCTGCAGCACCACTGCCGCTAAAATGCCATAGCCCAGTGCAGTGAGATCGGCAATTGGTTCCGACCGGCCCCGTAACCTGGCCCCCAGGGAGGCCCAAAATTGGCTGAGACTGAGCAGGTAGATAATCCGCCCTGACACTAAGGCCTGGATAGCCATGGTGCGGGCCAGGGCCAGGTCACCGCTGCTGCGACGGATCGTCTCAAACAGGCCAAAGATCAGCACCCAGTTGACCACGGAAATCAGGGCAATCCGTCGGACCAAGGGGGGAGACAGCAGGGGTTGATCGGGGCGGCGGGGAGGATGGGCCATCAGCCGTTGGGACTTGGGTTCAAAGGCCAGGGGGACAGTCATGGCAATGGAGTTGACCATGTTTAACCAGAGCACCTGCAGGGAGAGAATGGGTAGGGCGTCTCCCCGGCCCATCAACACACTGAGGAGAATGGTCATGGATTCACCGCCATTGACCGGCAGGATGAAGGCGATCGCCTTCATTAAGTTGCGAAAGACATTGCGCCCTTCCTCCACCGCTGCTTCGATGGAGGCAAAGTTATCGTTCGCCAACACCATGTCAGCGGCATCCTTGGCCACCTCCGTGCCCGCCTGCCCCATGGCAATACCGATATCCGCCTGTTTGAGGGCCGGCGCATCGTTCACCCCATCACCGGTCATCGCCACAATGTGGCCCTTGTTTTGCAGGGCTTCCACCAGCTGTAGCTTTTGCTCGGGGGCAACTCGGGCAAACACCGATCCAGCCTGGGCCGCATTGATCAGGCCGGGCTCGCCCAACTGGGCCAGTTCTTGCCCCGTATAGGCGATGATTTCATTCCCCTGGCCCAGATCTAGTTGGGCGGCGATCGCCGCCGCCGTCAACTTGTGGTCACCGGTAATCATCTTCACCTCAATCCCAGCCCCCTGGCAGGCCCGCACCGCTCGAATGGCCTCGGCCCGGGGCGGATCAATCATGCCCTGCAGACCCAGAAACACCATGTCGCTCAGATCGGTGTGGTCAATCCGGTGGCTGTGCCAGGTCTTAGCGGCAAAAGCCAGCACCCGCAAGCCCCGGGAGGCCATTCGATCAACCTGGAGGGCGAGGTGATCGAAATCCAGGGGAATGCAGGCGCCATCACTGGTGAGGCGGCGATCGCAACAGCGCCCCACCGCCTCCACCGCTCCCTTCAGAAGTAGCCACTGGCCTTCCCCATCCTGCTGATGCAGGGTGGCCATGTACTGAAACTCCGACTCAAAGGGCAGGCTATCAATGCGGGGGTAGCTCTGGGCTAACGCTGACTCGCTCAACCCAGCCTTGTGGGCCGCCACCAACAGGGCCCCTTCGGTGGGATCCCGGGAATGGTCACGTCTCTTCTACGTCGGGGCATAAAGCGGTCTCCTTAGTCTATGGGTTGGATTCTAGACCGCTTACACAAAATTCTGATCACTCTCTTGGGACTCAATTGTGCTTTATTTTGAGAATGTCGTTCAATCCTTCCCCCCTCTATGGCGCCTACGGTGTACACATAAGTCGGGTCTGACTTCGTTTGAGTCCTTTGCGTCCCCAAAATCCCCCAATTCTGGTGGATTTTGAAGGGTTCGGCTCCCCCGGAATTGGGGGCTGGGGGGCAGTTTGTCGCTGATTGGGTTAGATTTGA
>JBEIGU010000058.1:0-22098 GCA_040381765.1 Leptolyngbya sp.
ATAGATGTCTTTCTGCCCAAGGCGGTTACCGGCGGCTATTAAAGTTGATCATCCTTTGGGATATGATGGTGAATGTCTAAGAATACATACCTAGACTGAAAGCAGAGGGTTAAACGCAGTGATTAGAGTAGCCATTAATGGGTTTGGTCGCATTGGGCGGAATTTCCTACGGTGTTGGTTAACCCGTAGTAATAGTCAACTGGAGGTGGTAGCCATCAATGACACCTCCGATCCTAAAACCAATTCCCACCTGCTCAAGTATGACTCCATGCTGGGTCGACTGGACGCAGATATTAGTTATACCGATGACACCCTGGTGGTGAACGGCAAAACCATCAAGTGCTACTCCGATC
This sequence comes from Leptolyngbya sp., assembly GCA_040381765.1. Lineage (GTDB taxonomy): Bacteria > Cyanobacteriota > Cyanobacteriia > Phormidesmidales > Phormidesmidaceae > Nodosilinea. Next base: position 354 of record JBEIGU010000058.1, read on the forward strand.
GCAACCCCAACAACCTGCCCTGGGCCGCATGGAACATTGATTTGATCATTGAATCCACCGGGGTCTTCGTCAGTGCCGAAGGGGCTTCTCGCCACATTGAAGCCGGTGCTAAGAAGGTTCTGATTACCGCCCCTGGCAAGGGCAGCAACATTGGTACCTACGTGATCGGCGTTAACGACGGCGACTATCGCCACGATCAGTACGACGTGGTTAGTAACGCCAGCTGCACCACCAACTGTCTAGCCCCGGTGGTCAAGGTGCTGCACGAAAGCTTTGGCATCATTAAGGGTACGATGACCACCACCCATAGCTACACCGGTGATCAACGCCTCCTCGATGCCAGCCACCGTGACCTGCGTCGGGCTCGGGCCGCCGCCCTAAACATTGTTCCCACCACCACCGGTGCCGCCCAGGCCGTGGCCCTGGTGATTCCAGAAATGGCGGGCAAGCTCAACGGTATCGCCCTGCGGGTGCCCACCCCCAACGTCTCCGTGGTAGATCTAGTGGCCCAGGTAGAAAAACCCACCATTGCTGAGCAGGTAAACGGAGCCCTTAAGGCGGCGGCGGAGGGTCCCATGAAGGGGATTCTAGCCTACAGCGACCTGCCCCTGGTCTCCATTGACTACCGTAAGACCGATGAATCCTCCATTGTTGACTCCAGCCTGACCATGGTGATGGGGGGCGACATGGTGAAGGTGGTGGCCTGGTACGATAACGAGTGGGGCTACAGCCAGCGGGTGGTGGATCTGGCCGAGTTGGTGGCCGCCAAGTGGCAGTAGGTAGTTCTTCCTAGGAAAATACCTGCATTCGTTAATTTCTTTAACAGTATCCCTATCCCAGGTGGTTGGCTCCGCCTGGGATACTTTTTACGCCCCAACCCAGGGAACCTAAAGAAAAACGGTGAAGCTAGGAATGCCCATCCCTGCCATGGTTTACTCAAACTATTCACTATTAACCCTTGGGGATACCCATGACCCACCCAGCCCCTACCCCCGAACATGCACGCTTAGAGGATAGCCGTTCTGGTCAGGCCAACTGGAAACAGTGGGGGCCCTACCTGAGCGAACGACAATGGGGCACGGTGCGGGAGGATTATTCCAGCGATGGTAATGCCTGGGCCTATTTTTCCCACGATCAAGCCCGTTCCCGGGCCTATCGCTGGGGGGAAGACGGCCTGGGGGGAATTAGCGACAGCAACAACCTGCTCTGCTTCGCCCTGGCCCTCTGGAATGGCCAGGACAGCATTCTCAAGGAACGCCTATTTGGCCTTACGAACAGTGAAGGCAACCACGGGGAAGACGTGAAGGAGTACTACTTCTACCTGGATAGTACCCCCACCCACTCCTACATGAAGTATCTCTACAAGTATCCCCAAGCGGCCTTTCCCTACGAGGACCTGGTCAAAACTAACCAGAGCCGCAGTAAGGAGGAACTGGAGTACGAGCTCCTGGATACGGGGATTTTTGACGATAACCGCTATTTTGACGTGTTTGTGGAGTATGCGAAGGCCTCTGCCACCGATGTGCTAATTCAGGTAGACGGTGGCCAACCGGGGGCCTGAGGCTGCTCCCCTCCATCTTCTGCCGACCCTCTGGTTTCGCAATACCTGGTCCTGGCCGGATAGCGGCTCAAAACCAGTGATAGAAGGGCGGCAGGCCGAGGGGGTAGGGGTGGCCTACGCCTACCAGACCAATCCGGTGCTAAGCCCTAAACTAGAGCCCTACTACTTCTACTGCGAGGGAGAGGTGCCGCTGCTGTTTACGGAGAATGAAACCAATCAAGAACGTTTGTTTGGTTTCCCCAACCCCAGCCCCTACCTTAAGGATGGCATTAATAACTATGTGGTGATGGGGCAGACAGAAGCCGTAAATCCCCAGCAACGAGGTACGAAGGTGGCCCCCCACTATCGGTTGACGGTGGCGGCGGGGGAAACCCAGGTGATTCGCCTGCGACTCTGCGCCGCTGGGGCCGCCCCCCTAGCCAGCCCCTTTGGAAACTTTGAGGCGGTGTTGAGCGATCGCCGCCAGGAAGCCGATCAATTCTACGCCGCCATCATCCCCGAACGCATCCAGGCCAATGCCGATCAAACCAACGTGATGCGGCAGGCCCTGGCCGGCATGCTCTGGTCCAAACAATACTTCTACTACGACCTGGAGCAATGGTTAGAGGAACACGGCGTCACCCCCTGGATGGGGGCTGGACATAAGAAACACGTGCGCAACAGCGACTGGTTCCACATGTCCACCGACGATGTCATTTCCATGCCCGACAAGTGGGAATATCCCTGGTTTGCCGCCTGGGACCTGGCCTTCCATATGCTGCCCCTCAGCCTAGTGGATCAGGACTTCGCCAAGGACCAGCTGATGTTGATGCTGCGGGAGGACTATCTCCACCCCAACGGTCAAATTCCCGCCTACGAATGGAACTTTGGCGATGTTAACCCACCGGTCCATGCCTGGGCCACCTGGGAGATCTACATCCTCGATCGGGACCGAAACCAGGGCAAGGGGGATTTAGACTTCCTGAAGTACGCCTTCTCAAAACTGCTGATCAACTTTACCTGGTGGGTCAATCGCAAAGATGAGGGGGGCAACAACGTCTTTGAGGGGGGCTTTCTGGGCTTAGACAACATCGGTGTGTTTGACCGCAGCTCTCCCCTACCCACCGGTGGGTTACTAGAGCAGGCCGATGGCACCGCCTGGATGGTCTTTTTCAGCCAGCGCATGCTGCAGATTGCCATTGAACTGGCCCTCCACGACCCCCTTTACGAAGACCTGGCGATTAAGTTTCTGGAGCACACCCTATGGATTGCCGGCGCCATGGACCGCATCGGTGATAACCAGGATGAGCTATGGGACGAGGCGGATGGCTTTTACTACGATGTGCTACGACTACCCGATGGCACAGCGGTACGCTTGAAGGTACGGTCCATGGTGGGTCTCCTGCCCCTGATGGCGGTAACCGTGTTTCCGGGGGATGTGTTTAAAAAACTACCGAGGTTTACGGCCCGGGCTCACCTGTTTCTCAAGCGCCATCCAGAACTCACCCAGGGCACCCACCTGCCCACCCAGCCTGGCTTTAATGGTCGGTTGATGCTGGCCACCGTCAACGAGGCCAAATTGCGCCGGATCCTGAGCCGGATGCTCGACGAAAACGAATTTCTCAGTGACTACGGCATCCGCGCCCTGTCCCGGTATCACCTGGAGCACCCCTACTCCTTCCATCACGCCGGCCAGGAATACCAGGTCCAGTACCTGCCAGGGGATTCCAACACTGGCATGTTTGGTGGTAACTCCAACTGGCGAGGGCCGATCTGGATGCCGGTCAACTTTCTGTTGGTCCGGGCTCTGTTGATGCTGTACGGCTACTACGGCGATGACTTCACCATCGAGTACCCCACCGGTTCTGGCCAAGCCATGACCCTATTTGATGTGGCCCAGGATATCGCCAGCCGCCTCAGCCGCCTATTTTTGCGGGATGAATCGGGCCGTCGCCCCGTCTATGGTCAGGCGAAAACCTTTCAAACCGACCCCCACTGGCGAGATTTAATCCTGTTCTACGAGTATTTCCATGGGGATAATGGGGCGGGCATCGGCGCTAGCCACCAAACCGGCTGGACCGGCTGTATCGCCAGTTTAATCCACGCCCTCGGCATCCTTACTAAGGAATCCCTGCAGCAATGGGAACGGGTCTCCGATCTCTCCACCTATCGCTAGCCTAGCCATCCCCCTTCGACTGCACTGGGGAGACGGTTAGGTAGATTGTAAACAGTGGATCGCCTCCAGCATCCCCCGGGCCTTATTCAAGGTCTCCTGATACTCCCGCTCAGGGACCGAGTCCGCCACTAACCCAGCCCCCGCCTGCACGCTAACCCGGTGCCCCCCCTGGGGCTGGGGTTGCACCACCATGGTGCGAATGGTGATGGCGGTGTTGAGCTGGCCCTCAAAGTCGTAGTAGCCGTAGACCCCTGAGTAGGGCCCCCGACGACAGGGTTCCAGGTCGTGGATGATTTGCATGGCGCGAATCTTGGGGGCACCGCTGACGGTGCCAGCAGGAAAGCAGGCCTTCAGCAGATCCCAGGCGGTTTTGTCGGGCTGCAGCTGGCCCACCACATTACTGACAATATGCATCACATGGGAGTAGCGCTCTACCACCATCAGTTGATCCACCTCGACCGTACCGCTGAGGCACACCCGCCCTAGGTCGTTGCGGCCTAAATCCACCAGCATGACGTGCTCAGCAATCTCCTTGGGGTCCGAGAGCAGATCGGCCTCCAGGGTCTGGTCTTGTTGGGGGGTTTTGCCCCGGGGTCGGGTACCGGCAATCGGTCTGACCGTCGCCAGGCGAGGGGAGTCGGGCCCATCACTGAGGGTTGCCTTAACCATTACCTCTGGACTGGATCCGATAATCTGCCAGTCGTAGAACTGGAAATAGGCCATGTAGGGGGAGGGGTTGATCTGCCGGAGGGAACGGTAGAGATCAAAGGGTTCCCCCCCGTATTCCGTGGTCAGTCGCTGGGAAATCACCACCTGGAAAATGTCACCCGCTTGAATGTGGGCCTTGGCCCGCTCAACACTGGCACAAAACTCCGCCTGACTGCGATTGCTGGCGTAGGCCAGGGGTTCACTTGCGGGGCGACCGGGGGGTAACCAGGGCAGCCGCTGTAACTCAGAGGCCAGGGGCAGGGTGAGCTTGTGGACCAGTTGCCGCACCCGATCGCAGGCCCCCTGGTAGGCCGCCCATCGATCCACCTGGGGGTCCCGCAGGTCAGCGTAGGCAATGGCCCAGACCTTACGCTGCACCTGATCAAAAATTAGCAAACTATCCACCTGCATCCAGAGACCATCGGGCAGATCCTCAGGGGTGGGGGGATAGATGGGCACCGTGGGCTCAATCCAGTGAATCAGCTCGTACCCCCAAAAGCCAAATAGCCCGCCAATCCCCGCCGGCAGGGTCGACAGTTTGACCGGATGGTAGGGCATTAGACAGTCTGCCAGAATAGTAAAGGGGTTACCCCTAAACTCTTCTACCCGGCCATCCCGGTGGGTTTGCCTGGAGGTCTCGCCGCGACTCTCCACCACCCAGAGGGGATCACAGCCCAAAAAGCTATAGCGACCCAGGGTTTCCCCCCCCTCCACTGACTCCAGCAAAAAGCTGTAGGGTTGCCCGGCACAGACTTTGTACCAGGCTGAAACGGGGGTGTCTAAATCCGCCAGCCACTCCTGGTAGACCGGCACAAAGTTACCCTGGCTGGCGTAGGCTTGAAACTCATCGAAGGTGGGGCAAATCATGGCGGAAGTCCGCAGGGCCGGGGGGAGATCGGGCAATAAAAAGGGCATAGCCTGGCTATGCCCTTAACAGATTAGCGTAGATGCTTAGGAAAAAGAGAACAATAACCAATGGACAGAATCCCAGGCCCAGCCTGGTCAACCCCAGTGTTAGACTTCGTAGGTCTCCTTGCCACTAAACTTAACCGTAGCGGGGTTAGGGTTGGCGCCGATGCTACGGGAAATGCTGCCCACAGCTTCCCGACCCGCATTGACCTTAGCGGGGAAGACCCCATCCGCCGGATGCAGGTACTCGATTTCACCACTGGGGTAGATGCGATAGATTTTGTAATCTTCAATCTTGGGCTTAAACTTAGTGCGCAGCTGACTACCCAGGGCCAGGCACTGTTCCTTACGGGCCAGATAAAGCAGGTTTTCCCCCGCATTCATGATGGCCGCCCCGCCGGTGGGCATTTCAAAGACCTGCTGCTTAGAGCTGGTCCAGGTAATGGCGTACTTTTCTTCAACATCGGCTTTGGTCAGAAGGCCGCCGGTGCTGCCTCCGAAAATCGGTGTTTGACCTGTCAGGGTTTCAGTCATGAATTCCTATCTCTCAACCGTTTGTTGGGCATCCTATCATCGCGGGTGGGACCAGTAATACCAATTGTTGAGGAAGTGTAACAGTTCTTTGTAGTTGGCCATCGGCTTGGCCCTTAGAAGGTGTTTGAAAAGGGCTGTCCCAGGTATAGTTCGCCGCCAATAGACCGCAGGTATAGTTTGGGACCCTCTTTGGCTTTTCAAACAACCCCTTAGTCAAACCTACCGGCGATCTCCAGCAGCCAGTGGTACCAGCCCTCCAGCCCCTCCCCAGTGGTAGCGGATAGGGGGTAAATTTGCAGATCGGGGTTGATCTGGCGAGCATAGGTGAGGCAGCGGTCCATATCGAAGTTGACGTAGGGCAGCAGGTCGATCTTGTTAATCAACAGCAGGGTACTGGCCCGGAACATGTGGGGGTATTTTAAGGGTTTGTCCTCCCCCTCGGTCACCGACAGAATGGTGATCTTGGCCCGTTCCCCCAGGTCAAAGAGGGCGGGGCAGACCAGGTTGCCCACATTCTCGATCATCAACACGGAATGGGTAGGGGGGTTGAGGGCCTGCAGACCCCGGCGCACCATAGCCGCCTCCAGGTGGCAACCGGTGCCCGTATTCACCTGCACCACCGGACAGCCCGTGGCCCGCACCCGATCGCCATCCTGGGCGGTGGCCTGATCTCCCTCGATCACGGTGAAGCGGAGCCGGTCCGCCAGGTCTAGCAGGGTGCGGACCAGCAGGGTGGTCTTGCCGGCCCCGGGGGAGCTGACCAGGTTTAAGGCCAGTACCTGATGCCCCTCACACCAGCCCCGGTTCTGGGCGGCGATGCGATCGTTCTCCGCCAGTAGACTCAGCCCCAGGGCCTGGTGACCCCAGACCACGGGCCCGGCTGGGGAGTCAACCCCAGGGTCGGGGTCATGGCGGTGGGTGATCAGCCGACCATCCGTTAGCCGGTGGCTATGGCTGGGGCCAGGGGGGGCGAAGTGGAGGGTTTCGCCGGTGGTTAAATCGGTGAGGCGGGGTTGGGCGCCATCGGAGCAGCCGCAGGTGGTACACATGGTTCCATCTCCATGGATTGCAGGACAATTGTTTGAATCACCAGGTCTTGACCGGCAATGATGGCCAGGGCTGGGCTATGGCAGCGTTGACAGAGGCCGTAGGGGAAATCCATGGCCTGCTCATGGCCACAGGCCCGACAGCGGCCGCGGCCCGGCTGGATAACGATATCCAATACCGTCTCCGCCAGGGGGGTGTGGGCCCGGCAGGCGGCAAAGCAAAAGGCCATAGAGTCGGGCAAAATTGCCGCCAGTTCGCCGATTTCCAGCACCACCCGCTGCACCGACTGACCGGCGGCCAGGGTAACAACGGTGTCGATCAGGGTTTGGGTGAGGCTGAGTTCGTGCATGGGTAGGACCTGGAAATCTAGCAAATGCGGGGCAGTTGGTCCCCCACCAGGCGATCAAGGATGCGATCTCCGCCAAAGCCAGTGTTAATTAACACCCGGCCGGGGGGGTCGGCAATCACCTCGCCAATCCGCTGGCTGTCAATGCCAGCCGGGTGCGATCGCATGGCCGCCAGCACCGCCTCGGCGGCGGCGGCGGGCACCACCGCCACCAGCTTACCCTCGTTGGCCAGGTAGAGGGGGTCAAAACCCAAAATCTCGCACAGCCCCTGGACGGCGGGCCGCACCGGCAGATCCCCCTGCTGCAGGCGGATGCCCACCGCAGAGGCCACCACCCACTCATTCAACACCGTGGCCAGCCCCCCCCGGGTGGCATCCCGCATGGTTCGCAGCTGGGGGCAGGCGGCTAGCATGGCCTGGGCCAGGCCGTGCAACGGTTGACAATCACTCTGAATGGGGCTCTCCAGGGCCAGGTCTGCCCGGGCCACGGTAATGGCGGCACCGTGATCCCCCAGGTAGCCATTCACCAGGACCACATCCCCCGGCGCCAGGGCCTGGGGGGAAAGCTCACAGCCAGCGGGCACCACCCCCACCCCGGCGGTATTGATAAACAGTTGGTCGGCGCTGCCCCGGGGCACCACCTTGGTGTCCCCCGCCACAATGGCAACTCCGGCGGCAGCAGCAGCGGTGGCCATGCTCTCCACTACCCGCTCCAGGGTGGCCAGGGGTAGGCCCTCCTCCAGAATGAAGCCGCAGGTCAGGTAGAGGGGCCTGGCGCCCCCCACCGCCAGGTCATTAACGGTGCCATTCACCGCCAGGGTGCCAATGTCCCCGCCAGGAAAAAAAAGGGGATCCACCACGTAGGAATCAGTGGTAAGGGCCAGGCGATCGCCCGCCGTCAGACCGGGGGGTAGGGCCACCACCGCCTGGTCCCCCAGCACCGCCAGAGCGGGGTGATCAAATCGGGCGGCAAACACCGTCCGGATTAAATCCGCCATGGCCGTACCGCCACTGCCGTGGGCCAGGGTAACGCAGGCCTCTGGGGATAGGGAAGGGGAGACGCGATCCATGGCTGATGCAGGGTTCCTTGGGTGGGGTGAGGTCAAGGCGGGGCTCTCCCTGCTAGCATGGCAAAGCGATCGCCTGGGCCAGGGGTTTAGTCACCCTTTTTTAAGGTTTCGCCTCCCCCTGGCCCTAGCCCCCATTGCTGGGGGCTAGGGCTAAGGTAATGGGTCAACGCAATAAAACCGCGATCGCCGCCGCTAATCTACTGAAGGCCATGAACCTACCCACCTGGATCACGGTTTCCCGACTGCTGGGGGTGCCCGTCCTACTAGTCCTGCTCAATGCCCCCCAGCCGCCCCAGCGCTGGCTAGCCCTGGGGGTCTTTCTCCTGGCCGCCGGTACTGACTGGCTAGACGGCTACCTGGCCCGCCGCCTCAACCAGGTGACGGAACTGGGTAAGTTTTTAGACCCCCTGGTGGATAAGTTACTGGTGGTGGCCCCCCTGCTGATGCTGGTGCAGTTAGGTCAGGTGCCGGCCTGGGGAGTGTTTCTGATCGTCGCCCGGGAACTGGTGATTGCCGGTTGGCGGGTAAACCCAGCCCTGCAGCGAGACACAGTGCCCGGCGCTAATCTTTGGGGCAAGGCTAAAACCCTGGTACAAATCGCCGCCATCGCCCTGCTGATCGCCCCCTACCCCGCCGCCTGGGAGGGCCTGGCCCAGGGGCTCTTCTGGGGAGCGGTGGCCCTTACCCTGGGGTCAGGGTTGATTTATTTATGGCCCCAACCCTAGAGACAACATTCCTAGGACCACTATCATCCCCCGCAGTTAAGCGCCAGATGCTAGCAGAACTAGGGTTCTCACCATGGACTTGGTTTAGTTCAAGCTGTAGTCGTAGCGAGCCTTGATCAATCGGGTTACGATCTGGGTTTCATAGCTGATCACCCCCCTCATGGCCGTCAGTTTGTCGCAGAATTCAACCAAATCCTGTTGACTATTAAAGTAAACGTTCACCACTATGTTGTGGCAGCCAGAAACAATCGATAAGAACTGAACTGCATCTAACTTGGCCAGTTCTTCTGCAACCTGGTTGAGTCGGTTATTCTCCACAGATACGTTCATAATGCTGGCCCGGGGGCTTCCCAACTGGGTTGGGTTAATCCAGGCTTCAACTTGAAGCAGGTTACCGTTGAGGAGACGCTGGACCCGGTAGCGGGCTGTGGCTTCGGGGATATTGACACGATCACTTACCTCCTTGTAGGTAATCCGTCCGTTCACCTTCATCAGCTCAATAATCTTGCGATCGAGGTCGTCTAGTCCGGAAGAGGGGCTTTGGTCAAGGGTTTCCATGGAGTTGGCCGCAGATAGTTATCTATCTCTTATAGCCTATGGAGCGCCCAATAGAGTACGTAATAACTCCAATAGCTTTAAACAATTCGCCGCCGCCCTGGGCGTTAGGACAAGACTGCGCCACCATTTGCTACGGGCTAAAACCTACTACTTGGCTCGGTGTCCTCAGCTAAATGCCTACAGCTATAACTTGGGCCAGCCCGCTGAGGACATGGTTAACCGATCACCCCTCAAACTCGGAGGGAGCTAACCGCGGCGACAGTTCCGGCCCTGTGGCGATGGACAAAGGGCCCTAGCCCAGGGCACCTAGAGATGCAAAATCACCCGGGCAATGTTGAGGTAGATCAGCACCCCCAACACATCCACGGCGGTGGTGATAAAGGGGGCTGACATCAGGGCCGGGTCAAACTTCAGGGTTTTAAAGAGAAAGGGCAGGGCGGCGCCGGCGAAGGTGGCAATGATGGAAATCGCCACCAGGCTAAGACCCACCGACAGGGCTACACCAAAGTTCCGTTCTAAAAAGTAGGCCCAGACCGTTACCGCCGTCCCCAGGAGCAGCCCCAGGACCAACCCTGCCAGGGTTTCGCGACCGACGATCCGAGCCACATCGGAGGGCTGCACCTCCTCGGTGTTAAGGCCCCGGATCACCACCGTGGAGGACTGGGCGCCGACGTTGCCCCCCGCCCCAATTAGCAAGGGAATAAAGGCGGTCAAAATCACCATCTGTTGCAGCAACCCCTGCTGCCCCTTAATCACCGCACTGGTGGCGGTATTGGTGACCAGTAACACCAGCAGCCAGACCACCCGTTTGCGGGCCACGGTGATTAGATCGGTTTTAAAGTATTCATCCCCGACGGTTTGGACACCGCCGGCGGTGTAGATATCCTCCGTCACCTCCGCCTCAATCACATCCATCAGGTCATCAACGGTGACAATTCCCACCAGCCGCTGCTCCCGGTCTACCACCGGTAGGGCCAGGAAGTCGTAACGCTGGATCAGGCGGGCCGCCTCCTCCTGGTCCGTATCGGTTTGTACAAACACCACCTCACTGGTCATGATTCTCTGGATGGTTTGATCCGGCTCCGCCAGTACCAAATCCCGCAGGGAGAGGGTGCCAATCAGGTGGCGAAAGTCGTCGGTGACGTAGAGGGTATAGATGGTCTCGGAGTTACGGGCTAGCTGGCGAATCCGCCCCAGGGCCTGATTGACGGTCAGGGTGTCCCGCAGGGTGATAAATTCCGAGGTCATGATCCGGCCGGTGCTGCCCGCCGGGTAGCCCAGCAGCAGGGCGGTGGCCTGGCGCTCCGTGGGGCTCATCTGCAGCAGGAGCTGGCGCACTACCTTGGCGGGCAGCTCATCAAACAGGCGAGCCCGGTCATCGGGAGACATGCGGTCGACAATGTCCAGCACCTCAGGATGCTTGAGTTCCTCTAGCAGAGTCTGCTGCACCTTGGCGGGCAGGTATTCGTAAACAGCGATCGCCTCATCCTTGGGCAGCAGACGAAAGGCCACCGCGTGGAGGGTGTCCGGCAGATCATCAATCAGTTCTGCTACATCGGCGGCCTGCATGGGGATCAGCACAGAGCGGGCCGCATCAAAGCGGCTCGCCTCTAGGAATTCCTGCAGGGATACCTCTGCCTTTTCCTCCACCATAGTGTTTTCACCTACCCTCTATTACGCCCTGGGATGGGGAGTTTAGGCATCCATAGCTGGCCTAAACCGCCACCTGCAGAGAGGGCTCCACCGCACTGGCCAGTTGCCGTAGCATGGTGGCGGTGGTGTCAAAGTCAACACAGGCATCGGTGATGCTCTGGCCGTAGGTGAGCTGCCGCAAATTCTTGGGAATGGGTTGGTTACCCCCCTGCAGGTGGCTTTCAATCATCACCCCAGAAATGTGGCGAGCCCCCTCCTGTACCTGGTTAGCCACGTCCGCCAGCACCAGCACCTGGCGGGTGTGATCCTTATTGGCGTTGGCATGGCTGCAGTCAATCATCAGCCGGGGATTCAGATCCAGCTTAGCCATTTCAGCGGCAGCCCGAGCCACGTGGTCGCGGCTAAAGTTAGGACCATCCTTACCCCCCCGCAGCACCAGGTGACAATCGGGGTTACCGGTGGTGGTAACAATGCTGGCCAGGCCATGGTGGTTGATCCCCAAAAAATGGTGGGGTTGACTAGCGGCCACCATGGCGTTGACGGCGGCGGCGAGGCTGCCATCGGTGCCATTCTTAAAGCCGATCGGCATGGAGAGGCCGGAGGCCATTTCCCGGTGGGTTTGACTTTCGGTGGTGCGGGCCCCGATCGCCGTCCAGGCGATCACGTCGGCAATATACTGGGGGGTGACCGGATCGAGCAGTTCGGTGGCGGCCGGTAACCCCAGGTGGGCCAGATCCAGCAGCAGCTTGCGGGCCAACCGCAGCCCGGTGTTGATGTCGCAGCTGCCGTCCAGGTGGGGATCGTTGATCAGCCCCTTCCAACCGATGTTGGTGCGGGGTTTTTCAAAGTAAACCCGCATAATAATCTCCAACTGCCCCGATAACTCGTGGCGCAGGTTCACTAGCCTCTGACCGTAGTCGTAGGCGGCATCAATGTCGTGGACCGAACAGGGGCCGACGATCACCAGCAGGCGGCGATCTTCGTTGTAGAGGATGTGGCGGATGCGATCTCGGGCCTCCGCCACCAGTTGAGCAGCCTCAGGGGTAATCGGAAACTCGTGGTGCAAAAGGGCAGGACTGACCAGGGGACGAGTTTCGACAACGTGAAGGTCGTGGGTTTGCTGCATAGCACTGGCAAAGAAATAAAAGGAACCTACCCCCAACGGGGTCCATCTGTAGACGATGGTAACCCATATACCGGAGGGGGGAGTAGGGGCGAGAAGACAGAAGTCGGAAGTCAGGAGACAGAAGCCTGTTCACCTCCTGACTACTGACTCCTGACCACTGACTCCTGACACCGGCCTTAGGGCTGGCAATAACTCCACCGCTGAATTGTGCAGCACCAGGGTGGTGGTGGAGTTTTCGGTAAAGCCAATCCGCTGATAAAACCCCTGCTGGTGGGTGGTCATCAGGTAGACCCGTTCGACTCGACTCATGTGGGGATGGCTGAGCAGGGTTTCCACCATTTTGCGGCCCAAGCCGCCCCCCTGGTAACCGGGGTCGATCACCACATCCCAGATGGTGGCCCGAAACACCCCATCGGAGGTGGCCCGGGCAAAGCCGATCAGGGTTTCCCCGTCCCAGGTGGTGACTACCGGATGGCTGTGGGCAATGGCGGTGGCCATGGCGCTGGCCTCGCGATCGCTAGCCCAAAAGGCCGCGGCCCGAAACAGCCGCATTAGCTGGCCTAGATCAGCCTCCGAGAGTACGTCGATGTACTGAAACTGAATGTTGCGACAATCCATGGTTGATGCTGTTTGGAATGGGTTAGGGAAAAGCTGGGAACGGCAGGGGGTAGCCTGGCGAAGACCGCTGTCCCCCCTGCACCGATCGACGGGTCGGGGTTTTGACGAAACCAATACTAAAATTAATGCTCCTCCAGATTACCCTGGTGGGCGGGGTTATGGTGTGGGGAAAGATCCGCCATTTGTCTGGAAACTATGGCAGGAACATAGTCTATTCTTCCTTTGTCGCCTTGGGAGATCTCCAGGAATTTACGGCATTACAGCCGGGGGAAATTCAACGTTTCAACCTGGTTTGACAGAAGAGGGATAGAACAAGTACTGCTTGGCGTAAATACAACCACTTCTCCTGGCTACCAAAATTCTGCCTTCTCAACCCCAAGTCAGTAGGATGGGCACGCTTTGTTTTGCCCATCCTAACCTCTCCTGATTACTGAGTTCTGACCACTGATTCCCCCTTGAAGGATCGTTTAATTTACGCCACTAGGCCACCGAGTACTAGGTAGTGAGCACCCCATAGAGACCCCAGATTGCCATCGGTCGCAGGTAGTGACAGGCCCGGAAGGTGCCCTGGGCGGTGATCGCTTCGGGGGTGCGAAATTGTAGACCGTAGTTATAAATTTGGTGCACCACCGCCTGGCTCAGGGTCAGGGCCCGCTCCGGCTGGCCCATCTGGGCAAAAAAGGCGGCTAGCCCAAAGTTAATGCCGATCCACACCTCTAGGGGATGGGTGCTGTCGGGGTCCTCGGCTCGACCATCGGGCAGCACCCCATTGGCCGCCCCGATCGCCTGGCCCAGGGCAGGGGCGCTAAAGTTACCCAGGGCAGAGCCAGCGAATTTTTGGGCCTGGGGGGCGGCCTCCCCCTGGGCCACCTGGTTAAAGCGGACAAAGCAGGCGTCGTAGATGGCCTCCAGGCTAGAGAGAATGCAATCGGTCTCCACCAGGTCCGGTAGGTCTAGCAGGCGGGCTAGAAACTGACCGCAGAGCTGGTCCGCCATGACAATCTGGGAGTCACTGCCACTGTCCAGGCGGTAGTGGCGGCCATTCCAGAGTTTGGGGTGGTAGGCCCGGCGACCATTGTCCAGCCAGCGCTGGTACTGGGTCACCAAAATTGGCGTGTTGCCGGGGGCCACCCCCGCCTGGGTGAGGACCTCGGCCATGGCCAGGGCGGCCTCTAGGGCGGTGAGCCAGAGGCCACCACAGTAGGCACTGATGCCCACCAGTTGCCAGTCATCGAAGGTTTGATCGGGGGCACCGCTATTTTCTGGAATGCCATCCCCATCCCGGTCAAAATGCTTCAGGTACTGTAGGGTTTCCACCACGGCGGGCCAGCAGTCCTGCAGAAAGCCCAGGTCCTGCTCGCCGGTAAACTTGAAGGCCCGGTACACCTGGATGACAAAGTCACTACCCAGGTCCTTCCACTGGTTGCAGTCCTGGTAGCTGGTGTAGTTGGTCTGCTGCCAGGGGTGTTCGTTGGGGGCCCCCAGGTCGTGGGGGGTGGCCCCCTTGAGTTTGCGGGGGGCAACGGGGTTTTCCTGACCCTGGAGCAGGTGATACCCGATAATCCGGGGCTGAGCATCCTGGTGGGGAATGGCCCGGGCAAAGGCCCGCAGCACCGCCTTCTCCAGGTCGGGCCACAGCAGCAGGGTGGCAAAGCCGCCGTAGAGGCGCACGTCTAGACTCTCGTACCAGCGGTAATCCAGACATTCCAGCACGGCAAATTGGCCCACCGGGTCCGCCGGGCTGGCGGTGCTCCAGAGGGTGCCGCCGCTGGCCAGGTCGTAGAGCTCGTTGAATAGGGCCATTTTCAACCAGTCCGGTAGGTCGGGCCGGTCTAGAATGGGCTGCTGCCAGTCGGCGATCGCCCGCTGCCACTGGGGATACTGGGCCAGGGCGGTGGTGGCGATGGCCTGGGCATTGGTGCCCTTGCGATCGAAGAAATCGGTGTAGCGGCGATGGGCCTGGGTACCAGCGGCAAACTCCGTCACCGGCAGATCCCAACTCAGTATCACCGGTAGCTGGCGACTGGCCCCCGGGGCCAGGGTAAAGCGCAGCACCAGGGCGCAGCCCACCTGTTCCCCCGGGCCCGCCGGGCTGGTGTCCAGCAGGTTCATTAGCCGACCCAGACGGGCGAAGCTGTCCCACAGGTCCCCCCCATCCCCGGCGGGGTCCCAGCGCAGGTCGTAGGAAATTTCTAGATCGGGGGCGGGGCGGGTGGCCACACACCACTGGCCCTGCCCCTCCCGGGGACCGGCCTGGTGGTCCCAGGCCCCATCCATGACACAACCGATCAAGTCATCGCCGCTCACCAGCCGGTTGTAGTTACCCTGGCTCTGGCCCAGGGCCGGGTGGTAGTCATAGTAGGGGCTGCCATCGTCTCGTTGGTGCACGGTGGCGGAGGGTTGGGTGTTGGTAAACCACCCCACCAGGTTTTGCCAGCTCACCATCAGGCTGAGGGTGAGGGGCTGGTCGGTGGGGTTGTGGAAACTCCAGTCAAACACCGCCACCGGGTAGCTAGCCTCCTGGTAGTTGTGGGGCCAGATGGGGGAGAACTGGCTACAGGTAATCTGGGCCTGGAACACCTGCTGATAGCGGTACCAGCTGCGGGGGTAGAGGGCATGGTAGGTGCCGGTGGGGCGATCGGCGGTGGCGGCCGGGTACCACCACCAGGTGGACAGGCTACCATCGCTGGGGGCCTGGGTGCTGAGGGCGTAGGCCTGGGTCTGGCCAGCGGCGGTGCGTTCAAACAGGCTAAATTGACAGGCAGGGATCTCTTGATAGGTGTGCTCCCCGCCATCCAGGTGCCAGAGGTTAAAATCTCCCCGGGGCGATCGCCCCAGACAGCCCGCCCCCAACCCCCCCAGGGGGGCGCCGTGGCAGGGGCCGTCATCCAGATTGCTGGCGTAGCGCACCACGTAGTGCTGGGGCCAGCCTCCTCCCAGGGGGTGTTGCCAGGCCTGGGGGGGGATGGAAGAGGGAGAGGAGGTCATGGGTTAACTCCGGTCAGAGGGTAGGCCCGGCCAGGGCGGCTGCCCTCCGAACCCCTGTCCTGGTTGGGCGGCCTCGGCTAGGATAGCACCGCCGCAGTGACCCTGCCCAGACCAACCGCCACCCCCTTAACCCTTGACGCCACTGGCGGTTTCCGTGGGGATAATATAGCGTTGCAAAAAGACAAACAGTAGTAGGGCGGGCAATACGGACAACACCGAACCCGCCGCCACCAACCGCCAGTCCAGGGAGAAACTACTGGCTAGCTGGGCTACCCCCAGGGGTAGGGTGTAGCGTTCTGGCCGGTCCAGCAGGATCAGGGGCCAGAGAAACTCCCCCCAGGTGCCAATGAAAACAAAGATACCCAAGGTCACCAGGGCAGGCCGGGTGGCGGGAATCATCACATGCCACCAGACCCCCAGATCGGAGCAGCCATCCAGCCGGGCCGCCTCCTCCAGTTCCTTGGGAACGGTTTGAAAGGCCTGACGCATCAGAAAAATCCCAAAGGCGGAGGCCAGGTAGGGTAACACCAACCCCAGGTAGGTGTTCCGCAGCCCCAGGTTAACCGCCAGAATATATAAAGGAATCATCACCACTTGAAAGGGAATCATGATGGTGGCAATGATCAACCCCAGGATGGCCTCCCGACCGGGAAAGTGGAGGCGAGCAAGGGGGTAGGCCGCCAGGGAGCAGATCACCAGATTGATGACTACGGTTAAAACTGCGACGATGGTGCTGTTGACAAAATACTGGAAGAACGGGCTAGTCTGCCACACCTGGCGATAGTTATCCAGGGTAGGACGCTGGGGAATTAGTTGGGGCGGGCTGGCCAGCAGATTTTCGCCAGCCCCCTTCAGGGAGGTGCTGACCAACCAGAGCATGGGGAAAACCATGGCCAGGGCGATCGCCAAAAGCAGGCCGTAAATGCCCAGGGCCTGCCAGTGGGGCCACCGCCCCAGCCGTTGCCAGATTATCGTCGCCATGCCTACTACGGCTGGGGCTTCCCTCCCTTTCCCCCCTGCGGTCATGGCTAAACCACCACCGGTGTCCGCAGCAGCCAAAACCCGGCAAACTCCTGACTATCCGGGTTGGTTTGCACCGCCAGAAAGTGCACCTGGTCAGCGGCGGTTTTAGCGGCCTCAAAGGCCTGGGCCTCCGCCACCAGGGGCGGGGAGCTGAGGGCGGCCAGTACCCAACTGTCCGCCGCCCCGGTTTCCAGGACCAACTGGGGCCGGGGTTCCGCCTCTACCCGCCAGTAGGCCAGTTCTAACCCCGATAGCCAGGCCGCCAGGGCGGTGGCCCGGGGAGAAAAAATTAACAGACCTGGGATGGGAGTGCTGGGGGCGATAGCAGCCAGGGAGAGGGGGAAGGATTCACCAAAGCCGATCGACCACTCCGGTAGGTCCTCAAAGGCGCTGGCGGGCAGACTGACAAAGCTCCAGCGCTGGCCAATCAAGGCGTCGGGGAGCGACCGGGGGGCCGGGGGGGGAGCGGCTACGCTGGGGGCGGGCACGACGGTATAGCCAGGCTGGGTAGGGTAGACCGATTGCTGGCGGTCCTGCAACCAGTGTTGCAGGGCCAGGGTGCGGCGACTGGCCACCGCCGGTACCCCCACCGCCTCACAGGCCCGCTGGATCATGTTTTGCATTTGATAACGAAAATAGCGAATCCGACCCGGGGGGCTGGGGGCCTGGGCGATCGCCTCCTCCAGGGCGGCTTGTAAGTTCAGGGAGTTGACCTCGGTGTTGCTGAGCAGTTTGCTGTAGCGAAACAGCTGGTCTGGGTCGGCCTGGATGTCCACCAGGCCTTCACAGATCAACACCTCCCAGCGGCGTTTTTGCTGTTCATCCAAGAGGGGCCGCGAGAAAAAGTCTAATTCCCAGACTGAGACCATGGTGTTTCCTAGGCCTCACTGTCCGCCAGTAATTGGCCCACATCCCCCAGCCGGTTCTCCGCGTCGGTGAAGAGCAGATCCGGTTCCTTCAAAAACTCACCGGGATATTTTTCTAGCACTTTGGTGGAGAGGGAGATGCGGTTGCGATCGCGATCCAGGGCCACAATCACCGCCCTAATCGGTTGACCCACCCGTAGTGCCGTGGTCAGGGACTCCACGTAGTTTTTGCTAATTTGCTTGATATGGAGCAGGCCACTAATCCCCTGAAAATCCACAAAGGCGCCAAAGGGTTTGAGACTCACCACCGTCCCCTCCACCAGCTGGCCTGGGGTCAACTGGTCCATCACCTGGCTACGGGCCGCCAACCGTTGGGACATCACCAACTTATTAGCGGCGGGGTTGACCTCTAAAAACCCCACGGTGATAGTCCGCCCAGCCCACTCCTCCAGGGATTCCACCGACCCATGCAGGTGGGATCGGGGCACAAACCCCCGCAGCCCCTCCACATCCACCGTCACCCCGCCCTTGTTGTGGCCGGTCACCTTGACGTCTACTACCGCTCCGGTGGCCGCCTTTTCGCTCAGGTCTTGCCACAGTTGCTTTAACAGCCGCCGCCGCAGGGAGAGCAGCACCTGACCATCGGCATCCTGGTCACGGATCACCTCAAACTGATAATCTTGCCCCAATTCCAGCACCCCCTCCAGGGAGGTGACGGGTCGCATTGCCGCCTCTCGAGTCGGCAGAAAGGCGGCGGACTTACCCCCGATGTCAACGGTGGCCCCATCGTTAGCCCAGGCGATCACCGTGCCCCGCACCTGGCTACCCACCTGAAAGGTGTAGTCGTGGGCTTCGAGCGCTCTGGCGAAGTCTTCGGCGGAAAAGGTCAAGGTGGATACCCCTGCAGGAGAAAAAATAATCAGTTCTCTACTATACACCGTCTCCTTCTGAGGGGCCAAGCTAGCAATGGTACCTAGATCACCGCAATACACTCAATCTCCACCGCCACATCCTTGGGTAGGCGGGAGACCTCCACACAGGCCCGAGCCGGTGCCTGATCCCCGCCAAAGTATTGGGCATAAATCTGGTTGACGGTGGCGAAATCATTCATATCCTTAAGAAATACGGAGGTCTTGACTACGTTGGCAAAGCTCGCCCCCGCCGCCGCCAAAATCGCCCCCAGATTGGCGATTACCTGTTCGGTTTGGGCGGCCACGTCATCACCCCCCACCAGTTCACCGGTGGTGGGGTGCAGGGCAATTTGACCCGCCACAAAGATTAATTCCCCCCGCACCGCCACCGCCTGGTTGTAAGGCCCCACGGGGGCGGGGGCCTGGGGGGTATGAATGATTTTGCGTTCCATGGCCTGAGGCATCTCCATAGGTTAAGCGGTATGAAGGGGGAGTCAGTACACTAGTTTTTCCGATCGCACCACCGTTTCCGCCATAAGCTGACTATAGTTGCCGTTGTTCACCCGGTAAACCCCCAGGGACTGATCGCTGAGGTGGTATTGGCGATCGCCATCGATGGCAATATAGATGTCGTGGTTACGGATCACCTCCTGGCTGACGACTATGGCTTGCTGAGTTTTGTCGATGCTGACGTAGCGCAGCCCGCGGGGACCCTGGCAAATATAGATGGTAAAAGACTGGGTTTCGAAAAGGGCCTGCTGGCGATCGCCCTCGCAGGAGGCCTGAGGGGGCTGGGGGGGAGTCGCCGCCACCGCCCCAGCCTGACTAACCAAATCCCCCCGCACCCAACCCTCCTGATCGCTGGGGGCCAGCCGCACCTGATACCAGGTATAGCCATCCTCCGCCTCTGTCAGGGAAAGCAGTTGCACCCCCTGCCCCGATTGACCCTGGGCCACGACGGGAGCGGTGGTGGAGGGTGTGGATCGGATATTAATCTGGGCCCCTGCCCGCTGACTACTCAGGATCGATGAACGGGGGGGATCAATGGGGGTAAGGCCCTGACCCACCGAAACCCCAGGGGCTGGCGGCGTTCCTGTGGCCGAAGGAGCCGGATCAGTGGCGGTATCCTGGCCTCCCTGGGGCCGACCACAACCGACGACCAGCAGCAGTATCAAGCAGGCCAACCCTAGCGGCTGACTGGCCGGACGGCGATCGCCAGAAAATAATATCATGGCCCACCTCCCAGGTAAGACAGCCATTAAAACTAGCCGCCATACTACTGCATACCTGGTGAATTGGTTCACCGTCTACCCTGCTGAATTAACTGATTCACTTCCGACTGCGTGGACTGGAGGAGAAGCCGCAGGGTATGGAGGGTCGGAGCCGGCAGGGGATCGGCCTTGCCGCTATGGCGGGTTGCTTCCAGTAGACCATGGACTCGTTCCTGCAGAGTTTGGGCCAGGTTCAAAGCTTCCCGGATCAGATCGCTGAGTCGCTGGCGCTGATAGAGCTTCAGGCTGCCCCCCCGGAGTATCTGCAGCGCCGCCTCCTGGCCATGGCCATTGACCATAAACCGGAATCTCAACAGCAGAGGTTCCTGGCCGTAGATCCGCTCTATCTCCCCCTGCTGGGTGCCGTTGGTGTGCCCCGAGGGTAGCTGAACCAACCGCTTTAACTCTAAAATCACGGCTTCAAATAACGGCAAATCCATGGCCCCTAGTAGGTTCTCCACCTTGCCATCCTGGCTACCCACAATTTTGCCAGTGGTGGCATGGCGTTCAAAATAGAGCCGACCAATGCCTTCCGCCAGAACTCGCCGTAGCACCCTGGCTAGCAGGTCTTTGGCGGGTAACTGACGCCAATCTGGACTGTTATCGGTGAACTGGGAGGCCCCCAGGTCGAGGACTGGAATAGAGGGCGGATGGGCCGCTACGGGGGGGTCGGCAGGTAGAGGTTTAGGACTTGGCGGGTCCTGATCTTCCTGCTCAGATGGCACCTCCACCGGCCTCAGGGTGATTCTCTCCGGACTGTCGACAACGTAGGTGAGCCGGTCCTCTACGGGGGGTTGTACCGATGGCAAGGGCGGCGCAGCCACCACTGGCTCAACCGTAGTCGGGCGCCCCTGGCGGAGGCGTTGCTTGACCTTGGCAGTATGGCTGAGGTACTTGGACAGGGTCTGACGGTGCCAGTCCGAGGCAATTCGCCAGGGCACCACAGCATAGTTGATGTAGGAGACCTGACGACGGACGTACTCCCTGGCGACACTATCCTTAGGGTTAACCATGCCCAGGTTGAGCTGATTGCCCTCCAGGGAAAGGGGAATAATTTGATGAAATAGACAGGCTTCAAAGGGTAAGACACTGTCAATCAAGGCGATCATTTGATCGACATTGACTCCCGCATCACTAGTCTGCCTGGAGGACCGGAAACAATCCTGAGACAGTCTGAGCCCCTCACCTGAATCATGGGGATTCAGCATAGGATTTCGAAGCGCAGTGGACTATAATCCCATCCTAGGCGTCCTCATCACTCGCTGCCAAGTGTTCCCTAAAAAACTTATAAAGTCAACCCATAAGGGAGTTGAGTCAACATCGGGTCAACATGTTTACCCCCGCAAAATTTCATTGTAACGATTTGTTATGCTGCTGGCAGGATCACCTCGGGTGAATCTCTAAACTATCGCCAGCAGCACCACACCCCAAAAATCAAATTGGCAGAACCGGCTTATCATTGTAGCGGCTATTCTGCTATAACGGATTTCACTCGGGTGAAGTGCGTTTCGACAATCCCCCCTGCCCCCCTTGATCAAGCTACGGTGTACACATAAGTGGAGTCTGAGCCAGTTTCCATCCGAGGAAGATCGCCTCAAACTGCCGTAGACCATGAATCAGAGTGGGCATGCCGGGAGGACGTTGGGAACGATACCCGGACCATCCTCCCAACCGAG
>JBEIGU010000059.1:0-21255 GCA_040381765.1 Leptolyngbya sp.
CCTTGGCTTTGTTTCTAGATTATCGATTTGTCAAGGTGCTCACCTGATTCGAAACCTCGTTTCCCTCAGGCGCTTTACTAATCTATCCCCTACTACACCTATCTGTCAATAGGCCCCTCACCCCTTTCTAAAAAAAAGATCATAACCGTTCAGAAGGGGTACGAACTTGGTGGTTTTCAGCCGTCGCTGAAACCTCGGACCAACGAAAATCAGGCTTAACTAGGTCCAGGCGAGCTATTCTAAGAGCTGAGACCCTCATTCTCTCCTGACCCCCTAGCACCGCTCACCAGTAACAATGTAGGCGACTCGCTTGCCAATGTTAGTGGCGTGGTCAGCAATGCGCTCCATGTAGCGAATGGCTAATATCAATAATACCGTCGGTTCAACGGACCCCACCAGGTCAGTTTGATGGGCCAGGTATTCATAGATATCGCGGTAGTCACTGTCTACGACATCGTCCTTTTGTTTGATTTCCAAGCCTGAGGCCGCATCTAAATCCGACAGGGCTAGCAGGCTCATGGCCACCATGGAACGACACCGGTCTAACATGGTCTGGACACGCCCCATCAGGGGATGGATGGGGTAGGGAAAGAGCTTAATTGCCACCTCTCCTAGATCCTTTGCGTAGTCGCCAATGCGTTCCAGATCTCGCACCATTTGGATAAAAGCTCCTACCCGGCGCAGATCTTCTTCTTTCAGGACCTGCAGGGTAAATAATTGGATACAGTCCACCTCAATCTGGCGATAGAACTGATCAATCTGCTTGTCTTGGATTTTTAAACGTTGGACCGCCTCCAAGTTGCGATCGCAGAGAGCGTCACGGGCTAAAACACAGGAATTCTCAGCTAGGGCGCCCATGCGCAGAAGGTCACGCTGAACGCGCAGGAGCTGCCGTTGAAATTCAGTGCGTGGGGGTTGGGTGGTGTTCACTGGCGGAATATGAAAGTAGTAATAAGGAATAATAAGATCGGATCAATGGTGAAATTAATGATAACCATAGAGGTCTCCTGGTAAATGCCAAGATCGCGACAGACTAACCTGAGAGGTTGTTTGAAAAGCCGAAGTAAAGTCTCAAACTATACCTATAGAGTAGGATAATCACCTCAAAATTCAGTATTTTGGCGGCCCCCTGGCGGCGAACTATACCTGGGACAACCCTTTTCAAACAACCTATACGTAGATTAGTTCGGTTGTTCCTGGCGCGATCGCTGTCGTGGTTCCATTCCACCGTTTTCAAAACCTCAACTAATTGTAGTCAACCGTTAAGCTGTGTAACAGTTGGGGCAACCCTTTATCCATAAGTCTCCCTCTTGGTTAACAATCAGGTCTAGGCAGGGGCTTTAGGCCCACTCCTGGACTCCTGGTCCTTGCCTGGCTCGATATCAACCAACCCTGGGTGACCCATAATTTACCGATCATCCAGCTTTGCTTGTCATCCAACCTTGAGGAACACTCCTATGGCTCTTTCCGACACCCAGATCTTCATCGCCCTAGCCCTTGCTCTTGTACCCGGTATTTTGGCATTTCGTCTATCGACAGAACTTTATAAGTAGGTTAAGTTCTGGGTCTTAAGCGGTTAATCTTAGGGAAAAAACAGTTCTGGCCAGAGCGCCAATCCGGCCTGTACTTTGACCGACTTACCCCGTCCTAGGGATTCTAGCTGTCTTCCGCTTTCACGGGCCTACAGCTAGAAACGTCCTAAGCGGGGCTGAGCAGATCCGAGAGGCCTGATCGAAAACAAAGAAACCCTGACAAACACGGTCAGGGTTTCTGGTTTCTAGGGCTAGCACTGACTATAGTCCACTCACCTGAGGGGTACTTTTGATCGGTGCTGTGGCACCAGAGAACACCAGCCCCCGTCGAGTATCCAGGGTTAAAATAGTGCCATCGCGAATGGTTTCCGTTGCATTCTTCACCCCCAGGATCACCGGCACCCCCAACCGCAGGCCAATCACTGCTGCGTGGCTGGTGAGACTATCCTCCTCGGTGATGATGCCTCGACAGCGCCGAATCACATCGACAAAATCGGCATTGGTGTGGGGTACCACCAGAATTTCTCCATCGTTAAAGTCCTGGATTTCCAGACTATGGTGGGCTACTCGGGCCCGCCCACTCACGGAGGCCTCCCCTACCCCCACCCCTCGACCCAACACCGCCGTCACCACGTCCACCTTAATCAGGTCCGTCGACCCCGAGACCCCCTGCAGGGTACCCGCCGTCAACACCACCAGATCGCCATCCTGCAGCAGGCCCTTTTCCTGGGCCACCCCCATGGCCGCCTGAAAGGTTTGGGTGGTGGAGGGCAAATCAAGCACCAATAGGGGACGCACCCCCCACACCAGTTGCAGCTGGCGAGCCACGCTGACCAGGGGAGTGACCGCCAAAATTGGGGTGTGGGGCCGATACTTGGAGACATTGCGAGCCGTTGACCCGCTTTTAGTCAGGGTCATAATGGCAGCGGCGTTAAGTTGGGCCGCAATCCGACTGACCGCCTGACTGATGGCATTGGGAATGGAACACACCCCAAAGCCCACCGCATCTCGGTGGATAATGCCCTCCTGTTCAGTGCGCACCGCCACCCGGGCCATAGTCGCCACCGCCTCGACGGGAAACTTACCCACGGCGGTTTCATTAGAGAGCATAACGGCATCGGTGCCATCTAAAATGGCATTGGCAATGTCGGAAACCTCAGCCCGGGTAGGACGGGGGTTGGACACCATGCTATCGAGCATTTGGGTGGCGGTAATCACCGGTATGCCCAGGGAATTGGCGGTGAGAATCAGGCGCTTCTGGAGAATCGGCACCTCCTCTGCCGGCAGCTCCACCCCCAAATCCCCACGAGCCACCATCACCCCGTCGGACAGGGAGAGGATGGCCTCCATCTGCTCGATCGCTTCATGCTTTTCGATCTTGACGATAACCGGCACATGCTTGCCAGCACTGGTGATGATCTCCTTAATTTCTAGAACATCCTGGGGGTTACGGACAAAACTCAGGGCCACCCAATCGACCCCCTGATTTAGTCCAAACATCAAGTCTTCCCGGTCCTTCTCCGTCAGGGCCTTAATCGATAGGTATACCCCAGGGAAGTTAACCCCCTTATTGTTCGATAGGACGCCCCCCACCACCACCCGGCAGTGGAGTTCCTGGGCAGTCAAATCCACCGACTCCACCTGCATTTCCACCCGACCATCATCCAACAGGATTCTGGAACCGACGGGGACCTCTTGGGCCAGCTTATCGTAGGTCACGCAGGCGCGCTCCTGGGTACCCGGAATGGGTTGGCTAGTGAGGATAAATAAGTCTCCTTTAGCCAGTTGGATGGATCCCTCCTCAAACTTACCCAGACGGATTTTAGGTCCCTGCAGGTCTTGCAAAATGCCCACGGGTTGGTTGAGCTCAAAGGACACCTGCCGGATCAGCCGAATACTCCGCTGGTGGTCCTCATGGCTGCCGTGGGAAAAGTTTAGGCGCAGGGTGGTAGCTCCCGCCTCGATCAAGTCTCGTAACACCTCAGGCTTCTGAGTCGCTGGCCCAATGGTGGCAACAATCTTGGTACGGCGACGATTAGGGGAGGACAGGTTAGAAGGCATAGATAACATTGGAGGATAGGCGAAGGGCCGGAATCTATGGAGCATACCTTAACTATCCAGGATTGCCCGACAGATAACGGTATGCGATGGGGCCTTTATAGGATTTTCCCAATAGCTTCCCACCCAAGTCTAGGGAAAAACTGCCCCTGATGGAGGATAGGAAAAATATTTTTTCCCTGAGGAGCTGTCACAAAACTTTATTATCTAGGCATCCTAACGTATACTACCGAAGGCACTGGTGTGTAGGAGCAATGCGACATGTCGGCGGCAGCTGAGCCCCTGACGATACGAAAAACCGTTCCCCCTGAGTTATTAAAAACTGAAGGGGGTTTGAGTCCTGATACTCTGATGTTTATGGCTTCGGCTGGGTTGATTACCCTGTCGACCCTGGGTTACTTTCTCTGGGGCTGGGTGGGTTGGTGTGTGTTTTTAATGAATGTGCTGTCCCTACATCTGGCCGGCACCGTTATTCATGACGCCTCCCACAACTCTGCCCACCGCCATCGCACTATTAATGCGGTGTTGGGCCATGGTAGCGCCTTGATTCTCGGGTTCTCCTTTCCGGTGTTTACCCGAGTGCATCTACAACACCATGCCCACGTTAACGATCCCGATAACGACCCTGATCACTTCGTCTCCACCGGCGGTCCCCTCTGGTTGATTGCCGCCCGCTTTTTTTACCACGAAGTTTACTTTTTCAAACGCCAGCTATGGCGTAACTGGGAATTGCTGGAGTGGTTCCTGGGCCGCCTGGCGGTAGCCCTTTTGGTGTTGGCGGCCTGGCGATTTGATTTCCTGGGGTATATTTTTAACTTCTGGTTTTCCCCCGCCCTGGTGGTGGGTATTGCCCTGGGCCTATTTTTCGATTACCTGCCCCATCGTCCCTTTCAGGAGCGCGATCGCTGGAAAAATGCCAGGGTTTATCCTAGCGCCATCCTCAACCTGATGATTATGGGACAGAACTACCATCTGGTCCACCATCTGTGGCCCTCCGTACCCTGGTACAAGTACAAGCCCACCTACGAAGTGATGCAACCTCTCCTAGATGCCAAGGGGTCACCCCAATCCCTAGGGTTACTGCAGGTGAAAGACTTTGCCAGCTTTATCTACGACCTGTTCCTGGGAATTCGTTTCAAAGGTCATTAGGGGGGAGGTCGATGGGGTGTTTTGGGAGCGCAACAGCCTTTCCTCTTAGCTGAGGCAGCCCTGATCTATTATTCCGCTTCTGGCTTCTCTGGCTCGGGCTTCAACAGCGGAAAGGCAATCACATCTCGAATGCTGGGGCTATCGGTGAGCAGCATCACCAGGCGATCGATGCCAATGCCCTCCCCGCAGGTGGGAGGTAGGCCGTGCTCCAGGGCGGTGAGAAAGTCCTCATCCACCCCGGTGGCCTCCAGGTCGCCAGCCGCCCTCCGGGCGGCCTGCTGCTCAAACCGTTGGCGTTGATCCGTAGGGTCGGTAAGCTCGGAAAAGCCATTGGCGGTTTCCCGACCTGCCACAAATAACTCAAATCGCTCCACTACCCCAGGTTTACTGCGGTGGGGCTTAGCCAGGGGAGAAATCTCCACCGGATGATCGATCAAAAAGGTGGGCTGAATCAGGGTAGCCTCGATTTTTTGCTCAAACACCTCGTTCAGGAGCTTACCGATAGAGTCGCAATCCTCCACCCCATAAAGGTTGAGGGGGGCGACGGCGGCCTTGGCCTCAGCTAGACTGCTGTACTGGTGGAAATCGAGCCCGGTCTGCTCGCGCACCAGGTCATGCATGGTCACCCGTCGCCAGGGGGGAGTGAGGTCAATGGGGTGCTCCTGGTAGGTAATCTGCAGGGTGCCCAAAATATCCTGGGCCAGGGTGGCCACCAGGTCTTCCGTCAGGTCCATAAAGTCATGGTAGTCAGCGTAGGCCTGGTAAAACTCAACGCTGGTAAACTCTGGGTTATGGCGGGTCGAGACCCCCTCATTGCGAAAAATTCGGCCAATCTCAAAGACCTTTTCAAAGCCTCCTACCACCAGGCGCTTGAGGTGGAGCTCGGTGGCAATGCGCAGGTAGAGGTCCATCTCCAGGGTGTTGTGGTAAGTGGTAAAAGGACGGGCCTCCGCCCCCCCCGCCTCGGTTTGCAACACCGGGGTTTCGATTTCTAAAAAGCCTCGGTCCTCCAGATAGCGGCGAATCCCACTGGTAATCAGGGCTCGCCGACGAAAGGTCTCCCGCACCGTGGGGTTGACAATTAGATCGACATAGCGCTGGCGGTAACGCTTGGCCACATCGGTGAGCCCATGCCACTTGTCCGGCAGGGGCAGCAGAGCCTTAGTGAGGATGGCGTATTCCCCCACCTTGATGGAGAGTTCCCCCTTTTCCGTGCGCTTGACCGTACCCTTTACCCCCAGAATATCCCCCACATCGGTGAGTTGCTTCAGATGGGTAAAGGCGTCGCCATCGATGGCCGCCATGGCGGTCTGGATTTCCGCCTTGTCCAGATACAGCTGAATGGTGCCGGTCTCATCCTGAAGGCTAAAGAAGGCTAACTTGCCAAACACCCGACGGGCCAAAATCCGGCCGGCCAGCCAGACCGCCACCGCCACCTCCTCTCCAGGGGCTAGATCGGTGTAACGGTCTTGCAATTCGGCGGCGTGGGCGGTGACGGGCCAGCGGTAGGCGAAGGGGTTGAGCCCCAACTGTTGCAGGGTGGCCACCTTTTGCAGGCGAGTAGCACGGATCTCTTCCAGGCTGGAAGCACTCTGACCAGGGGAGGTGGCGGGGGCTGACATAGGTAGGAACTAGCTAGGGGAATCAGCCCCCATTATAGGGAACCAGGGCCATTCCACCCAGGTCTATGGCTACAGCCACCGCCAACGGGTCAGGGGCGGGGCAGCACCCCAACGGCTTAGGGCACTTGCCAGGCTCGCTGGTGGTAACTCTCTGGGGTGGGAAACAGGTCGAGGGGCTGGTCATGGTGGTGATCGTGGCCATGGTGATCATGACTATGGTGATGGTGATGGTGGCCAGCCCCACTGCCCCGGGCCGCCAGGCGGAACTTACACATCTCACAGTTCATCTGCACTTGACCCAGGTGGGTTTCCAGTTCCCGATCGCGCAGCATCTCTAGTAACTGGGGGTGGTTACCCATCTCCGGCAGGGCCGTGATGGCCAACTCTGGATAGGTGACCTGTTGTTGGCGGGTAATCTCCATGATTTTCTTCACCAACACCCCGGTAAATAAAAAGTAGGGCAACACAATAATCCGCTGGGGCTGGTAAAGTCGGGCCCGGCGAAAGCCCTCCTCCAGGCGCGGATGGGTAATGCCGACAAAGCAAATTTCCACGGTTTTGTAGCGACTGCCTTCCCACAGTATGCGGGCCAGCTTGTAGACATCCCCATTGGCGTCGGGGTCACTGGCGCCGCGGCCCACAAACAGCAATACCGTATCCTCCCGGGCAATCCCCTGGGGATTCAGGCGGGGGCCATCTAGCTCCGCCAGGCGAGCCTGCCAGAGGCGAATGATCTCTGGGGTGATGCCAAAGTGACGACCGTAGTGAAAGGTGACCTGGGGGTGGCGCTGGCGGGCCCGGTCTAACTCGTTGGTGACGTCAAACTTATTGTGGCGGGCGGCAAAGAGCAGCACCGGCAGCACCGAGATCTCGCTGTAGCCCGCCGCCACACAGCGATCTACCCCCTCCTGGATAGTGGGCTCCGTTAGCTCCAGGAAACAGGGAATCACCGGACGAGACTGGTCCCTGGCCTGGTAGGCGGCGGCAAAGTCCAGCAGGCGATCGCGGCCTTCCCCATCACGGCTGCCGTGGCCCACCAGCAATAGGGGCCGCTGGCTAGGTAGGGGTGACCAGCTCGCCTGGGCTGGAACGGGAAAGTCTGCCGAGGTGGTCAGGAGGGGAACCATGGCCATGGGTCAAAAACACCAGCGATAGGTTAGTGGCCCTATTGTAACGGTTCCGGCCAGTCCCAGCAGCTCCACAATCCCTAAGTAACAATACTTGCAAGGCCATTTCAGGAAATTCATAATAATCTTCTCCAACGGCCTGGGAATAGTGACCCCATGTTGCGAATCCTCCGGATCAGGAACTATGATTAAGAAAAATCACATATTTAAATCAGAGTATTGACTTTCGACACTCGCTGACCACTGTTTTTTCTTTCCTAGCCCTATGTCCTTCTCCGTTGATACAGATCGCACCCTGGCTGAACCCCTAATTACGGCTTTTTTCCGGGAAACCTCAGGGGCATGGCGGTCAGAACGCCGCTATTACACCCTGAAGAGTGGGGAGACCCAGGAGGTGGTCAGTCAGATTAACATTGAGTTCTTGCCAGTGGGCTCACCGGCCCTACTAGAGCTAGCGGAGTTACACGGATTAGATCTGCGGCAGCCTCTGATCTGCGGTACCACCGTCACCTGGGAAAGCGATTACGTAGGCACCGGGAAAAAGCCCGTGACAGGGAGCACGGTGTTTGGGGTACGGGGCCCTATCCTTTACCGAGATCGGGGCTTTGCCACCCACCAACCGGTGATCGCCCAGTATCTATTTCGCGATCACCGCACTATGCAACTCAAAACCGAGTATAACGATTCTTGTTTTGAGGAGGAAATTAAACTAATTGGTCAACGCTACCGCACTCGCCAAACCGTAATTTGTCGGGCGGGAGAAGAACTGATGATTGGGCAATACCTGGAGACCCGCTGCGATTAGAGTGACTGTGGCTACAAAAAGACTGAATTAGCTTTGCTATGGTGACTCAATAATTGTGAACCTTACCCGTTTAACCAGTGGGCGCTGTATCGATTCAAATTATTGAAGGCAACCCCCATCTGCGATCGCTCTTGGGATGGCACCTACAGCAGGCTGGTTATAAAGTCTTTCAGTCGAGCGACCAGGTTCGTACCCGGGATCTGTTTCAGGCTCGTCAGCCCGATTTGATTATTCTTGATTCCCATCTACCGGAGGGTGACGGCATTGAGCTCTGTCGTTGGCTGCATGGCCAGGGCCAGCCCCTAATTATGATCCTGTCAGCGGCCACTACGGAGGCGGATATTGTCAATGGCCTCAGGGCTGGCGCCGATGACTATCTGACCAAACCCTTCGGTATGCAGGAGTTTCTAGCCCGAGTGGATGCCCTCACCCGTCGTGCCCGATTAAACGCTGCTCCAGCCTCCCTGACCTACGGTGACCTGAATATTGACCTGGTACAACGTCGAGTTCACCTTCGGGGTGAGTACATTGACCTGACTCCCCAGGAGTTTAGCCTGTTGTACGTTCTTACCCAGGCCTCCGGTTCCCCCCTGACCCGCAGTGACCTGTTGCGTCGAGCTTGGCCCGATGCCATTGATAACCCCCGCACCGTTGACACCCACATTCTTTCCCTACGGAAAAAAATCGAGGCCGATCCCCGCCAACCTAATATCATTCAAACGGTGCGTAATGTCGGGTATCGCTTTAATATTGAACAGGTAACCGCCCCTAGCAATGGCCATGGTCGGCCATCCACCTCAGCCCTGTCCCTGACGTCCTCCAGGGGCTCCTGAACTCTCTGAAGAGACACCTGGGCTATTTCCTCACTTCAAAAAATGATCCCTACGGCAACTGCCGGTCTAGTAGCGTTGGCTCCATGGGAAAACGACTATTGAACCTAACCCTCGCCCTAATAGCACTAGGGTTAGCCCCTGGGTATAGCTGGGCCGCTTCAGAGGTAATGCTTAAATACCGTGGCTTTAGCCGTACCGTGCCGATAGCGGATCTGGCCAGCCTGGCTGCTACCGGCGAGACTAGCCAATCCCTGGGGGCGCTTTTGCGCCAGGCCGGTCAGGATCCTGTCTCTCTGAGATCGCTCCTCACCCAACCCCTGGCCGCCGACCCTATTTTGCTGGATAAGGCCCTGAATAGTTGGCCAGGGGAGTGGCTCCTGGATCAACTGGGCACCGCCGTCCATCCCGTCGCCCCAGAGGCTAGCCGACAGGCCCTGCGATCAGCCCTGGTGCTTTCCGCCAGCCCCGATCGCCAGATTACCCTCCAGGAGGTATTAGAAACCTACCCCACCTCCACGGTGGTGCTGGAAGGAGATTTGATTGAATCAGCCTATCGGCAATTGGCCCAATTCCTGCAAACCCTTGATCGGCTTCTCCCCTTGCGGTTCTAAAGAGCCTAGGGATGAAAGCCCCTAGAGCAGCGAACCCACTACCATGGCCGCCACCATCATAATCACTAGAAAGGTCAGGGGTTCAACCTTCACGTTGATCTTAACGCCACCACTACCTTCACCGGAGCCCGATTGCATAGTGTATAAAATCACACCCAGCACAACCAGGATAACGATCAAGTCAATTCCTGTAAACACGGCTATATTGATTAATCCTAGGGAAATAACAATTAGTCAGTCGGTTAGTAGATGGATAGATAAAGACTGATTAGAACCCTGCTTTCCTTTTACTGTAGCCGCTGTCTCAGGCGATTGACCAGTTGTTTGACCTCGGGAATGGGTAGCAGCAAGGCCACCAGGGTAAATAGCAGTAGCCCGATCGCCCCAGGTAGAATTAATTGAACAAGTAAAACCGTCAGGCCCTGACGGCCAAATTGGTTTTGCAGTTGCCCTAAAACCCCCCAACTCACCAGACCGGCCAGGCCACTGAGGGCCGTGAGCATGGCGATCGCCCCGCCCCATTTCACCAGGGGCAAGCCCCCCAGCCGACGGTTTAAGATCACCACCATGGCCAGGGTGGCCACAATATTCACCCCCACCGTCGCTAAAACCAACCCTGGAGCCCCTAGCCAGCGCATCAGCCAGAGGTCCAGAAGGGCGTTCAACCCAATGTTGATCAAACTGATGCGAAAGGGGGTTTGACCATCCCCCAGGGCATAGAAAACCCGCACTAACACATCCCGGGCCAGGTAGACAAACATCCCCAGCCCGTAAGCCACCAGCAAGGAGGCCACCAACTGGGAGGCCTCTCCGCTAAAGGCTCCCCGTTCATAGATCACCCGCACCAGGGGGGAGGCCAGAACCATAAACATCGTCCCCAGGGGCAGCATGGTCAGAGCGGTAAACAGCAGGCTTTGGCGGATCCGGGTTTTTAATTCGGGCCAGTGCAGGGGGTCTGCCAGCCGGGCAAAGATCGGGAGAAAGGGCACCAGAATGACGTTGGAAATGATCCCCAGGGGGGTTTGTACCAAGAGGTTGGCGTAGCTGAGGGCCGCTGCCGTACCGGCGATATAGGAGGCAAAAAATAAATCGGTAAACAGGTTGATCTGCAACATGCCGGAGGATAGGGTGGCGGGCACCAGCACCTGCAACACCTGCTGTACCCCCGGGACCGACCAATCAAAGCGAAGTCGCAGTCGCCCCAACCCCGACCGCCACAGGCTGGGGATCTGGGCTAACCACTGCAAAACCGCCCCCCCCAGGGTGCTGGCGGCCAGCACCGCTCCCCCCAGGAGGTAAAACTCTGGGTTGGTCATGGCCTTACCCAGGGTGGCGTAGAGTAGGCCCAACCCCAACAACACCGAGCCACTGGAGAGGATTGGGCTGAGGGAGGGCAGCCAGAATTGACTATCGGCATTTAAGGCGCCAAAGCCAATGCCGATCAACCCTGCCAACAGGGCCATGGGGGACATAATTCGCAGTTGTAAAACCGCTATTTCCCGAGCAGTGGGCCCTAACCCCGGGGCAATGGCCTGGATGATCGGCCCCGCTAGCCCCAGGAGTAGTACCGACAGGCCCACCAGGATTAACCCCACCAGGGTGTTAATGGTTTCCACTAACACCGCCGTCTCCTGGCGATCGCGCCGGGCCACCACGCTGACAATGGCACTGTGGAAGGGACCGTTGATCCCCCCCAACAAAATCAGCAGGAAACCGGGAATAATGTAGGCAAAGCTGTAGGCATCGGCGACGGGGCCCACCGCAAAGGCTGCACCGATCGCCTGTTGGCGAAATAACCCCGCTAGTTTGCTTAAAATCGTGGCTATCGCCACAATACCGGCGATATTCGCCAGGGATCGGCTGGGTTTAGTTTCTGACACAGAACCTCGCGGGGATAATCTCCAGGACTAGCCAGAGGATAGCAGCCTAACCATCCTCCAGATCGACTTCCTGTGAATTATATAACTGTAGTCATTCAGCCCAGGACACCGGGGTTAATACAACATCTTCACCAGGGTCTAAGGCCACCCGATCAATCCTCCGCCAAAATTCCCCGGAAGAACTCCACCGTTTCCTGTAGGGCCGCAATAAACCGATCGATTTCCGCCCGGGTGTTGTAGAAGTAAAGGCTAGCCCGGGCGGTGGAATCGACCCCCAGCAGGCGATGCAGGGGTTGGGTACAGTGGTGGCCAGAGCGAATGGCAATGCCGGATTGATCTAGCAGGGTGGCCAGGTCCTGGGAATGAACATGGCCCAGGGTAAAGGTGGCCAGGGCGGCGCGGCCGCTGCCGTCGCTGTGGGGCCGGGGGCCGTAGAGGGTAAGGTCGGGAATGGTCTGGATTTGCTGGTAGAGGTAGGCGGTGAGTTCGTGCTCGTAGCGGGCAATCCGATCCATGCCCAGACCCGAGAGGTAGTCTACCGCCGCCCCCAGGGCGATCGCCTCGGCGATGGCGGGGGTGCCGGCCTCAAACTTGTGGGGCAGTTCAGCGTAGGTGGCCCGGTCGAGAAACACATCGGCGATCATTTCCCCCCCGCCCAGGAAGGGGGGCATGGCCTGGAGCAGCGATCGCTGGCCGTAGAGAAAGCCAATCCCGGTGGGGCCGCACATTTTATGGCCCGAGGCCACAAACCAGTCACAGCCCATGGCCGGCAGGTCCAGGGGCAGGTGGGGGGCGCTCTGGCAGCCGTCAATCAGCACCCTGGCGCCGTAGTGGTGGGCCAGGGCAATCACCTCCTCCACCGGGTTAAGGCAGCCCAGGGTGTTGGAGACATGGTTGATGGCCACCAGGCGGGTGCGATCGCTAATCAGAGCCCGAAACTGATCCAGATCAAAGCCTTGCTCTGGGGAAAGGCCCACAAACCGCAGCACCGCCCCAGTACGCTGGGCCACAAACTGCCAGGGCACCAGGTTACTGTGGTGCTCCATCACCGAGAGGATAATTTCATCGCCGGGCTGCAGGGTGCCCATGCCCCAACTGTAGGCCACCAGGTTAATCGCCTCACTGGCATTGCGGGTGAAGACGATCTGATCCCGACTGGCGGCCTTGACGAAGGCCGCCACCTTATCCCGCGCCCCTTCGTAGGCATCGGTGGCCCGGGCGCTGAGGCTATGGATGCCCCGATGCACGTTGGCATTATCCTGCCGGTAGTAGTGTTGCAGGCTCTCCAGCACCGGGGTCGGCTTTTGGGAGGTGGCGGCGTTATCAAAATACACCAGGGCATGGCCATTCACCTGCTGATGCAAAATCGGGAAATCGGCGCGGACCTGCTGGGCGAGGGAACGTTCCTGGGTGACGGTCATAGGGAGGCTGGGGTGAGGATTAAGGGGGTCAGACTAGCCTCGCCAGTCCGCCAGGGTGGCACTGAGGCGGTCCCGCAGCGGGGCGAGGGGGAGGGTCTGGAGAATGTCCATGGCAAAGGCGTAGATCAGCAGGCGCTGGGCCTGGGGGGCGCTAATGCCCCGACTCTGGAGATAGAAGATCTGATCGGCCTGGAGCTGGCTGACAGTGGCGCCATGGGCGCACTTAACATTGTCGGCGACAATTTCCAACTGGGGTTTGGTATCCACCCGGGCCTGGTTAGAGAGCAGCAGGTTGCGGTTAAGCTGGCTGGCCTTGGTAAACTGGGCCGCCTGGGGCACCACGATGCGGCCATTAAAGACGCTGTGGGCCCGGTCATCGACAATGGCCCGGTGCCGTTGCTCCACCTGGCCATGGGGATGGCCCAGGGCCACCAGACTGTGGGTATCGCTGTGCTGCTCCCCCCTGAGCAGGGCCAGACTTTGGAGCTGGGTGGTGGTCTGGGGGCCGGTTTGGTAGACCTGCCAATCATGGCGGTTGAGGCGGCTCCCCAGGTAGAGGGCGGTGCCCGCGTACTGGCTATCGGCCCCCTGCATGACGGCGGTTTTCCCCAGGTGGAAGCTAGCCTGGCCCTGCCGTTGCAGGCGGCTATGGTGGATCTGGGCGCCGGACTCCAGCCAGATTTCGGTCACGGTGTTGGTCACCGAGGGGGAGGCCCCCTCACCGCCGTACTGTTCCACCAGGGTAAGCTGGCTGCCCGCCTCCACCACCACCAGGCTACGGGGCTGGGCCAGCTGGGGTTCCAGGCCGGCGCTGGTGAGGTGGAGGATCTGCACCGGCAGGGCCACCGACCGGTGGGGGGGAACCCACAGCCCTACCCCATCAGCGAAGCCCAGGCTATTGAGGGCGGTAAAGACCTCCTGCTGACCAGGGGCCTGGGCCAGGCGGGGCAGCAGGCGGGGGGCCAGATCGGGCTGGTTGAGCAGGTGGCGCAGGCTGCCGGCGATCGCCCCAGGGGGTAGGCCCTCCAGCCGGGAGAGGGCGGGGCAGAAGTACCCATTCACCAGCACCAGCTGCACCGCTGGGGTGCCCAGGTCGCTCCAGTCCGGGGGACTGGGGGCAGACACCGCCGGGGCTGGCTGCAGGTCAAGGGCCAGCAGGGGGGAGAGGTCGGTAAAGCGCCAGTCCTCCTGGCGGGGGGAGGGGAAGGTCTGTTCCTGTAGGGCGGCGGCGGCCTGACGGCGGAGATCGGTGAGGGGCAGGTCCTGGGGTAGGGCGGCCTGGAGGACCAGGGCCAGGGACTGCAGGTAGCGATCGCGGCGATCGGCGGCGCTTGCCAGGGGGGAGAGGGAGGCCGTCATGACGCCGCCACCTCCAGGGGGTGGGCCGCCAGCAGCCAGTCGTAGCCTCGCTCCTCCAGTTGCTGGGCTAGGGACAGATCACCGGTGGTAATAATCTGCCCGTGGGCCATAACGTGGACGTAGTCGGGCACGATGTAGTTGAGCAGGCGCTGGTAGTGGGTAATCAGAATGATGGCATTATCGGGGGTGGCCAACTGGTTAACCCCCTGGGCCACGGTTTTGAGGGCGTCGATATCCAACCCGGAGTCGGTTTCATCGAGAATGGCCAGGGTGGGTTCCAGCAGGGCCATCTGCAGGATTTCATTGCGCTTTTTCTCACCCCCAGAGAAGCCCTCGTTGACGCTGCGATCCAGGAAGGCGGCCTCCATTTTTACCACCCCCAGCTTCTCCTCCACCAGGTCGTCAAAGTCAAACACATCCAGCTCCTCCTGGCCGCGGGCCTGGCGGTGGGCGTTACAGGCCACCCGCAAAAAGTCCCGGTTGCTCACCCCAGGAATCTCCAGGGGATACTGGAAGGCCAGGAAAATACCGGCGGTGGCGCGATCGTGGGGGGCCAGCTCCAGCAGGTCCTTACCCTGGAAGTGCACTGCCCCGGCGGTAACCTGGTAATCGGGGTGGCCCGCCAGCACCTTAGAGAAGGTACTTTTGCCAGAGCCATTCAGGCCCATGATGGCGTGGATCTCACCGGCCCTCACCTCCAGGTTAAGGCCCTTGAGAATCTCCACCCCATCGACGCTGGCGTGGAGGTTGTTAACGGACAGAATTAGATCGCTGTTGGGGTTAATCATTAATTGGCAGGGTAGGGAAGGGTGTCTAGCCCACGGTGTTTTCCAGCTTCAGGGCCAGCAGTTTATCCGCCTCGGCGGCGAACTCCATCGGCAGTTTGTTAAACACATCCCGACAGAAGCCGCTGATGATCATGGACACCGCATCCTCGGGGGAAATACCGCGCTGGGCGAAGTAGAAGAGCTGGTCTTCACCAATTTTGGAGGTGGAGGCTTCGTGCTCCACCTGGGCGGTGCTGTTTTGCACCTGGATGTAGGGGAAGGTGTTGGCGCTGGAGCGATCGCCAATCAGCATGGAATCACACTGGGAGTAGTTGCGCGCCCCCTCCGCCTTCGGCCCCATTTTCACCAGCCCCCGATAGCTGTTTTTCGACTGGCCCGCGGAGATACCCTTGGAGATGATGGTGCTGCGGGTATGGTTGCCCACGTGCACCATCTTGGTGCCGGTGTCCGCCTGCTGGTGATGGTTGGTGAGGGCGACGGAGTAAAACTCGCCGACGGCATGATCTCCCACTAATACACAGCTGGGGTACTTCCAGGTGATGGCGGAACCGGTTTCCACCTGGGTCCAGGAGATTTTGGCGTGGTCGCCGGCACAGAGCCCCCGCTTGGTGACAAAGTTATAGATGCCCCCCTTACCGTTTTCATCCCCGGCAAACCAGTTCTGCACCGTCGAGTAGTTAATGGTGGCGTGGTCCAGGGCCACTAGCTCCACTACTGCCGCGTGCAGTTGGTTGCTGTCGTACATGGGGGCAGTGCAGCCCTCCAGGTAGGTAACGGAACTACCGGACTCCGCCACGATCAGGGTGCGCTCAAACTGCCCCGACTCGCCATTGTTAATGCGGAAGTAGGTGGAGAGGTCCATGGGGCACTGGGTGCCCTTGGGGATGTAGACAAAGGAGCCGTCGCTAAACACCGCCGAGTTGAGGGCGGCGAAGTAGTTATCGCCAATCGGCACCACACTGCCCAGGTACTTCTCCACCAGCTCCGGGTGTTCCTGCACCGCTTCAGAAATGGGGCAAAAGATTACCCCCGACTCCGCCAACTTCTCCTTGTAGGTGGTGGCAATGGAGACACTATCAAAAATGGCATCCACCGCCACGTTGGCCAGGCGCTTTTGCTCCGTCAAGGGAATGCCCAGCTTTTCAAAGGTTTCCAGCAGGGTAGGGTCGACCTCCTCCAAACTACCCAGCTTTTGGGGCTGGACCTTGGGGGCGGAGTAATAAATAATCTTTTGGTAGTCGATGGCAGGGTAGGAGACATTGGGCCAGGTCGGCTCCGCCATGGTCAACCAACGCCGGTAGGCCTTGAGGCGGAACTGCAGCATAAACTCCGGCTCATTCTTTTTAGCGGAGATCAGCCGCACCACCTCTTCACTGAGGCCCCGGGGAATCACATCGGCCTCGATATCGGTGGTAAACCCGTACTTGTAGGGCTGACTCACCAGGGACTGGACAGAAGCACTCATGGGGAAACCTTTACAGGGGAAAGTGGGGAGTGGGGAGTAGTTAGGCGTACTTGTTGGTTTCCGCCCGGATGGTTTCAAAATCAATGTCCTGCTGGTCGCCGGCAAAGGGGTTATCGGAGGTGAGGAACAACATGCAATGACACTCCTTGCGTTCCTGCATGGGAATACAGGGGCAGTTCCAGTAGATCGCCTTCACCTCCGCCTCCTTATCTTCATAGTGGCGGCAGGGACAAAGGGGCGAACCCAGGTCATCCTTATGCTTGGCCAATCCTTCGAGGACAACAGCGGTCACCCCAAGATCTTCACTGAAATAGGTGCCGGTGCTTTTGGCGTATTTCTGCGCAAAGCTACGCATCATCTCCAGATTTTTATCAGAGGCTTGGGTAGTTTTGCTCTTATCAGAGGATTGGGTGGTTTTTTTGTCAGTCATTGGTTGCCGCCAGGATAAATTAGCGCCAGGGTAGGCGTGACACAGCTATTTAATTTTATACAATTAAAGCAACCTTTATGTTGCCTAACTAGGATCTAGGGTAATTTAACAATAGGGATGTTGTCAAAGTCTCCCACCTTAGTTTGAGGGTTAGGGTATAGTTTGGGGCAACCTCCTATCCTCCTAGGGTTTTTCCATGGTCAGGTTACCTTTCCCCACCCTCTGAATCCCCCCTTGGGTTATCGCGATGACCTTCCTCCAGCAACCCTCCACCAAGGACGATATCCTGCTATACCTGCTCAAGCAGGGTGAGGCCACCGCCCAGGTGTTGGCCGACCGATTTCAGGTCAGTACCCAGGCGATTCGCCGTCACCTCAAGGACCTGGAAACTGAAGCCCTGATCGAGCACCGCACCGTTCACGAGGGCATGGGCCGCCCCAACCACTTCTACCAGCTGAGTGAGAAGGGTCGACAGCGGTTTCCAGCTCAATACGATGAGTTTGCCATTTCCCTGCTAGACACCCTGGCGGAAACCGTCGGTCAGGAGCAGGTGGGCACTATTCTCCGCAGG
Organism: Leptolyngbya sp.; assembly: GCA_040381765.1. Classification (GTDB taxonomy): domain Bacteria; phylum Cyanobacteriota; class Cyanobacteriia; order Phormidesmidales; family Phormidesmidaceae; genus Nodosilinea. Next base: position 17,652 of record JBEIGU010000059.1, read on the forward strand.
CAGTGGGAGCGTAAGGCCCTGGAGTACCGAGATCGGGTGGGCTCGGGTTCCCTCTCGGAGCGGGTGGCGGCCCTGGTGCAACTGCGCCAGGCGGAGGGCTACATGGCGGAATGGCACCAAGGTGATCCCCTAGCGGAGGATTCAAACCCCCGCTACGTGATCACCGAGTACAACTGCGCGATTTCCCAGATTGCCCAATCCTTCCCTACGGTCTGTGGCCATGAACTCGAGATGTTTGAGCTGGCCTTACCGGATTGTCAGGTGACCCGCACCCACTGGCTGGTGAATGGAGAGCATCGCTGCGGCTATTTGATTGAACGGCTCCCGGTCCAGTAGTGAGTAGTTGAACCTAGTGAATTGACGATTGCCGCACTCCTATCTAGGTCTGACCACAAAAGCGTCTGGGTGCTAGATAGGGTTGCCACGATCGCGCAGTAACCTGAGTCTGAGGGAGGTATGATTGGTTCCATCAAAGTCATCACCGATGCCTAGGGGGTTATCCCTACAGCTTCCTGTGTCAACTGGGTGTGGTTTGATAGGAATATCGGCAGGAGCAAATCCATAGCCCTGACGAGCTTTTTGCAGGCAAAAAATTATTTTCTGCAGCACCTCTGCGGGCTGGAGTATGGAGCGGGAACTTAACCAAACCGACCGGTAACGTAGTCCCGGGTTTCTTGCAGGGCGGGGTCACTGAAAATTTTCTGGGTCTCGTCAAATTCCGCCAGGTAACCCACCTTACCGCCAGCTCCCTCCACCACTTCCGCATTAAAGAAGGCGGTGTAGTCGGCCACCCGGGTGGCCTGCTGCATATTGTGGGTGACGATGATAATGGTGTAATCCTGGGTTAACTCCTTCATTAACTCCTCCACCTTCAGGGTGGAGATCGGATCCAGAGCTGAGCAAGGTTCATCCATCAGTACCACCTCCGGCTGTACCGCGATGGTGCGGGCAATACAGAGGCGCTGTTGCTGCCCACCGGAGAGGGAGAAGCCACTCTCCTGCAGCTTATCCTTCACCTCATCCCAGAGGGCGGCCCGGCGCAGGGAGGTCTCCACCAGCTCATCCATATCCCCCTGGTAGTTACTAATGCGGGGGCCGTAGGCGATGTTGTCGTAGATGGTCTTCGGGAAGGGGTTGGGCTTTTGAAACACCATGCCAATCCGCCGCCGCACCTCCACCGGATCAACATCGGCGGCGTAGAGATCCTGACCGTGGTAGGTCATCTTCCCCTTCAGGTGAAAAACCTCAATTAAATCATTGAGACGGTTAAAGCACCTGAGCACCGTACTTTTACCACAGCCGGAAGGGCCGATGAAGGCCGTCACCTTATGCTGGGGGATGTCAACGGACACATCTCGCACGGCTCGGTAGGACCCGTAATAAATATCACAGTCCTTAGCGCGTAGGACAACATCGTTAGTAATCGCCATGGGGTTCATGCTCTGCTCAGAATGCTACGCGGACCTAACTTGTATCATCGTTTACGGGTGACTAAACGGGCGGTAATGCTGGAGATCAGCACCAACAACACCAGAATCAAGGAGGCAGCCCAGGCCAATTCCTGCTGAGGTTTAAAGGGCAAAGTGGCAAAGTTATACACCAGTACCGCCAGACTGGCGATGGGGTTAGTGATGCCATTGGGCCAGAAGGGCGAAAACAGGGCCGTAAAGATTAAGGGGGCAGTTTCCCCGGCGGCCCGGGCCACTGCCAGGGTCACCCCGGTCAAAATAGCGGGAACGGCGGCGGGTAACACCACCTTCAGCACCATTTGATACTTGGAGGCCCCCACCCCCAGGGCGGCCCAGCGGATATCTTGAGGCACAATTTTCAGGGCTTCATCGGTGGTGCGGATGATGGTGGGTAACATCAACACCGCCAGGGCCACCCCCCCCGCCAGGGCGGAGTAGCCCGGCAGGGCGGGCTTCACCATCAGACCGTAGATGAACACCCCAGAAATAATCGAAGGCACCCCCGCCAGAATATTCACCCCAAACCGCACCCACTCATCAATGGAGGTGTCATCACCGCCAAACTCCGCCAGCCAGATGGCGCAGAGGACGCCGATGGGAACGGCAATCACGGTGGCGATCGCTACCACGATCAGGGTACCAACGATGGCGTTGGCAATACCGCCCCCCTGCAGGCCCGGGGCCGGGGGCAGTTGGGTAAATAGGTCCAGATCCAGGCGGTTGAACCCATTAACGGTGACGTAGAACAACACCAGGGCCAGAGGTACCAGGGCGGCCAGGATACAAAGGCCGGCCAACCCGGTCATAACCGCATTAAAAAGGCTACGGCGACTGGCCTTGTTGATTTTCAGACTCTGGCTATTAAAACTATCCATGGCGGAGTTAGCGATCATGGGGAGTAGTTAGGTAGGGAGTGGGGAATGGGGAGTGGGGAGTGGGGAATGGGATCCACCTACAACAAAAAAACTGAACTACTGACTACTGACTACTGACTACTGACTACCTTTTCAAGGGCTGCAGAATTTATGCCGCGCCCCACTAGTCGTACTTAGCCTGGAGCTTGCGCACAATCCAGTCCGCTAGAATATTGACGATCAGGGTCAAGATCACCAGGATGAAGGCAGCGTACATCAGGGCTGCCACCTGAATGCCCTTGGCTTCGGCGAACTGGTTGGCCAGCAGGGAGGCGATGGTATTGCCGGGCTGCAGAATGGAGGAGTTGATGGTGTTGGCATTGCCCACCAGCATGGTCACCGCCATGGTTTCCCCCATGGCCCGCCCCAGGGCTAACATCACCCCGCCAACAATACCGGAGATGGCGGCAGGAATCAAGACTCGAAAGATGGTGCCCCAGCGGGTGGCCCCCAGCCCGTAGGAACCCTGCCGTAGCTCCGGGGGTAGGGCCGCCAGGGAGTCTCGGGAGATAGCGGTAATAATCGGCAAAATCATCACCGATAGCACCAGGGAGGCGGCCAGGATGCTGGGTCCGGTGAAACTGATGCCAAACAGGCCAAAGAACCACTTCAGGGCCGGAATCAGCACGAAAATCCCCCACAGACCGTAGACCACACTGGGAATGGCCGCCAGCAGCTCCACTAAGAACACCAGAACGGTGCGAATCTTCAGAGGAATAAAGTTTTCACTCAGGAACAGAGCCGTGCCCAGGCCCAGGGGCACCGCTATCAGCAGAGAGATGGCTGAGGTTAGCAGGGTTCCGTAGACCATCGGCAACACCCCGAAGGACTCCCGCCCCTCCACCGGATTCCATGCACTGGTCCACAGGAAGCTTAAACCGTATTTTTGAACGGCGGGCCAGGCCTGCACCAGCACCAGCAGGCCAATGGCCACCAACAGGAGCAAAATAAACAGGGCAAACACCAGGGCGGTGTTCTCAAATAGACGATCTAGCCCCTTTTCCGTCGCCGATCGGGTGCGGGAGCTGGGGGGAGTAGGGGAGGGAGTGCCAACAGTCACGGTGACCTCGTCAGGAGATAGGGCAGGGTAATCGCATCTTAATTGGCTAATTACGATACAGACAGATTGCTCACTTTCTAAGACAAAAGCAGATTTACTGGTTCTTCACCCGTGATCACGGCTAATCTCATACTGATACTGCATTTTGGGTTATATGAGAC
>JBEIGU010000060.1:0-21127 GCA_040381765.1 Leptolyngbya sp.
AAACCCCATCATACCAATGCTTACAAGCCTTAAGTCCTGCAAAAAGAACTCTAAAGACTTATTTTTTCGCTAAAAGCCTTGCATAGCAGTACTTTTAGGTCGTCCTAGGGCAATTAAGCATACTTAAGCCGGAAGAGCCGATAGCCTTAAATAAAACTTAAATCAGACCGGTAGTACAGACTTGAACAGGGGAAACTCCAGTAAATACTCCCTTTGGAATATGCTCCTTTGCAAATACTTCCCCTGACGAAATATTAAACAGTCAATCCAAACCAGCTTAATAATTGTAAAGGTAAAGGTAAGAAAGTACAAATCCAGATGTTGAATCTTTATCTTTGGAGCTCAACGGTAGACCTCAAAACTGCCCCGCCAGGGCTGGCACACACCGTTCGCAGAGTAGCGGATGCAGGCTGCTATGGCCGACGTGGATAGAGTAGTTCCAGCAGCGATCGCACTTCTGCCCCGCCGCCCCCGTCACCGCCACCGCCAGGGTTTCCGCCTGACTGTGGTAGGGCAGCTCCGTCAGGGCGTCCGGGCTATCCAGAATCTCCACCTGGGAGACCAACAGCAGGTAGCGCAGTTCATCCACATGACTAGCCTCGGTGGCAACCGTGTCCTGGGGGTTGAGGGCCCGCAGTTGCTGGTGTAAATTGGCATCAGCCACGTAGATCAGGGCTTTGGCCTCCAGGGAAGATCCGATCGCCTTGGCGGTGCGGGCCTGTTCTAGCACCCGGTTAACCTCCTGGCGCAGGCTACGCAGGGGGGTCCAGCCCTGGGCCAGGGCCGGTTGGTGCCACTGGGGGTCGAGATTTACCCAGCCGGCCTGGAACACCGAGTCATGGCTCCTGGGGTAGGGGAGATTTTGCCAGATATCCTCCGCCATGTGGGAGATCACCGGGGCAATGGCCCGGGCCAGGTTTTCCATGGCGATCGCCAACACCGTTTGGCAACTACGCCGCCGGAGGGAATCGGGGGCGCTAATGTAGAGTCGGTCCTTGGCGATGTCCAGGTAAAAGTTGGAGAGATCCACCACGCAAAAGTTTTGCACTGTCTGGAAGAACCGGAAAAACTCGTAGGTCTCAAAGGCATCGGTGATGTCGGTAAACACCTCACTGATGCGGTGCAGCATGTAGCGATCCAACTCCGGCAGTTGATCGTAGGGCACCGCCTGGTGGGCCGGGTCAAAGTCGTGCAGGTTGCCCAACAGGAAGCGGGCGGTGTTACGAATCTTGCGGTAGACATCCGCCATTTGCTTGAGGATGGTGTTGCCCAGGGGCACATCGGCGGAGTAATCCACCGAGGATACCCACAGCCGCAGCACATCGGCCCCGTAGGGAGGGTCCTGCTTGGGGTTTTTGCCCCCCTCGATCACCACCGAAGGGTCTACCACGTTACCCACGGATTTACTCATCTTGCGGCCCTGTTCATCCAGGGTAAAGCCGTGGGTGAGGACGGTTTTGTAGGGGGCGTGGCCATGCACCGCCACACTGGTCAATAGGCTGGACTGGAACCAGCCCCGGTGCTGGTCCGAGCCCTCCAGGTACATCTCCACCGGGTAGTGGAGCTCGGGCCGCTGCTGGGCCACCGCCGCCCAGGAGGAGCCGGAGTCAAACCACACATCCATGGTGTCGGTGCCCTTGCGGTAGGTACGGCCATTATCGCGGTAGGCGGGGGGCAGCAGATCCGTCTCCGGCAGTTCCCACCAGGCATCGGAGCCCTTTTCGGCAAAAAGGGCCTGAATGTGGGCCAGGGTATCGGCGTTGATCAGGGGCTCGCCGGTTTCCAGGTCGTAGAATACGGGGATCGGCACCCCCCAGGTGCGCTGGCGGGAGATGCACCAATCGGAGCGATCACCCACCATGGCGGTGATCCGGTTTTCCCCCTGGGCCGGAATCCAGCGGACCTCCCGGATGGCCTGCAGGGCCGGCTCCCGAAACCCCGCCACCGAGGCAAACCACTGCTCCGTGGCCCGGTAAATCGTGGGCTTTTTGGTGCGCCAATCGTAGGGGTACTTGTGGAGGTAGGGCTCCTGCTTGAGCAGGGCGCCGGCCCTGGCCAGGGCCTCGATCACCGCCGGATTGGCATCCTTCAACACATTTAAACCTGCGAAGGGACCGGCTTCAGCGGTCATATCCCCCCGCTCGTCCACCGGGCAGAGGATGGGCAGGCCGTAGCGTTGCCCCACCTTAAAGTCCTCGTCCCCGTGGCCAGGGGCGGTGTGCACCAGGCCGGTGCCCGATTCGGTGGTGACGTAGTCGCCGCCAATTAAAATCGAGCTTTGCCGGTCAAACAGGGGATGGCGGTAGGTGCAGTGCTCCAGGGCCGATCCCTGGATTTCGGCCTTGAGGGTGAGGGGGGTACCCAGGGTTTGGGCCAGGCGATCGCAGAGGTCCCTGGCAATCAGCAGGTAGGGGAAGGGTTGCCCAGATCCCACCGCCGCCACCGCGTAGGTGAGCTCAGGGTTAACCGCCACCCCCAGGTTGGCGGGAATGGTCCAGGGGGTGGTGGTCCAGATCGCTACCCCCAGTTCTCCCAGGTAGGGTTTGAGGACATCCGCCCCAGGACTGAGACTCACCAGGGGGAAGGCCGCGTAAATACTAGGGGAGGTATGGCCCTCGGGGTACTCCAGCTCCGCCTCCGCCAGGGCGGTTTGGGAGCTGGGGCTCCAGTGCACCGACTTTAGCCCCCGGTAGATATAGCCCTTTAGGTACATCTGGCCAAATACCCCAATCTGGGCCGCCTCGTAGGCGGGGGTCAGGGTCATATAGGGGTGGTCCCAATCACCCCACACCCCGTAGCGCTTAAAGCCCTGACGCTGCCGATCAATGGCCTGGAGGGCAAAGTCCCGGGCCTTCTGGCGTAGCTGCAGGGGAGTGAGGCTGGCCCGTTCCTTGGCCTCCAGGGTCTGGAGCACCTTCAACTCGATCGGTAGACCATGGCAATCCCAACCGGGGACGTAGCGTACCCGCCGCCCCTGCAGCAGCTGGTACTTATTGATAATGTCCTTGAGAATTTTGTTGAGGGCGTGGCCGATGTGCAGGTCCCCATTGGCGTAGGGGGGGCCATCGTGGAGCACAAACAGATCGCCGGGGTTCTCTTGGGCCAGGGTTTCGTAAATTTGATGCTCTGCCCAGAAGGCCTGAATCTCAGGCTCCCGCTGGGTGGCATTGGCTCGCATCTCAAAGCCCGTTTGGGGCAAAAGCACCGTATCTTTGTAGCCTTTAGTATCTGTCACAGCCTGGAAGCCCTGGGAATGGCGAAGGGGATTGCTTATTATTTATCATATACAGGCAACGCGCTTCAGGCAGCGAGTCACCTCAGTAACGGGTGTACCGATTTCCCGTGCTCTGCTATAATACATCTAAACTATTTCCCTCCCAGCCTGGCCCATGTACCAGAGCAACGACCCTCGGCCCCGGGGCACCCCTTTGCCCACCATGTACGATCTGCCCAGTGAAGATCCGGAGGAACCGGGCTTGCCGGACGAATTTCATAGTTTTCAACCCCAACTGCTGCGGGAAACCTGCCTGCCCCCCACTATTCCCTCAGAAACTCTTTTCATTGGCACCGATCTCAACCTTTACTACGATTCCCGTCATCCCCTCTGGCACAAACGTCCCGACTGGTTTATGGTGCTGGGGGTACTGCGCCCTAGCCAGCAGCAAGACCTGCGCTGGAGTTACGTGGTCTGGGACGAAGGCCGTAGCCCTTTCCTGGTGGTGGAGTTGCTGTCTCCGGGTACCGAAGCCGAAGACCTGGGTCGCACCCTGCGGGAGGTGCAGCAACCTCCGACCAAGTGGCAGGTTTACGAGCAGGTTCTGCGCATTCCCTACTATCTCGTGTTTGACCGCTACACTCACCAACTGCGAGCCTTTCGCCTGGTTGCCACCCGCTATGAAGAGTTACCATTGCCAGAGGGTAAACTCTGGTTCGAGGAGCTTAGCTTAGGGCTGGGCCTTTGGTTAGGGGAGTATCAACATACCCACGGCCTATGGCTGCGTTGGTATGATGCCAAGCACCATTGGCTACCTACCCCGGAGGAACGGGCCCTGGCCGAAGGGCAACGGGCCGAAGCGGAGCGACAGAAAGCCCAGGCCGAAGGACAACGGGCCGAAGTGGAGCGGCAGAAAGCTGAGGCCGAACGACAACGGGCTGATCGCTTGGCGGCCCAGCTCCGCCAGTTGGGAATTGATCCCGACTAGGGGCTGGCGAATCTGCTGCATTTGATTCACCCTGGCCCAGGAGTTAACCCAGTCGGGCACCTATGGCATTTTGTTCTCGACCTGGGTCTGGCAAGGCGCTTTTTCCAACCAGCCTGACGGCGGCTCCGGATGCTATGATCCAGGGCAATAGGGGTTAGGGATCACAGGCGTAGGTTTACCACCATGAAAAGACAGGATTTTCTAAACTACATGGGTCTGGCGGTCGGAGGTGCGGTAGTATCCACCTGTGTGCAGGCCTGCCGGGCAAGTACCGCCGACTCAGCGGTGAATTTCACCCTCGACTTAAACAGCGCCGCCAATACCGTCCTGAAAAATCCAGGCGGGTCGGTGGTGATCAATGGGGTGATCGTGGCCCGCACCTCCAGCGGGGGCTACATTGCCCTAGCCGCCGCTTGCACCCATGAGGGGGAGATTGTTAACTTTTCTGCAAATAATAACCAGTTCGTCTGCCCGCGCCATAATGCCCAGTTCTCCACCTCCGGGGCAGTGCTGAGGGGTCCCGCCCGGACGGCCTTGACCCAATACCGCACCGAGGTCAGGGGTAATTCTCTGCGGGTTTATACCTAGGAAGTCCGGTTGGTGATCTGGCGACCGTAGCGATAGTAGGCGGCGCAGGCCCCTTCGGAGGAGACCATACAGGCCCCCAGGGGGGTTTCAGGGGTGCAGGCGGTGCCAAACACCTTGCAGTCCCAGGGTTTCTTCACCCCCTTGAGGATGTCACCGCAGGCACAGGCGCGGTGATCCTGCACCTGGCGGCCCGGCAGGTCAAATTTCACCTCCGCATCGTAGGGAGCCAGGGCGGTGCGCAGCCTCAGTCCTGACACCGGAATTGCCCCCAGGCCCCGCCATTCAAAACTCTCCCGGGGCTCAAACACCGCCGCCAGGGCCGCCAGAGCAACCTCGTTACCCTGGGGCTGCACCAGCCGGATGTACTGATTTTCCACCTGACAGCGCCCTTCCACTAGTTGGCGCAGCACCATGGCCACCGCCTGGAGCATGTCGAGGGGTTCAAACCCCGCCACCACCATGGGTTTACCGTAGCGCTCGGCAATCACCCGGTAGGGCTCGGTGCCAATCACCATGCTGACGTGGCCAGGGCCGACAAATCCATCCAGCTCCAGATCGGGGTTGGCCAGCAGGGCCTCCAGGGCCGGCACCACCAGCACATGGTTACTGAACACGCTGAAGTTGGTCACCCCCTGGGACTGGGCCTGCAGCAGGGTGAGGGCGGTGCTGGGGGCGGTGGTCTCAAAGCCGATGGCAAAAAATACCACCTGGCGATCGCGGTGCTGCTGAGCCAGGGTCAAGGCATCCAGGGGGGAATAGACCATGCGAATGTCGGCTCCGGCGGCCCGGGCCTGCAACAGGTTGAGGCGAGACCCCGGCACCCGCAGGGCATCACCAAAGCTGGTCAACATCACCCCGGGGAGTTGGGCCAGAGCGATGGCGTCGTCCAGGCGACCCCGGGGCATGATGCACACCGGGCAACCGGGGCCATGCACCAACTCCACCCGGGGGGGCAGCAGCTGTTCCAGACCAAATTTGAAGATGGTATGGGTATGGCCGCCACAGACCTCCATGATTTTGATCGGGCCGGGTCGATCGACCAGGGCGGCCAGACGGCCAATCTCCCGCACCAGACCCTGGGCCTTGGTGGGGTCGCGAAATTCATCAACGTAGCGCATGGTTGGGGTCCTCCTCCCCTAGGGCCAGGGCATCAATCAGGGCCAGGGTGGCGGCAGCCTCCTCTGGATCAAGGCGGTTGAGGGCAAAGCCGACATGCACCAACACCCAATCCCCCAGACACTGCTCCAGGGGGTGGTCAGCATCAACAATGCAGGCCATATTCACCGGCCGGCGGATACCACCGATGTCCACGATCGCCAGTTGGTTTTCTGGGTCACTAAGGGCCACAACCTGGCCAGGAATTCCCAAACACATTGGTGTTTCTCCCTTAAACAGCTAGACCAGGGGACGGCATCTGCTGGGCGGCAGCCACCACCGCCTGCCCCAGACAGATCCCCCCATCGTTGGTAGGCACCTGCCGGTGGGTCAGCACCGTTAACCCCTGGGCGGTGAGCAGGGGGGGAACCTGGGTGGCCAGGATGGTATTTTGCCATACCCCCCCCGACAGGGCTACGGTGGTGAGGCCATGGCGTTGGGCCAGATTCCTGGCCAGATCGGCGATCGCCCGGGCCAACCCCTGGTGGAAGCGGGCGGCGATCAGTCCAGGGGCGGTAGGGCGCTGCAGATCCTTTAGCAGGGCTGGCCAGAGGGGGGCCGGGTCCAGCACCAGGGGGTCCTGGGACGTCGCCCCCGCCAGCACCCGGAAGGGATAGGCTGAGTCTAGAGCCGCCTCCAGATCAGCCTGCTTGATCAGCGATTCCAGGGCGATCGCCCCCTGCCCTTCATAGCTGGCCAGCCGGCAGCAGCCCAGGGCCGCCGCCACCGCATCAAACAGCCGCCCAGCGGAGGAACTCAGGGGGGCGTTCAGCCCCTGGCTCAGCATGGCCTCCAGCAGGGGACGGGGCTGCTGGCCTAAAAAGGCCACCAACTCTAGATCGCCAAATTGTTCCTCCAGGGTTGACCAACTGCCCAGGGCCGCCAGCAACTGGGCGTAGGTGTTGCGCCAGGGCTGGGCCATGGCCTGGCTGCCCCCCAGCAGGGCCACCGGTTTGAGGTGGGCCAGGCGGCGGCACTGGCGATAGTCTACCAGCAGAAATTCCCCCCCCCAGAGGCCACCATCTTCGCCGTAGCCCAGCCCATCCAGGGCGATCCCCAGCACCGGCCCTAACCCCAGGGGGATCTGGTTATCCGCCAGGCAGGCGGCGATGTGGGCGTGGTGGTGGCCGACCCGGATAACCGGTAGACCCTGGCGATCGCCCCACTCCTGACCCAACTTGCTAGCGAGATACTCGGGGTGGAGATCGACCACCAGCCCCTGGGGTTGGTGCTGAAACACTTCCAGGTACCAGGCCAGGGTCTCCTGGTAGGCCTGGTACACCGCCTCCTGCCCCAGGTCCCCCAGGTACTGGGAGAGGATCGCCTGCCCCGATCGCAGCAGGCAGAAGCTACTCTTCAACTCCCCCCCCAGGGCCAGCCAGGGCGGTGCGGCCTCAAACCCTGGCGGCAGAGCCAGGGGGGCCGGTGCATAGCCCCGAGCCCGTCGCCACACCTGCACCTGACCCGCCACCACCCGCACCAGGGAATCCTCCACCCGATGGAGGATGGGGCGGTTGTGGAGCACCAGATGGCTAGCGATCGACCCCAGCTGGTGGCGAGCCTGCCGGTTGGTCAGGCAGGGGGGCTGGCCAGCATAGTTACCACTGGTCATCACCATGGGCCGGTCCAGGTGGTGGAAGATCAGGTGGTGTAGGGGGGTATGGGGCAGCATCACCCCCAGGCTAGCCACCCCGGGGGCCAGGTCGGGGGCCAGGGGGGGAGAGGCTTCGGTGTGCCGACGATTCAACACCACAATGGGCGCCGCTGGGCTGGTCAACAGGGCCGCCTCCTGGGGGCTAACCCGGGCGTAGGCCGCCAGTACCGTCAGGTCCCGCACCATCAGGGCAAAGGGTTTGTGATCCCGCCCCTTGGCCTGGCGCAGACGGCTCACGCTGGTTGGGTTGGTGGCGTCACCGGCCAGGTGGACACCCCCCAACCCCTTAATCGCCAGAATTTCCCCCGCCATTAGCAGGGCGGCGATCTGGGCCCCCGCATCGGCGGCGAGGGGGAGGCGATCGCCCTGACTGGTCTCAATCCAGAGTTGGGGGCCACAGGTGGGACAGGCGATCGGTTGGGCATGGAAGCGGCGCTGCTGGCTGTCCTGGTACTCCGTCTGGCAGTCGGCACAGAGGGGAAAGATGGCCATAGCGGTTTGGCGGCGATCGTAGGGCAACTCCCGGATTAGGCTGAGGCGGGGACCACAGTGGGTACAGTTGGTGAAGGGATAGCGGAAGTGGCGACTGGTGGGGTTAAAAATATCTGCCACACACTGGGGGCAGGGGGCGGCATCAGGGGCGATTTCGGTGCGGACAGCGGTGGCCTGGCTGGGGCCAATGGTAAAACCCGGTTCGGGAACAGCGGCCAGGGCCAGGGGCTGGCGCTCCACCACCGTGATGCGGGCCAGGGGGGGCGGCTGCCGCTGCAGGCCGAGCACCAACTGGTTAATCGCCTGGGGGGGGCCCGCCACCCGCAACAGCACCCCCTGGCCATCATTAATCACCTGACCCCGCAGGCCCAGTTGCTGGGCCAGACGGTAGACCGTGGGGCGAAACCCAACCCCCTGCACCGTCCCACGGATGCGAATCAGTTCCGCCACCACCCCGACCATCGGGGGGGAGAATAGGGGAGGGGTAGCGGGTAAGGAAGGGGTCATGCTAGAACGGGGTCCCCGATACAAACCGTCCCTCCAAGGTAACCCCGGCGGCGACGGCGGCAGCAATCTACCCGGATTTTCTTCCCCTTTTCACTGCCCTAGTGCTCTATACGGTGACGGGTTGAGGCCAGCAGGGGAGATGGGGAGATGGGGAGATGGGGAGAGATTTACTGCTCACTTGAATCTTGCCAGATCACTCTCTCCCTCGCAAACGGGGCTTGAAATGCCCTGCCCGTATGGGTTTTAATAGGGCAGACTCGCTGGGAATCCCAATTGAATGGAAGCTTCTCATGAACCCCAACAGTTCTATAAAAAGCACCTGGTTGTGTCGCTGGCTTGGGTCCGGTTTGCTCTCGGTCCTATTAGGCATATTAATAATGATCTCAGTTTTTCCTGGCCAGGTTGAGGCGGCCCCCCCGGCGGTGGTGGTGGAACAGTTGCGCTTAAGGGTGCCCAGCGATGCGCTGCAGGCTTGGCTAGAGGCCGAACGCGGTAGCTGGGAGCCCTGGCTGGCCCAGCAGCCAGGATTTATGCAGCGCCAACTGTTCTGGGATCCCCAGCGGCAGGAGGCCACTTTACTGATTTATTGGGCCAGCCGTCAGCAGTGGCAGGTCACCTCCAGCGAGGAACAACAGCAGGTGCAGCAGCGCTTTGAGCAGCTGGCCAGGGCTGGCACCGGCCAGCAGCAAGGCAATCCGTTCCCGCTGATATTCAGCGGCGAGCTGCTGCCCCAATGATCGAAAACAGCGATGGGAAAAACCAAATCAGGGCTCTAGGGAGCAGCAATGGTCTCGGCACCACAAACCTGGAACTGCGGCGGCTGGAAGACCAGCACGCCATCTGGCGCGATCATGCCCTGGCCAGTTGGCATCGGGCTGGTTTTGGTACCGGTCAGCGCCTGTTGGATTTGGGTTGCGGACCTGGCTTTGCCTCCTTCGACCTGGCCCGCCTGATGGCCACCCTCGACCACCTCAACCATCGCCTCCGCCCCGATGCGGTAAAGTTTGCTGCCCTGGGGCCTCAACCCCACCTGGACTCCCCGGGCGGAGTACTTCTCCCAGCGTTACACCACCCACTGGCAAGAGTTACCCACGGTGACACCCTGGATGCCATCGGTGGTGGACTGACTACCAGCGATCGTCCTGACTTCCCAAATCTCCGACTATCCTTTATGACAATCCCGATGCGTGGCAAGTTAGAGCCAGGGTGCAACTGTCCGTAAACCGCCGAAAAAGCTTGACTTCAGTCCCTATATCTATGCCCTTCCGGACACCTCTTGACAGAAGGTCTCAGAGTCTAACTTGCTACCCATCGACCTGAGGGGCAGAATTGATCGTTGAGCAAACCAAGACGGTGGCAGGCACCTTGGGCAATAAGCGCAGTGCGGCGGCCCGGATCTACTTTGCGGGAGCATGATGCCCTGTGTCTGATCAACCCAGCGGAACGGCGAGAGGTCACCCAGATTATCTGTTCGATGGGGTTATTTAGAGGCTAGATTAGAGTCAAGCCAAGGGAGGACACAATGCCAGCCAATCTCTACGAAAGCGATTTTTATGCTTGGACGGTAGAACAGTCGAAGTTGCTCAGAGAGGGGAATCTTAACCATTTAGATATCACCAATTTGGTTGAGGAAATTGAATCTTTGGGTAAACAACAACGACAGGAACTACGAAATCGGCTAGGTGTCTTAATCGGACATCTCCTCAAATGGAACTATCAACCCGAAAAGCGGAGCAAAAGCTGGCGAGTGACAATTCGAGAACAGCGTCGAGAAATTCTTCGCCTCTTAGATGAAAACCCTAGCCTCAAGCCATATCTAGAAGAAGCGATTAAGTATGCCCATGAATCTGGTCTAGACTTGGTTGTTTTAGAGACCCCTTTAGATTATCAAGACTTACCAGAAGACCCCATCTACACAATCGAGCAACTTCTCAGTCCTGATTTTCCCAGTGAGCTGAATGAAGTCTAAGGGTCTACGAACGGTGGCTAGCCTGTCATCAGCCATTAAACCTTTTCATCCACCCCTCCCCTCCCCCTCGTCTTTCTTGCTATAAAGAATCTGCACGATCCGCGTGCCGGGTTCGCAGAGGGCATCGCGGGCGACCACGGCGATCTCGCCTGCAACACTGGCTTGGTACTCGGCGACCACATCGCCAAAGGCGTTGCGCTGAATGGCTACAGGCTGGCCGGGGGTGACGCGATCGCGCAGCTCTACCCGCAGCTCCAAAAAACCGCCCGCCGTGGCCCGCACGGTTTCCATCTCGTTACCAAACATCGTGCCCACATCGGCAGCGGTGCGGCCTAGGGGGCCAGGGAGAATACCGTAGTGCTTCAGCACATTGAGGCTACCCTCTACCGCCAGGGCAATTTTTGACGGTTCAAAGCGTCGTCCCTCACCAATTTCGATCGTCAGTGCCGGAATGCCTGCGGCGACAAAGGCTGTTTCGAGGGTGCCGACTAAACCAGGATCATCCTTCATTTGCTCTACCGGAAGCAGCTCAGCCAGTTGCCGAATAGCGGGCTGACGCAAATCGGCAAAACAAAACATCGTAAAGGCGCTGCCGGTGGTGATGGTGTGGTAGTCGAGCACCACATCGACGTTGTTGATCAGTAGTCGATTCCACAGCAGGCCAGCGTGGCGAGCCGGGGCGCTGTCACCCGCTTCGTCACCGGGCCAGACCCGGTTCATGTCAAAGGCCAGGCCCCCCTGCTGGGCCGAGGGCCAAAAGGATTGGGTATACTCCAAGGCCGGGCGAGACACACCGAGCATGGCGATGACTGTTCCCGCCATGGCCTGCGGGTCAAGTTGAGCTAATACTGTTTGCACCGCATTGATGCCGCTCACCTCGTCGCCGTGGATGCCGGAAATGAGGCCAATACAGGGGCCGGAACGGCTGCCCTTGACCACCACCACCGGCACATACCAGTGCTGGCCCGACCCCATTTGCACCCCCTGAAAGAAAAACCGGTAGATCTGACCCGGTTCCAGGTCATGGACATCAAGCTGGCTGATCACCGGCACACCCTGAAGGGTGTCGCCCGTGTAGAGGGTTTTGTGGGTCAAGTTTAGGCCTGGCGAGGTGGGGACGGTGGCCATGGGCATTGTCCTGATCAGGGTTTTTATATCAGCGGTTGGTGAGTTTTTAGGTTAAACCGATAACCGTGGGGCAAAATGTGCAGTTTGACATGGCACAGGGCGATCGGCTCATCCTTCAGTAGCCCCTCCAGGTTGTTGTGGGTGGCGGTTGTTTCATCGACCACCGTGATTGCCCCCGACCCCACCACCTTAAACTCGTCGCCCGTAACGATAATGGCCGTGTCTTCGTCAATGCCAAGACCGACCACAGCGGGCTGTAGCACCAGAGCGGCCAGCAGCCGACCTAACCGCCCCCGCTGGGCAAAGTGCTGGTCGATCACAACACCGGGCAAAAAGCCCATGCCCGGCCCCATTCTCACCGCACCTACGCTGGGGTTTGACACCGACGCACCGCCTACAATCATTTCGTCGGGCATCATGGCCGCCCCGGCACTGGTGCCGCCAATCACGGCCCCAGCGGCGTGGCGCTGGTGGATGGCCTGATCCAAGGAGGTACCTTGAATGAAATCGACAATGCGCGATTGATCGCCGCCGGTAAAGAAGATACCAGTGGCTGCTTCGACCCGGCGAATATTCTCTTCCCGTTCGGAGTCTTCTCGCCGCTCCGTGTGTACCAGCTGCACTGACTTAGCCCCCAGTCGCTCAAACACTCGAATGTAATCGCTTCCGACTTCTTCGGGACGGGTGGTGGCGGCGGTCATCACGGCAATATGGGCCTTGACGCCCCCAGAGAGCCGCACAAACTCTCGCAGTACAGCACAGTCACCTTCTCGGTCTTCAGCCCCGCCAATAATGACAAGTGTGCCTAATTGTTGTTCAGTACCCATGGTCATGACTCCTTAAGTTGTCTCTTTTTACAGTATCTAATCAATGCCCGCAGTCGAGCCGTGGCGTTGGTTTTGAGGCGATCGCAGGCGTCGTTGACCAGATCTCTGACCAACTCTGGCGGCGGCAAATGGCCATCGTTGATGGCGGCGGCAAGACTGGTGTTATCGGCCCAGGTAGAGGTGTTCATGGGGAATTCCTATGGGGGCAGTACGCCATGCAGGGGTGCTGCTACCGGTTAGCTAGGGGGCATCAGACTGGCTTTGGCCTGCTGAAATTCCGCGTCGGTGAGGGCACCAGAATCTCTAAGCTGCGCCAGCTGTGCCAGTTGGGCCACCCAGTCGGCAGGTGCGGCAGCGGCTTCTGTCGGGGGGTAGATCGCACCAGTCTGAGATTGGGCGCGGGCCGACATCCTATTGCTAGTGGCCTGACTGGCCGCAGTAACGGCGCTGCTGACCACCGCAGCTCGGGCAGCGGTGCGGAGAAGGCTAGGTCTGCTTCGATTTCTGGGCATGGGGAGGGAGTCCTAATTCAAAATTGAGAGGTCAAAATTTAAGCAGCGGCCTGGGCATCCAGGGCTGCATCCACCACCTGGCTAGGGATGCGTTCGCTCAATAACAACTGCCCGCCGCTGCGGAGTACAGCATCGCGAAAGGCGGTGGCCCAGGTGTTTTCAAACAGCAGCAGGACGGCGAAGGAGTTGTTGTCGAGAGCCTGGGCGACTTCCTCGACATCCTCTTCAGCAATCAGCCCAGAGATATCGGCTATCAGAGGATCTAAGAAACTGTGATCAATGTCTTGCATTTCGTCGATTTCGGTCATGGTGACGTCTCCGCTGCCGCTCTTGCGAATAAAGAGAATATCGACGATGCGAATAATGCGGGTATCGACCAGCTCTTTGAGAGTCATGGCGATGTCACCTGTGATGGCGGTCTCAGGAAATTTGATGCAGAGAATTTCAATGGGGCCGAGGGGCATGGGAGAGTCTCCTGGGAGAAAAGGGGTGGGATTGAGTCAAGTGCTGAATCGCTAGTAGCGCAACGTCAGGACAATGTGATTGTGGTCGGCTAGGGCGTTGTCATCCACAATCATAACCTCACCCCCCTTAGCCAGTACGGCCTCAATGATTTCGTCCACGGCGTCGTCCATCACCTCGGTGCCGCCGGGTTTAGCCACCACCTGGAGGCCGCCCTTCTCATCCACCACGGCGGACACGTGGTAGCCCTTTTCCACTAGCAGCAGTTTGCCGCGTCCGTCTTGGGCCAGTCGCCAGACTTCTTCGAGGGTAGAGACGACCTTGCTTTCGCCCATGGCGGCATCTATGGCGGCCAGGGCATCGGCTCGCTGGCGATCGCGTACCTCCCGCACGATAGGCCACACCTCAGGGACTAGTTCAGCCATCGTGACTTTGTCGGAGTTGCCGGTGATCGTCCCGGCCACCTGGGCACTGTACTGCGAGACCTCTTGGAAGAAGGAGATTTGACGGATAACGCCGCCCAGGACGATGGGGAGGGTGTCGTCTTCGGCGTAGGCGGTAAAGGCGCGATCGCCCCGCCCTCGGCGCTGGCGTCGATCGCCTCAGGCCCTGGCGATCGCAGGGTGGGGAATAGCCCCCAACCTTTGAGCCGAAGGGGTTTGGGAGGAGTCTTGACCGACCTTGGGGTGAGGGATAGGGAGCACTGCATCACCATTTGGTGATGTAACTCAAACTTTGACGATGTTTGCTTAAGGTTTTGCCACTGATCCATAACCAAATGGTGCTAAAGCAAGTACTTTAGTTATGTTGATGGATGCTTTTGCGACAGATCTATAACCAAATGGTGATGAAGCAAGTACTTTAGTTATGTTGACGGGTGGTTTTGTGACCGATCCATCATCAAATGTTCCTATAGCTTAAAGATTTATTGCAAATGCTTAAGGGTTTGCCGCTGATCATCGATGGTTAGTGATGGATGATCAAAGGATCGTGGCTGATCCTTAAAGGATCGTCGCTCACCATCGATGGTGGGTTATTTATCTTTAAAGCAGGGTTACTAGTCATGGTTGGATGGTCGCTCATCATCTCAGGACGGCCACTAGCCATCGTTGAAGGGTCGCTAGTTATCCCTGGATCATCCCTAACCATCGCAGGATCGTCGCCGATCATCAAAGAACCATCGCCGGTTATGGAAGGATCGTCGCTAACCATCAAAGCATGGTCAGCCCAGAGCATCCCACATCTTTGATTGCCTATCAACCGGCGGAATGTAGGGTTAAAGGGCAACGGAAGGCGCAGGGCAGCCAGGGAGTCAGGCCGCGCCATGGCCACGTTTCGCTTTGGGGGGTTGCTGAATCTAGCGGGGTAGGATGGGCAAAGGGCCTGAGCCCGTGCCCATCAGGACAATTTCCTCAGTTACCTTAGCGATCGCGCTTTGCTCTCAGCTTGTAGACCCCGGTTGATTGAGGAGAATCTTCCTAACGGTGGGAATCTGGATACAGAGGGCTCCTGATTACTGACCCCAAAAACACCCTTGGCCCCAATCCCCCCATGGCGGGGTGAAAAAATATTTTTCCTTCCGGTTTTTGGGCTACGCTCCATGAATAAATAGATTAAGGAGGACAGGCATCCTCTAATCTGTATGAGCCGCTGCGGCGAGCAGGGTGCCATGGCAGTGGGTTACGGTTCAACGCGATCCTTATAAAACACCTGATGGGATGAAAAGCGAAAAACAAACCCGTCTTGAACTGATTGATCAACTGCTGGCCCAATCGGGGTGGAACCTGGAGGAGCCCACCCAGGTGGTAAAGGAGTTTGAGATTGCCGCCCCTGGGTCCTCCACGGTGGGCGAGGTGAAGGGGACCTACCCAGGTCGGCAATTTAGCGATTATGTGTTGCTCGGCAGAGATGGTAAACCCCTGGCGGTGATCGAGGCTAAGAAGGTGAGCCGAGATGCGGAGATTGGCCGCGAGCAGGCGCGACAGTACTGCTACAACATCCAGCGGCAACGGGGGGGTGAGTTACCGTTTTGTTTCTACACCAACGGTCACACCATTTACTTTTGGGACCTGGAGAACTATCCCCCCCGCCAGGTATTGGGGTTTCCTACTCGGGATGATTTAGAACGGTTACAGTACATCCGCCGCAACCGTAAACCCCTCACCCAGGAGCTGATCAATACCGATATCGCCGGGCGTGACTACCAGATTCGGGCGATTCGGAAGGTGCTTGAGGGCATCGAAGGCAAGCAACGAAAGTTTCTACTGATCATGGCCACGGGTACCGGCAAGACCCGGACCTGTATCGCCCTGGTGGATGCCCTGATGCGGGCTGGCCATGCTGAAAAGGTGTTGTTTCTAGTCGATCGCATCGCCCTACGAGAGCAGGCCCTGGCGGCCTTCAAGGAACATTTACCCCATGAACCACGCTGGCCTAAGCTGGGGGAAAAGGTGATTGCTAAGGATCGGCGCCTCTATATCGCCACCTACCCCACCATGTTGAACATCATCAGGGATGGGTTGCAGCCCCTTTCCCCTCATTTTTTCGATTTTATTGTGGTGGATGAAAGCCATCGCTCTATCTACAACACCTATGGGGAGGTGCTCGACTATTTTAAAACCCTGACCATCGGGTTAACCGCTACCCCGACCGATGTGGTTGACCACAACACCTTCCAGCTATTTAATTGCGAAGTCGGTCAGCCGACCTTTGCCTACACCTTTGAGGAGGCGGTCAATAATGGGCCGCCCTACCTGTGCAATTTTCAGGTGATGAAGATCCAGACCCGGTTTCAGGGGGAGGGCATCAGTAAGCGCACCATCTCCTTGGAAGACCAGAAAAAACTGTTGTTGGAAGGAAAGGATGTCGAAGAGATCAACTTTGAAGGTTCCCAACTGGAGAAGCAGGTGATCAACAAGGGTACCAATACCCTGATCGTCAAGGAATTCATGGAGGAGTGTATCAAGGATCCCAACGGGGTGTTGCCCGGTAAAACCATCTTTTTCTGTGCCTCTAAGGCCCATGCCCGGCGCATTGAGGAAATTTTTGACCAACTCTATCCCCAGTATCGGGGCGAACTGGCTAAGGTACTGGTTTCCGAAGACCCTCGGGTTTACGGCAAAGGGGGGTTGCTCGACCAGTTTACCCATAACGACATGCCCCGCATTGCCATCAGCGTGGACATGCTCGATACCGGCATCGATGTGCGGGAAATTGTCAATCTGGTGTTTGCTAAGCCCGTCTATTCCTACACCAAGTTTTGGCAGATGATTGGTCGTGGTACCCGTTTGCTCGACATCCTCAACCCCAAACCCTGGTGTCCTGAAAAGCAGGTTTTCCTGATTCTGGATTGTTG
The DNA here is from genome assembly GCA_040381765.1 of Leptolyngbya sp. Taxonomy (GTDB): domain Bacteria; phylum Cyanobacteriota; class Cyanobacteriia; order Phormidesmidales; family Phormidesmidaceae; genus Nodosilinea. Next base: position 16,852 of record JBEIGU010000060.1, read on the forward strand.
GGACAACTTTGAATATTTCAAACTGCAGCCCGAGGGAAAGGCGTTAAAGTCCCAGATCCCCCTGCCGGTGCAGTTGGTGGGGCTGCGTTTGGATAAGTTGGAAAAGGCGATTGATCAGGGCCACCCCGCCATTGCCGAAGGGGAAGTTGCCAGGTTACGCCAGCAGATTGCCACCCTGCCCCCTAACTCGGTGGTGATTAAGGAGGCCGCCGCGGCCCTGGCCCACCTCGATCAAGACGACTTCTGGACTACCTTAGATCACCAGAAGCTGGAGTTCTTGCGGCAGGAAATTAAGCCCCTGTTCCGCACGGTGTCGGAGGCCGACTTCAAAGCCATGCGCTTTGAGCGGGATTTGGTGGAGTATGCCCTGGCCCAACTCAGTGATCAACCGGAAAAGGCAGAAACCCTGAGGGCAGGCATTGTTGAGCAGATCAGCGAGTTACCGCTTGCGGTTAGTTTTGTCCAAGCCCAGGAGACCCTGATTCGAGCCGTTCAAACCAACCGCTACTGGGGACGGGACCCAAAGGAGATGGACAGTGCCCTTGAGGAGTTAAATGCCCAGATTGGTCCGCTGATGAAGTTTCGGGAATCCGCCCGGTCTACTGACCCGGTTTATCTGGATCTGGCTGACACCCTGCACACTAAGGAAAGGGTAGAGTTTGGCCCCCAGTATGAATCGGTCAGCATTAGCCGCTACCGCGAGATGGTGGAAGCCCTGATAGCCGAGCTGACGGAAAATAATCCGGTGTTAATTAAGATTAAGGAAGGGGAAACGGTGACCCCGGAGGAGGCGAAGGATCTGGCTGAGATGCTGCACAGTGAGCATCCCCATATCACCGAAGACTTGCTACGCCAGGTGTACAACAACCGCAAGGCGCGATTCCTCCAGTTTATCCGCCATATCCTCGGTATCGAAACCCTAAAGAGCTATCCCGAAACCGTCAGTGAAGCCTTTGATCAGTTTATCCAGCAGCATAGTAACCTGGGCAGCCGTCAACTGGAGTTTCTCAATCTGCTGAAGGGCTTTATCATTGAGCGAGAAAAGGTAGAAAAGAAAGATCTAATCCAGGCTCCGTTTACGGTGATCCATCCCCAGGGCATTCGCGGCGTGTTTACCCCCAGGGAGATTACCGAAATTCTACAGCTTACGGAACGGCTGGCCGCTTGACGAGGGGACACGCAACCCCTCAGAATTCAAGCCGTGCTCTTCGGATTCATAATGAGGGCATAGGAGGGTAAGCCAATATGGCCAAGGATTTGTTTCACGAATCTGTCAAAACAGCTTTAATGAAAGAAGGATGGACAATTACGAAGGATCCGCTAGTGATCCGGATTGATCGGGTTAAATTAGAAATTGACCTAGCAGCAGAGAAAGTGTTTGCCGCAGAGCGGGATGGACAGAAGATTGCTATCGAAGTTAAGGGCTTCATTCAACCCTCTGCCATCAGCGATTTCCATACCGCGTTAGGTCAATTCCTCAACTATCGCCTTGCCCTAGAGATGACCGATCCTGATCGCACCCTCTATTTGGCTGTTCCTGAAGATGTTGCAAATAACTTTTTTCAAGAACGTTTTGTTCAAGCCGCCATTCAAAGCTATTCCCTAAAGGTCTTGGTCTATAACCCCACCAGAGAGGAGATCATACTATGGCAACACTAGATAACTACCGAGAAATCATTAAAGACATCCTAAAAAGTCACGCCAGAAATACCGATCCAGATATTGAGTGCCAACTTATTTTTGACACCGAAAACGATCACTATCAACTGCTAGAGGTTGGCTGGCAAGGGCTAAACCGAATTTATGCCTGCTATATTCACCTAGACATCAAGCAAGGGAAAATCTGGATTCAACAAAACATGACTGAGGCCGATCTAGGCCAAGAACTTGTCAATCGAGGTATTCCGGCCTCAGATATTGTGTTGGGGTTACAGCCCCCCTATAAACGCCCCTATACCCAATACAGCGTTGCCTAATGTTATTGCCTTACAATTGACGAATGCTGCAAAACAACCCCGAACTCAAAGGCAAAATCGACCAGCTCTGGGATAAGTTCTGGTCGGGCGGGATTTCCAATCCGCTGACGGCGATCGAGCAGATCACCTACCTGCTGTTTATGAAACGGGTCGATGAGCTAGATCAGAAAAAACAGGCCGATGCCGAATGGACGGGTGAGCCCTATACCTCTAAGTTTGAGGGCACCTGGATCCCTCTGGAATACCGCAACCAAGAGAACCCGGAGCAATACGCGATCGCCAAGCAATCTCTACGCTGGAGCGAGTTTAAGCGAATGCAGGCGGAGGAGATGCTGAACCATGTTCAGGGCAGGGTATTTCCCTTCCTTAAGGATCTGAATGGGGCGGAGTCCAACTTCTCCCACCACATGAAAAATGCGGTGTTCATCATCCCGAAACCCGGCTTACTGGTGGAGGCGGTAAAGACCATCGACGAGATCTTCGAGGTCATGGAGCGGGACTGCCAGGAAAAGGGCCAGGCGTTTCAAGATATCCAGGGCGATGTCTATGAAATGCTGCTGTCGGAGATCGCCACGGCGGGCAAGAACGGCCAGTTTCGCACCCCACGCCATGTGATCAAATTGATGACCGACTTGGTGCAGCCCCAACTGGGGCACCGCATCGCCGATCCGGCCTGTGGTACGGGGGGGTTTTTGCTGGGGGCTTACCAGTACATTGTCACCCAGTTGGCTAAAAAAGCTGGAGCTATGGCTTTGCCACCCGATGAAGACGGGTTTATCCGCACCTCGGTGGCGGCAGGACTGACGGAGACGGTCCAAGGAATTCTGCAAAGCTGTCTCGCTGGCTACGACATCGACGGCACCATGGTGCGCCTGGGCTTGATGAACCTGATGATGCACGGCATCGATCAGCCCAAGATCGACTACAAAGACACCCTGAGCAAAAGCTACACCCAAGAGGCTGAGTACGACATCCTCATGGCCAACCCGCCCTTTACCGGCAGCATCGACAAGGGCGACATTAACGAACACCTCACCCTCGCCACCACCAAGACCGAACTGCTGTTTGTAGAGAATATCTATCGTCTGCTCAAAAAAGGCGGCACCGCCTGTGTGATTGTGCCCCAGGGGGTGTTGTTTGGCTCTGGCAAGGCCTTCAAAAATCTGCGCAAGCTGCTGGTGGAACGCTGCGACCTGAAGGCGGTAATCACCATGCCCAGCGGTGTGTTTAAACCCTACGCCGGGGTCAGCACGGCGATTTTGTTGTTTACCAAGGTCTGGGGGCCGCAGGATACGGTCACCCAACCCGCCACGGAGCAGGTGTGGTTTTATGAGATGGCAAGCGATGGCTACTCGCTGGATGATAAGCGCACCAAGCAGGAGGGTTATGGGGATTTGCAGGATATTGTCGCCAGGTTTCATGGCCGCAACCCGGAGACCGATAGGGACCGCACCCAGAAATACTTTTTCGTGCCCCGTGCCGATATTGAAGCCGAAGACTATGACCTCAGCCTAAGCCGCTATAAGCAGGATGTGTTTGAAGAGGTGGCATACGACCCACCGGGGGTGATTTTGGCCCGGTTAATTCAGGCGGAAGTGGGTGATGTGGTTGACGAGGAACTGGCTAAAGTGCAAGGTGGGATTGTGCGGGAATTGCTGGAGTTGCGGGAGATAATTGGATGAAAGTTCAAGAAATCAAAACCTTTGGTTCCGCATTCAATGGAAAAACTCCATCTAAGGAGGAACAGCGCAGTGAAGGTCTACCGATCCTAAAAATCAGAGATATTGACGAGGATGGTAATTTTCGCGGCGTTTTTGAGTCATTTGTTGATCCAATTTTTTATGAGAAGCATTCTAAAAAAAAGCTTAAAATAGGTGACACTATTATCCTGAATGCAGCTCATAATAGCGACTACGTTGGAAGCAAAAATGCTTTTATTCCCCCAGAGTTAGATGGTGTAGTTGCTACAGGTGAATGGTTGATTGTGAGAGTCAACGGGGCTAATCCGACTTACATAAATCATTTTTTGAAGTCCCCACCAGGAAAGAAGAGTTTAAGGAACTGTGTTAAAGGGATTCATTTATACCCTAAGGACGTTGAGAGAATAAAAGTCCCACTCCCGCCACTCGCTGACCAAAAGCGCATTGCCTATCTGCTCGGCGCACATTCAGCAGGTTGGGAGGGACAGCCAATAATTTTTTAATCCCCTGAACCAGGGTTTTCAGCGATTCAGGGACTTTTGGTTGCGACAGAGACGTTGCCTGCTGAGCAAACTGGTATGGTCACTCGCTTCTAAGGAT
>JBEIGU010000061.1:0-21124 GCA_040381765.1 Leptolyngbya sp.
CAGGAGTGAAACTGACCCAACAGGCAATGGCTCAATTGGAACAACAGATTAAGCGACTGCCTAATTTGCCAAAGTGGTTTGTGGAAATCACGGGTACACCATCTTAGCTATTGGATCATATTTTCTATGGAGTTCTCTAAAGCGCTCCAGCACCTCCACCAACTGGCCATCAAAGAGGCGATTGAGCCGGGTAAAGCCGCCCCCCTCCCGTCGGAAGATCAAATCGGGGTCGTCCAGGGCTTCCCGATCGACCACCAGGTTAGCCTTAGTTTGGGCGGCGATGCGCTGCAGCCACTGGCGCTGGGGGGTAGACCAGGGGCGGCTGGCCAGGATGCGTTGCAGGGCCCGATCCACCCGTTGTTCGTAGGGCTCCAGGGGGTCGCCGATCGCCGCCTGGCGAATATAGCCGATAATCCGGGCGGCCATCTCCTGATTGGTCATGGCCCGCCAGGCCGTGGTCAGGTTAGCCTCGGTAAAGCCCTGTTGATCCAGCTCCAGGGCCAACTGCCGCAGTTGCTGACGGGTTAGGTCGCGGGGGCGGGTCAGCACGGTAACCAGGGCGGGCAGGGTATTACTGTGACTGCGGATATAGTCCCGAAAGGCCTGCAAAAAATCCTCCGGCTTCTGGGCCTGGCCATAGCCCCGCTCAACGCTGTGGAGTTCATCCTCGTGGTCAGAGATGAAGATCACCGGGCCGGGGCCCTCCCCCCGGCGATCGAGGATTTCCCCCAGGGCCGGTAACTGCCGCAGCCAATCGGCGGCCTGGGCCAGGGGCAACTGGCGCAGCTCCTGGATAAAGGCGCTGGGAGAATGGCCCGTTAGGGTTTCAAAGTCCCGCTGGGCGGTTTCGCTGAGGTGATGACGCTTGCGCTGTAGCTTGGCCACCAACTGATCCCGCACCAGGGCCTGCTCCACCTCCCCCGCCAGGGTGGTTAACTCCTGCACCAGTTGGCTAAAGCTAATCTGGGGGTTCACCACCACCGGCTGCATGGCGGTCACCTCCTGGAGGGCGGCGTAGATCTGCACCGCATCAAAAATCCGAAAACAGAGCTTGCCAATGGCATCACAGGGGCGGGTGGCCCGGCCCAGCATCTGATCAAACAAAATCCGGCTATTCACCTGGCGCAAAAACACCAGGTTACAGATTTCCGGCACATCAATCCCTGTGGTGAGCAGGTCTACGGTCACCGCCACGTTGGGCAGGCGTTCATTTTTAAACCGGCGGATCAATTGCAGGGGCTGGTCAGCGCTACCGGTAATTTTCATCACCGCATCGTCCTCAATGGTGCCGTAGTAGGACTGAAAGGCCTGCTTCAGTAGGGTTACCACCAGATCGGCATGGTTGTCATTGACGCAAAACACCAGGGTCTTCTGGCGAGAGCTGGGGTCCAGCTCCCGGGCCAGGTACTCGCACACCACCCGGTTAAAGGATTGGCTAATCACCTTACGGTTAAAGTCCGCCACCTCCAGGTTGATTTCATCGGGGGTGGTGAACTGGTCCACCTCCTGCCGCCGGGGATTATAGGTTGTCACGGTTTCACCGGCCTTCCATTGAATGCCCTGCCTGGCCAGCTTGGTAATCACCTGGTCGGGGGGTTCGTGGTCCACCAGGTAGCCGTCGATCACCGCCTCCCGGTAACTGTAGGTGAAAATGGGCGGGCCGAAGATTTGGCTGGTGTGCAGGGCCGGGGTGGCGGTCAGGCCAATTTTCACCGCATCGAAGTAGTCCAACACCCGGCGATATTTGGAGATGTAATCCTCCTGGCTGCGGAAGCAGAGCTCCGGCTCAGACAGCTCCCGATCGAGCAGATAGCCGCGATGGCATTCATCCACCACCAGGCAGTCGTACTGATCGATGGGTGGGGGGGCGGTGGCCTCGGTGGGGTAGAGCAGGCGCTTCACCATGCCCTGCACCGTGGCGATGTGCACCATGGTGTCCTGATCGGGGCTGGGGGACTCCAGACCCTTGAGGCCAAAGATGTCGGCGAAGGTCTGGAGGTTTTCCAGGCGGGTGTCTTGGAAGGCGTTGGCGGCCTGGTCGCCGAGGGCGGCCCGATCGACGAGAAATAACACCCGCTGAAACCGTTGCGCCTTCAGCAGGCGATAGATCAGGGCGATGCAGGTCTTGGTTTTGCCGGTGCCCGTGGCCATGGCCAGCAGCAGGGCTCGCTGATTGGCCGCAATCCCCGCCTCCACCGCCCGAATCGCCGCCTGTTGATAGGGGCGGAGTTGCAGGTCGTAGTTAAAGGGTGCCGCCGCCAGCCGCTGGTGGGCCGCCTCCCCATCCTGCTTGAGCAGGGCCACCAACCCCTCTGGGGTATACCAGCCCTCCAGGGCCCGGGAGAGGTGGTCGGGGCGGCGCACATCGCAGAACCACACCCCACTCAAGGTTTCTAGCTGGCGCAGGTAGGGGCGGCCATTGCTGGAGAAGGTAAAGGGGAGGGCATAGTCGCCCCAAGGGCCACCGGGACGCTGGTGGCTGGGGTCGAGCTGAAACCCCCGGCTGTAGCGCTTGGCCTGTTGCAGGGCGCTGGAAACATCGGTGTTTTTGCGTTTGGCCTCCACGGTGGCGATGGGCCTGAGGCCCACAAAGAGGACGTAGTCGGCGGGGCCATGGGCGGTTGGCCATTCGGCGATCGCCCGGTTTTTGCCCGGCTCCGGGCGAGTTCCCTGGCCATAGGTGAGGCTTTTAGAGTCCGCCTCCCACCCCGCCCCCCGCAGCTGCTGGTCGATCAACTGGCGGGTACTGGCCTCATCCAGTTGCAGCCCCTGGGCCGCCCGCTGGGCTGCCTTGCCATAGTGAACTCGGGTTTGGCGGGGTTGGGCCGCCGCCGCCGCCTGTTGATCCGCCAGTTGTTGGGCTAAACGGGTCCGATCCTGCTCCACCTCTACTGCCAATTGCTCCCAGAACCGTTGCTCCTCCTGGGCATCCCGCAGGGTGGCGGCGGTGCTGGTCAGGGCCGCCAGGGTTTCCTGGTGGGCGGCCTGGTAGGTGGTGAGGTCGGCCCGCAACTGGGCTAACTCCCCCCGCAACGCCTCGCTTTCATCTTCGGGGGCCTGGGGAGGGATGAAGGGCCCCGACTTAAACCGGGGATCTTGAAAGGTGCGATGGAACCACAGCCCCAACTGCCAGGTTAGTTTCAGACCACTGAGGGCGGTGCGATGATCGCCGGCCAGGGCATGGTTAGCGGCATTGCCTAGCCGCCGCACTTCGTTAAACACCTGGGCCACCTCCCGGGGCAGCAGGCCCTCATCCTGCAGTCGGCGCAGCAGCTCATAGTGGGATTCCTGGGAGGAGAGGAAGACCCCCGTCTGGGAGGCCACCAACTGGGCCAGCAACTCGGTCAGTTGCCGTAGCTTTAATAGACAGGTGTTGGGGTCCTCCGGAAAGTACCTTTCCGCCAGCAGACCCAGGCGCCACAGTTGTTCGTCGTGACGGCGTAAATGGCTAAAGTTGGTTTGCATCACCGTCCTCGCTGGGGGGCTTCAAGGGGATCCCCAGCACCCTGCAGGATTCCTTAACCCTATTGTGGCGGTTGGAGGGGTGACTGTCACTACCAGCCCCCTCAGTCGAGCTGTAAAAACCCCCGCCATCCTCTCCCAGAGATTGGGGCCGCCCTACCAGATCACCGATGCCCTTCGGTAGTAGGACTGCGGCGCAAAGCTGGCAACTGCACCCAGAGATCGCCTTTCCCGACCTAATTGTCGAAATACTGGCCAATGCCTGGTTTCCCCATAGCGACTTCAAACTATCCTGCGGTAGTCAAGACAAAATTCCCCAGCAACTCGACACCCTAGCCCTGGTGGTGGAAGCCCCCGTGGTGCAGTTCAAGGACCCCGACAAAACCCGACTCAGACAGGCGATCGCAGAGCCACCCAATCCCACCCCCCAGACTGGAACCCAGGGCTTTAGTGACCGCCATCCTCGACAGCACCCTCCGCTTGGTGCCTTGCGTCCCAGCCCCGTAGCTGGCTAGGCAACAGGATAGGCTTTACTACTCCCAGAGGGAGTAGGCCCTATTTCCTAGATCAATCCCCCGATTTACACCGCACCCGGCGACCCTACCCCACCGGTGCGATGGGGTAGGCCTCAAATCTCCACACCAGGGCCTGTAGGGCTCAGCGGAGTGGTTTTCCATAGGAAAAAAAGCTGGTTTACAATAAACCCAGGGTCGCTGCCGTGATTGAAACCAAAGTCTAGAACGTAGATTTCCTGATAAACCTCTAGAGTCCTATAGTATTTTCTAGGTTAACCATGCGCTTTCTTGCCCTCTTCGGCGGCCTGGCCTTAATTTTGCTGGGCATATACTTTCTAGGTAGTAACATCATCTTCACCACCCACGCCTATCCCTGGTGGCGGGGGGTAGCCGCTGACCTATCGATAATCAGCCTCTGTCTGGGGGTACTGGTGCTGATCTTTCTACCCTCCAGCCTTAAATCCTACGGTTGGCTGGGGGTGATCGCCGGTATCCTCTGTGTTTTTCTCAGCAGTCGGGCCATCCTGAACCCCACCAGTCTGTGGCAGTTTTTTGTCTCCCTGACAGCCATCGGGTTCGGGTACAAGCTACTCACCACTCGCCTGGACTGACTCAACTCCCGACCCAATTACTCAGGGTTTAAACTCCCATAAAACTTTAGCCCCCTGGCGGCCCCTGCTTTCTCCATAAGGGAGTGATCGCCTGTAATGGGAATAATCAGCTAACCATAAACCCTGGCTGCTATCGTCAATGGCAAACAAATCTTCCCATAACCAACCCTTGACCGCCAATGGGAATGCGATTTTGGTGGGCTTAATACCGGCCCTGACCCACAACCTTTCTCTGGCGGCCCAAACGGTTCGAGACGGGGCAACCACCCTGATCCAGCCTGGGGCTGGGCTGATCACCCAGGTTGGTACCGTTAGCGAGAACCCCTACAGTTTTGGCTTTGCCCTCGAACATCTGCAGGCCCTTGGCTTTAACCTCAACGCCGCCCTCAGGGGGGCAGATAGCCGGGCCTACCAAATTCCTGTGGATGGCACTCAGTTTGGCCCCGATATCTACATCGATCAGGCCGGGCAGGTGATTGCTCAATTTCAAGTCAAGGGGGGTTCCAGCGACTACGTTGAAACCATGGTGGCCTCGGGTCGCTATCGGGATCCGATTGTGACCAATGTTGAAAATGCTCACCTTAGGGGCACTTCAACGGTGATCTCCGCCGATGGGGTTTGCAGTATCCCGGTGCCCCAGGATGTCGCTCGACTGGCTGCCGCCCATCCCTATGCCACAGCCCTGCTGCTGGAGGCTGCCGCAGAGGTCGGTGAGGTGGTCGGTTCTGGCGTCAACGGCGCGGCCATTAATGCCGCCCTTAACGTTGTGCTAGAGAGCATTCACCAACTAGGTCCGGTGCTTCGCGGTGAAGCCGCCCTGGAGTGGGCATTATTGCAGCCCATTATGGAAAAAGCCCTGGTGGGGCTCCAGTCCGGGTTCTTGCGGGGGGCCTCTGTGAAGGTGCTACAACGGTTAATGGGGGGTCACCCCATGGCCGCCCTTGGCCTTACCCTGGCTGTGGAGGCCATCCCCACCCTAATCCGCCTGATTCAGGGGGAGGTCACCCTGGTTGAGGCCTTAGCAGAACTAGGCCCCAGGCTGCTGACCTCGGGCATTGTGACGGTGATGGTGCTGTTATTCCCACCGGTGGGTGTGGCCCTGCTGACCGCCGCTGTGTTGCAGGCGGTTTGGGCAGAACTGGCCCCAGACTGGGCCCTGGTGTTTCGTCAAGTCATTGAGAAAACCTTAGCGGCAACCGCGGCCGGAGTGACGGCGGCAATCCATGAACTGGGCCGCAACCCCCTTAACGGGTTGGGGAGTTCCGCCGCCTCCGTTAACGCTTCCAGGGCCCAGCTTGCCGACATGGATAGGTTACTAGACAGCCTTTTGGAGTAAGCAAACGTGACGGAATTTGAACCGGGGCAATTAGTTCGACAATCTTTCCAGGGGGCAGTGGCCCACTATGGGGTGGTGCTCAGCCCAGACTACACCGTCGGTTGGGTGAATAACTCAACCCTGGAGGTGAAACCCACCCAGGGGCAAGCCTGGCAGGTGATCCAGCCCCAACACCCGGCTTTACCCCTGGCAACCATTAAGGCCAATATCAAAGCCTTTAGGCAACAACTCAAGGATCCAAAACCGCCCGTCTACAACGTGGTGAATTTCAACTGCGAGCACTGGGCCACCTGGATGGTGACGGGGCAGTCCTACTCTACCCAGGTGGGGGCCGCTACAACGGGGTCGATGACGATCCTGGGGGGCAGCATGGTAGCAATTGGCTCCTCCGCTGGCACGGTGGTAACGGCGGCCTCCTTGCTAGGGGCAACCGCCTCTACGGGCACAGTCATTGGTAGCCTGAGCGGAGCGGCGGCCACCAATGCCGCCCTGGCCTGGCTGGGGGGCGGTACCCTGGCGGCGGGGGGTGGGGGGGTAGCGGCAGGGGCCGCTATTGTAACCGCTGTCTCAACCGCAGGTATAGGCCTGGCGATTTTGGGAGTTGGAATCATTGGCTACCAGATCTGGGAAAATAGCGATCGCCAGGAACGACTAAAGGCGATGCAGCTAGCCTCTACTCCATCCGGCAGTTCGATGGGTAAGGCTGAAAGCATCAGCCAGCTGCTTGACCAGCTACTGGTGTAGATCGGGTGCCTGGCCAGGGTCTAGGGGTGTTTCTAGCCCTTTATCCAGCCAATCCCCAAGGGTCTAGACCATACACTTTGTCAGCCGCTACCCTATGGCAAGACATGCTGGCCAATCAAATGCCCCCAGAGCAAGCTGCTGAAAATTGGGACCTTCCCCTGGCAGCTATTCAGGAAGCAGTGCATTACTGCGAACTCCACCAGGACCTATTAAGGCTAGAAGCAGAAGAAGAGCGCTACCGTCTAGAGGAAAACGGAGTTTCCCTTGGGCCTCTCCCTGCTGCTTGACGAAGATAGTCAGGCTAAGTACCTGGTCAACTAAAGCTCCCCGGCATTCTCAACAGCGCCCTCCGCTTGGTGCCTTGCGTCCCAGCCCCGTAGCTGGCTAGGCAACGGGATAGGCTTTACTACTCCCTCTGGGAGTAGGTACTATTTCCTAGATCAATCCCCCGACTTACAGCGCACCCGGCTACCCTCGCCGATCGCACCGGTGGGGTAGGTTTCAAAAATACGGTTCACCGCCAGGGCATAGCCCTCGTAGCCCCGTTGTACCCCCCTGATCTCCTCCGGTTTGAGGTGGTCCAGGCTGATGATCAGGTGACATTGGTTGTTGATCCAACTGAGGCGGGATCCTTCGGCCTCATGGCGGCGGTTGAGGCGATTCTCCTGCGGAGACACTCCGTGAACTCCAATGTGGATAGCTTCCAGGTAGCCTGTCATGGGATCGGGGAAGGTAGCATTAGTCACCTTAGTAGCAGCATAGCAAAGGGGTCGGGTAGATTTGCGGTAGGTTAGCTGGGGCCGGGTTGGGTATCTTGAGGGAAAGAAACCTATCCCTCCAGCGATCGCGATCGCTGGAGGTTTTTTTATTCAGTCCCTACCCAGCCCCGAAGAAGGGATGGGTATCGAGAAGGATGATTTGCTCACGACGGTTTCTGGATAGATCCGTGATTACTTCACCGGCATAGGTGCTGGGCTGGGTAGGGTCATCAGGTTGGGCACTCGGGGCTAACCTGAAGTCGAGACATTGACCCTGGGGGCCGCCAGGATGGAGGGGGCAGGGGCCAGTCCTGTTACCCTGCGGGGTCAGCTACCCTATGTGCTGAACCTATGGGAGGGCAGCTTTACCACCCCCATTGCCCGGGCCCGTAATGCGGCTGTTCTGGGGACCTTGGCCAGGGTATTGAAGGAAATGGATTCTCAGGCTCGCTATGAGGTGGTGCGGGCGGATGTGCTGAGTTTTGATTACTGTTTGAGCGATCATCGCCTGCAGCCCAACCTGGTGATCGCTGAAACCATTGGGCGCACGGAGGGGCTGTTGCTTCATCAAGAACTAATGCGCATTGATCCAGGCAACCGAGTGCGGTACTCGGTGTGTCACTATGGCAGCTTGACCTTGGCGGAGAGGGAGCCCTAGGGGTTTGAGTACTCCCCCTGGCTGAGGTCTATCCATGGAAAGGTGATCAGGACGTTTCTGCTGTTGAGCCATACAATTTAAGTGAAACCCGACGTTAAGTTGGGTTCCTGAACCTTCTAAAGGTGAACAATGCCTACCTTTACCCTGACTAATGAACAGGTCATTGAATTAGTCAAACAGCTATCCAATGAGCAGCAGATTGAGGTGTTTCGATTCTTGCTGCTACAACAGTGGGGGCAGTGGGGGTCCCTATCCCACTATGGCGTAGATCGGGCTAGACTCGTGGCTCAAGAACGCCATCAGGACTGGGATGCCATGACCGAGGATGAGCGAGAAGCTTTTATTGACGAAGTTGTGCACGAAGATTAGTGCGATACACAGTTGTTTTTGACACCAACATTTTGATTGCGGCTTTGTTGTCTACAAACGGCAATCCCTTTCGGTGTTTGGCTTTGGCCAGAATTGGGCAGGTTGAGTCGGTGACCTGTCAAGAAATTCTGGATGAGTTTGCTGCTGACAAGCTGATCCTTAAGTTCAAATTTTCCCAGGACATGGCAGCGGCAGCGGTTGAACAAGTACGCAACGTCTCTCGGCTGGTCGAGATCTCTACTGAGTTGAAGGCAGTGGAGGCTGACCCAGATGACGATATGGTGATCGAGTGTGGTGTGGTTGGTAACGCTACCCATATTGTGACCGGCGACAAGCATCTTTTGTCATTAGGGTCATACCAAACGATTGCCATTGTTAGGGCGACTGAGTTTGTCTTGTTACTGGCCCAGGTTTGACAGTGCCAGCCAGGTTATTGAGCTGGAGTAGGTGAGGGTCGGTGATCTGGCCTGTATTTGGGCGGAGACGGGCCCTGGCTAGGGGGGTGGGGCATATTACCTGGGTATGTTCCTGAAAATCCAGGGGTTCCCTGCGGCGACTACGGTGGCGGTGGGGAACTTTCCTTTTGGCCTATCGTGGAGGCCCCGGCTGCTGGGCTTGGGCATCTCTGATAAAACAGCACGCGGGCGTGTCTATTATCGCGCCCGGGGCCTGTCAAGGGCTTGGCAAGCTGTGTCGGTCTGGCCGGCTGATCCGGTGGCAGGGGCGCGGGGCACGGCCGTTGCGTTCTGTTTTTGGCTATGGTTACCTTTTCTGCTGCCCAGTTTGATGCCGTGGTGGGGGTGAGTGTTCCCCTGGCGTGGTGTAAGACTCGCTTTACAGGTTTGCGCGATCGCAAGCAGTTCATCCTGTCAGGCTATCCCCGTCAGGTCCATGGGGCTATCCTACGGCGGCTAACTGAGCTGGGGTGTGAGATTACCGATCACTCGGTGTCTACGGTGCTGGGCTATGGCTCGGTGACCTTTAAGGGGTCTCCTGAGGTCATAGCCCGGCTGGCCCTGATCTTTGCGGCTCCCGCTCAGGCCCAGTCCCTGGTGATTACGGCTAAGGTCACCCTGGGCAGGCGTCAGGGGGGCCGGTCGGTGTTACAGGCGGTGGCTTAGGCCTTACCTGGCAGGGGCTGCGGCCCTTGTCAGGTTTTTTTATGGGTGCAAAAGTCTCTGGTTGAATGGTTTGGGGTTAGGAGTGTGTCGATGGGGCGAAGAACTTGAGGGTTAAGGCTGGGCCTCAGCCCGGCCTTCTGGTTTGTTTGCTGGAGGGGTTAGGTGAGGTAGCGGGTAGGCCCGGCTACCCTCAGGGGATGGGCTGTCGCAGTTAGCCTGTTAAGCCGAAATGATTCCCATAGCCGGAACTGTTGAAGAAACGTGAAGTCACAAAGCAGCCAGGGAATGGGGGATTTATACTGAAATTTTCTACCTAAGATCCCATATCCGGCGTTTAGGCTAAAATTTTTTCACCTAAGATCCCTCCAGGGGTGTTTAGGCGGACAGATTTCTACCTAAGATCCCCTATAAGGGTATTAGACGGAAAATTTCCCTCTAATCAAGAGTTAGACGCGCGACCCGAAGTCGTTCGGGGGAGTTGGAAAGGACTCCAAAATCCTTTCCCCGTCAGTGTTCAGACGGATGTCCGCCTCGGAATGTTCACTCAGTAATGAGGGGGCAGCATCAGCAGACGAGGTTAAGTGTCCAACAAGCCTGGAGCCAAACCAGGTAAGAGGGCTAGGGCAAGGTTGCTAAGGACAATGCAAATGAATCCTTGATGAGGCTTCGTTAATTGTAAGTGCTCGAAATGGCTGATACGAGCATGTTGGGGCCTATGGGAATCGGCAGTGGCTAAATGCCGGTTGAGAACACCCCGCCCCCGGAGTAAAGAGGAGTCCTAAGGCAACCATATCTCCACCCCCTGCGGAACGAGGAAACTCCGATAGAGTCCGAATCCTGCCTTCAGAATTCGGTAAGCCAAGGGCAACTGCGGTCGAATCCTCTAGCGGAAACAGGATGTCCCAAGACGCGAAAGCCGTCCGCCGAAAGGCCAGCGGAATCCATAACGCGACGGATAGGGCACATGCCCAACCCGAAAGGGTGCAGACGTGGGACAGGTGATAGCTTGATTGCAGGTGAGATGAAACTTAACTGGCGGGAAAAGTTAGGTACAGGCTTCGGTTTGTAAACGTAACCGTCAGGACAATTCGTAAGGGTTGTTAAGAATCGGAGACACTGAATCTCAAGACATTGCTTGAGCCGTATACAGTGAAAAGTTGTACGTACGGTTCTGAGGGGAGGGGGTAGGCTATACCTAAAACCTATCCCTTTACCCGACATCACTAAGTCTTGGGCATAATTTAAATAATTTACTGGTCAATACCTGGATTCCATGCATGAAAGACCTTTTCCCTGGCTACTTCAGACGCACTGAGCAGGAATGGAAAGCCCTCTGGGATGGGGCTACAATTGTTTTAGACACAAATTTCTTGCTAGATCTGTATCGATATTCTGAGGGAACTCGAAAGGAAATTCTTGAACTACTATATTCGATACGTGAGAGACTGTTTATTCCTTATCACGTAGCCTATGAAGTTATGAAAGATAGGCTCACAGTCATTTCTGAACAGGGAAAAGCCTATGAGCAAGCAATTACCACTTTACAAAGAATTGACAGTGATTTTAATAACAACAAGAGGCATCCATTCATTGAACCATCTCTTCTTCAACAACTTAATGAACTAATTAAGAATTTGGTAGGCGATCTTGAAGTAGGCAAAAAGTCATTCGATGAATTGCTGACAAAGGATCCAATTATTGATGAAATAAGTGATTTATTTGAGGGTAGGGTCGGAGATCAATTCGATGTAACTACTCTTGACAAACTTTATCTTGAAGGTGAAGAGCGATATAAATCTTCTTGTCCTCCAGGTTATAAAGATAATGCAAAACCCATACCGGATAAATTTGGTGATTTTGTAATTTGGAAACAAATTATATCTTTTGCTCAGGATAGAAAATGCTCAATTATATTTATCACCAGTGACTCTAAAGAAGATTGGTGGTGGATTTTCCAGGGAAAAACCATAGGACCAAGACACGAACTTGTTAAAGAGATTAAAGCAGAAGCAAATGTAGATTTTCATATTTATTCTCCAAATAGTTTTATTCAACACTCTGCTCAGTATTTACAAAGTTCTGTAGAGCAAAAAGTAATTGACGAAGTAAAAGAGATAAGCAATCAGCCTAAGGAAACCCTAGTCCAATCTGTAACGGTTTCTGAATTTGATGATTTAGAAAATGACATTTCTGAAGAAAACGTGTCGATTCTTCCTGAAGCTGACTTCTCAGAGTCAGATGGTATTCAACCTTCAATTATGAATCCATCAATTGAAGATGCTAGAGGACTAATGATTCGAGCAATGAAACTTTTCATTAAGCAAAATAAGAAGAATATAGTACCGAAAGCAGGTCTCAAAACCTTAATGACAAGATTAGATCCAACTTTTGATGAAAGTAATTTTGGTTGCAATTCATTTTCTCAATTTCTTGGAAAATTTCCAAATGACGTGATCACCTTAGATAATTACTCTGGAGGGCATATAGCCTTAGCAACAAAACTATTCAGTTGATATTGTTAAGTGGGCACATCTCATTGGGTGGGGGAGGATTACTCAAAACCCCGAAGTCGCGCTGGCGCAATCGGCATCAAAAGACGGTGTTCTGTTTGGCTCCCCCAACTACCGGTTACGCCCGGTTAAGGTGCACCATGATGTCTAACACTTCACGGCAGCGGACAGATGAGGGACACTGGTGTTTAGTTCAAGGTTATCTACCGCCGCTGCGTTTTACCGTTCGGCGGCGGAGGCGCTTGCGGTGTTCGAGTTCCGAGTGACGAAGTACGACCCGGCCCACCGCGATCGCCGCGGAGCGTACACGCGGGACGAGTGGACCTCGTTCGACGACATCGGCCAGGCGTTTGGCGGGGTAGTCCTCACCGAACCCGAGTACCAACGGGTCGAGGATGCCTACGTCACCGCCGCCGTCGCCTTCTTGCGAGAGGCGGGCATCGAGGCGCTATCGGTGGCCGGGTTGGAGAATTACGCCGGCCTGCCACTTGCCTTCACAGACGGCTCGTCGCTTGGGCTGGTCGAGGTGGGTAGGGTCCTCCGGCGATTGCTGCGGGAGGAATTCTGGTGCCGGCTGGAGTGCGCAAGGGCGTTCGTTCACGTCGGGTACGACTACTATATGTATATCGGAGTGCCGGTGGCGTGCCCCGGCGCGATCGCATTGGCCCGGCAGCTCGGTCTGTTCCCCGAGTCGTTCCAGTCGCCATACCGCGAGCAAATGCCCGCCGAATCAGGCACTGCAGCAGACAGCGGAGCATGATTAGTTCCTGAAAGTTTTACGTTCAGTAGCCACGCCGCCACTGAACACGACCGTTAACAACACCACCACCCGAGCCAGGCCGGGCTGACGCCCAGCCCTCTGATTTACTGGCTGAAATAGCTAACCCTGGCATCTGGTAAGCCCGGCTTCGCCCGGCTCACCTTCACAGCCTTGCTGTTACCAGGGCAATAAAAAGCCCCCAGGCGGCTGGGGGTGGCTAGCTCACCAGTCTCAAGGGTTCCAAGAATGACCAGTGGTTTGTTCCTCGACATCGTCAATTATGGCTGACTGATTTTGGTTCGGTTCAACCGTACTGATAAGAGTCGCTGGGGTAGTAGTGGGCTTATTGCGATCCTCTAGGGCGGAGGTCTTTCCAGCGCTGGCCGAGCAGGTAGCCCAACACCCCCGGAATTGCCAGCAGAGTGATTAAAATGGTCGTCGATACACTCAGGCGGCTGGATAGGGTGCGCGCCGGATCGAGCCCTTCCCACAGGAAGCGCCCAGTCACCACTACGGCATAGAGGCTCACGGTGATGGCACTGAGGCTAGAGAGAAAGTCTTTGAGGGTGGGCAGGTGGGCCTGGGGCGTTTTGCGGCCAAGCAACACTCCAGCAATCAACCCTGCCATGGCCTGAAAAGTGACAAACATCAGCCGCAAATTGAGGCTCAGGGATTCTTTTTCAGCGGCCATTTGTCCTGCCAAGATTCCTCCTAGGCCAATAATCATGCCCGCAATTGCGCCCACGCCCATCCACCAGTAGACGGGCCTAGAGACATAGGCGCAAGCCACAATCAGGCTAGAGAGCCCTAAGGAGGTGATGATAGTGGCTTGGGCCAGGGGCAATTGGGTGACGATGCCGAGGGTGATTGCCACACCGATGGCAGTACCCAGGGCCATAATTAAGCTTTGTTGGGGGCCAGTGGCCTGGGGTAGGTTTTGCATGGGGAGCGATCTTAACTGCCGAGAATATTGATAGCGCGAGACACAACCACCAAAATGGTGGCCAGGGAAATGCTGCTTTCGACCATCATCAGTAATTTGGCCCATGCGGTCAGGGGTAGGGCATCAGTGGGGCTGAAGGCAGTGGCGGTGGTGTAGGCCAAAAACAGGTAGTCCACAAAGGTGGGGTGCCAGTGGGCAAACTTGGCTTCGGCAATGTCGTCTTGGGGAAAGGCCCAGTCGCGGCGGCGGGTAGCCTGTTTCAGCCGTCCCTCAGGGCCACCGCGATCCACCTGCCAGTACAGCAGCGAGAACATCAGCACGTTGTCTACCCACACGGCAATGCTAGAGGTCAGCAGTTCCAGCCCGCCTAGCTCGGTGGAATGGTTGATCATCTCGTAGGTCAGGTAGGCAAGGCTGGCTACGGTGCCAGCACTGACGATGAGATAGAACAGCAGCAGCACCAACCGCTCAATCCGTAGTGATCGCCCACTGCCCCCCGTCAAAGGGACAAAGGCGATCGCTGCAAAAATGATGGTACTGAGTAGGAAGGGTACCCAAGCAGGAACCAGCCGAACGCGGTCGGGCAGCACCGTCAGCAACACCAGCACCACCAAAATGGTTAGGGCCACGGGCCAGCGCGGTTCAATGGAGTGGGGTGCTGGGGAGGGAGTCATGACAGTGCAGTTGGGGATCAGCCCGGTTAATCGACATACACCACCACGTACTGATCACCGTAGGGTTCGTAGTAGGTGCCACCGCAGGAGTAGAGACTCACCCCTTCGATGATCACGGTGGAACAGCCCCTCGGCAGACTGGCAACGTAGATGGTCGATCTCCGAATCACGCGCCGAGTGGTGCGTCGAGCGGCTCCAGCCACACTGACTGGGGTAGCAGGCCGACCCACCACCGCCGAGGCTGGAGGAACAACAATGCCGACCCTAGCGACGCTATCCACGACGGCAACGACTGCCAACAGCGTGACCGTCGCCAGGGCCACCGGCTTGAGCACGGGTTTATGCACAGACTCATTCAGGGGATGATTCATGGCTGGGCCTCCTCGGCGGGTTGAAAGTCGTCTAGCTGGTTGGGAGGCAGAACTTCGAGTAGCCGTGCCCCGGTTGGAGCGGTAAAGGTAAAGGCATCCTGACTCACTGGGGGGTTGGTGTTCCAGTCGCGTAGGCGGATTTCGTACTGGGGCGCACCCGTCACCCACTTGGTGGTGATCACATACTTCATAGGCAGGGGCACGTCTCCGGTTCGCACCCAGAGTTGCCAGTCCACATCGGCTTCGCGGAAGGCCAAATGGTGAACTTCCACCCCATCGATGTAGCCCGTACCCAGGTACAGGCTGCTTTCCACCCCTTCCGACAGCACCTCGTAGGGGTTGCTCAACAGCAGGTCGGCCCCTGGCAAGGGAATACCCGTGTCGGCCTCCATCGTCAGAATGGCATCGTCTACGGTGCCCGTCAAGGGCTGCTGGGTATAGGCATTGATCCGTCGGCCAAACAAGCTGAGCTGGCTGCCGTTAAAGAAAATCTCGGCATCGGCCAATGGCCCTTGGCGGCGGATATACAGCCCACTGGGTCGATCCAGCAGCACCGAGGCATAGCTGCTCAGTTGCAGCTTTTGTCCGGTTCTGGCCACCACGTCAACGTCGATGTCGGCGTTGACGCTGAAGGATTCCATCTCCGCCAGATAGTCGGACATGAACTGCAAAACTTCGGTGGCGTTGGGGTCAAGGTCTTGAGCCTGGGCGGGGGAGATGGCAATTGCTCCCAGGCTGACAGCCATGCCGAGAGCGAGGCCACAGCAGCCCTGACGCACCATTAATAGCGTATTTTCCATGGCAAATTCCTAAAATTACTGACATGAGCAATTGCCCTGATTGAGTGCGGATATCACCATCGGCTCGGCACCCGATAACGGCAGGTCAGTCCCCTCCAGATCGGTACCCATGGCTCTTGTCCATCCATTACAGGGGCGGGGAATCTGATGATTGCCATTATTTAGGGGACCAACTCGATCTCGCCTGGCCGCCATGTTTTGTCGAACCAGGGCTGTAGTGGGCCATAGAGCCGCAGCAGGGTATTCCACCCCTTGCCGGGGATGGTCTGCACCCAGTTGTTTTCCTTGCCAGCGGGAGCCTGCGGCCCAAAGTAGACATCCACCGAGCCATCTGGATTTATCAACACCGCCTTGTTCTGGCTAGTCACCGCTGGCCATTTCTGGTCGGTCTGGAGCATGGATCGCGTTTGGTTGTCATAGAGAATTACCGACCAAAACTGCTTGACCGGAACATTGGCTGGCAGATGTAATTTGTAGTTCTTGCCACCGTCCAGCGGCTGGCCTTCGGCATCGACAAAAGCCGCCATGTACTGCGACCCTTCGCCAACGGTCTTGGAATCCATCGCGGGTGTCACGCCCGTGGCATAGAAGAAGAAAGCCGTATAGGCATCGAGGATTCGTACGCCATCCTCCTCGAACTTGTAACCGCCATAGAAGCCGGAGCGCCAGGCGCTGTTTGGATAGTAGTAACTCTCCTTGATTCGCAACCGATAATTGATGGCGCGGGCCGTAGCATCACCCACCACGGCCGCTTCCGTCAGGATGGCCTGCATGGGCGCATTGGGCGCAAAGGGTTTGCCTTTCTGAATGCCGATGGAGGCGTACAGACCCAACGTGATCGGATCGACCGCATCGGTCGGCTCTTCCTGCACCACCTGGTTGAGATACTCCCAGAAGGCGTAGTCCGCTGGGGCCAGAGTGCTGAATGCCTTACCAGAGACATGCACAAACTGCAACTGTGGCGGATTGGCGGCGTTCTCCAGTCGATAGATCTTCGTGCGCTGCTCCACGAGATCTACCCCTGGCTTTGGATCGCCATCCACCAGGAAAGATCGCCAGGGAACCCAGATGCTAAACGTCGCTGGGCGTACGACAAAGTAGCCCGTCGGCACCTCCCCCTCATAACCGGGCGGCAGAATCAGGTACTTGCCGCCTTCTCCCCGGTCGGGGCCAACGAAGCCGATATCGGTGACAAAGTTGTACCACATGTCGTTGATCAGCCCAAGCACCTTGGGCGGTACCTCAAGCACCAGTGGCCCTTCCCGCAGATCGAGCCAAAACCACGTATAGGGCGTGTTGTTGTTGGGCGTGAGGAATAACGACTTTGAGTCCATGCGATCCTCAAAGATCGGCACCGTTAAATTGATCGGGCCAAGTTCAGCGATCCCCTTGCGGTTGGCCAACTGACTGACTGGCGCAAGGCCGAGCAGGTATGCCTGCAATGCACGCTGAAAGTCGAGGTTGTCGTAGAGGGTTTCGACCGTTGCGTCATCGGGAAAACCGTCGAAGAACCTCAAGGTGCCCAAGCGGGTCTCTACGGTCTCTGGAATGGCGACTCCAGGAGGGATATTCGTTGTCATCTTCATCGTCTTTTTTCTCCTATGGTCTCGGTGATAGTAGAGTCTTTCAACGCCAGCGAACGGTAAGGTTCAGGTGATTGCAGTCTCAGCGACTGCCAGCCACCGGGGTCTGGAAAGCTTCTACTGCCGTGCGGCGTTGTTGCATCAATAGGGTGTTACGGACGGGGTATAGGTATGGCGTAAAGTTGAAGTATCACTTAAAACCTAACGCCCATGGCGTACCGAGTCCGCAACTGATCTAATCTAATTATAACGCTGGTCTGAAGCAGCGTGGCAGTTTCACCCTATGGTACCGATCCGAAAACGGGTGGTCAGGTCAGGGGAATAGCAACGTGATCTGGGCTCGCAGCGTCCACTCTGCGGCTCCCTCTGGCCTCACCGCATTCCAGTAACCTTGGAGCGACATATTGACGGGTTGTCTGCCGATGGGAAACACTCGGCCAAAGCCACCCCCAATCGGCACCGTCCACTTTTCACCCGTGGCTAGCCAGTTGGCGTTGATAATGGGCGATGTGGTGGCGTACCACCCCCCGGCAAAGTTGTAGTTAAAGAAGGGTTGCAGGGTTAACAAACTCACATTGGCGCGATCCCCATCCCCCGCAATCGACCAGACGTTGTTCACCAAAGCCCCCGCCACAATGGGGCCACGGGTCACCAATCCCACTGCCGCTGGGCCAATAGACCACTTGCCAGTACCCAGCACCTCATCAGTTGCGGTTGGCAGCGCAATGGCTGGCCCTACCCCCCAGGTAAAGCTGCCGGAACCTTTTGGAGAGAAAAAGCCCTGGTAAATGATATCCCCCAGCCCAAAGGTGTTGCCCACCCCAGGCGCTAACTCCGGCTGATAGGCCAGGGGAATAATGGTGCGATTGACTAACACCCAGTCTTCGTTGAGGGCGGTCGGTATCACCGGCTGGATATTCAGGATGTTGCTGGTGCGGTCAAACTCACCCACCCCAAAGTTGGTGTTGTTTTGAAACGGGACGGAAATTAGGCTGGCGATGGGATTTTGGGACTGTCTGGCCAGATCCGCCTGGGAAGAGACTGCGTCATCATCGGCGGCGGCACCACCCCCCGCGGAGTCCTGCGCCACTGGAGAACTTGGTTCAACTGGGGTAGACGGGGCGGCGGGCGGCAACTCGGCCAAACTGGGGTGGGATTCCGCCGCACCACGGCTAGGGCCCGCCACCACGGCAACCGCCGTCGGATCAGCCCTCTGCAAGTCCTGCGCCTGGGTGCTGAATTGAGCCCATGGCTCCAAGTCGGCCACCGCTGGACTGGCTTCCACGCTGATGCTAGGGTCGGGCCGTGCGGCGGGAGCCACCGAGGTTGGGGTAGACTCCGCTGCGACCGAAACGCTACTGGCGGCTAAGAGCGCTAGGGCCATCGTCATCGAGTAGAGCCATCGGGGTTGGATAGGGTGGTTCATGGTTTGTACGGACTGTACTTTGATCATGGGACAGAGAAGATTTTGCATAATTGATGCTGGTGTTCAGCGGCTGCGCTATAAACGGCTCGAAGGAAAAGTGCCACGCCGATGGATCGGCGGCGTCCTCGCTGGTTTCCCCCTCCAGGGCTTGGCTAAGGTTCAGAATCTCCGACCTCAGACACTGAGGGCTCGGCGGGATCCTGGGGGAGAGGGTGTTCCGAGGCGGCAGCATCGATGGTAAGAACGACCGGATCCGTCCAGAGATCGGCAAAAGCAGGCCCCGATCTATCCACAGCCTGGGAAACCTCAGCCAAAGGATCTTGCGCTAGGGGGGTGGCTAACCCTGGGGCAGAGGCAACCAACAGCCGCGTCAATCCGGCACTGAATCCGATCATTGTTGCAGGAGAATCGGTCATGGCTCAACTCCAGGGGCTAGATCAGAGGGCGGATTCATCTTGGCCAACTGCTTTTGGTGGAGACGCACGTAAATTTTGCTAGCAATCGTCGTCATCACGGCGTAGGTAGCAATTGTGACCAAAATTTCGTGGGCCACAGCCGGAAAATTGAGGGTCATCAACGCAATCGCTAACCCCGCATTGCGGCTAGCCGTGGCCTGGGCAAGGGTTTGGCGCGTCAAGGGATCTGGCCCACCCAGATAATGCCCCGCCACCAAGGCCGCTGCCGCCATCAGCACCCCGGCCAAAATTGGCAGTGGCCCCGCCTTCAGCACCAGCGACAACCCCATCACTAACACCAGCAGCACCACCCCCACCAGCATCGCCGAGCTAATCCGGTTGAGGGGGTCGGCAAATTCTTCGGCTAAGTCGGGCAACCACTGCCGCACCGCTGCCCCACAGAGTAGCGGAATCCCTTGCACCATGAGGATCTGCCGCCCCACCACCGCCACCGACGCCGATGCATCATTGGGGTAGAAGGCGGCTAGAATGGCCAACCACAAAGGCACTAGCAGGATAGCCAACAGCGCCATCGTGGCCTGAAAGCTGCCCGCCAACCCTGGGTCGCCCGCCCCCTTTAGCATTTTGCGATAGGTGAACGGTGCACCGGGGATTATCGCCATCGCTGCAATGCCTGCCCGCACCTCAAAGGACAGGGGCAGCACAAAGACCACAACCATGGCCGCCACGGGCACCAGCACAAAGGCCGCCAGCACAGAGCGAAATAACAACGAGGGGCTGCGCCACAGCTGAGCCATGCCGCTAAACCCCAGTGCCAAGCCCATCGACAATAGCGTCGCAAAAACCGCCAGTTGAGCAAAGCTACTCAGTAACTCTTTTAGGTCCATCAAATCAATCCCCTCCAAAGCAACGCGGCTATTAAGCCTCAATAACCTGCAAGTAGTTCAATAAAACACCTCAAAAAAATAAAATCCCAGCTTTTCTTAAGCTTTTCTACACAACTTCTTCACGGATAAGTGAGGCGATAAAACAACCTACCCGTCTTCTCAGTTTTGCATTGTATAGTTCTCAGAGGTAGAGATAGATCCCCGACCCGACCTTACCTAGTCGATAAATGCTGACTCTTAGTAGGGAATGGCTTGATTCTTACTCCTTAGTGATACCACTAGAATTTTTTAATTTCTGGTCATTTCGCGCCATCACCACTAAGAATTGTTAACCCTCTGATAGACTTACCTAAGAATGCACCTTTGCTCATCCCAGCCTGTGTTGGCATCAGAGCGGTCCAGATCGTCCAGGGTGGGGCAGTGAAGGTTGTTTTCCATGGCAGAGACCAAGGGGCCTTTCTTTTATAGCCCATTGGCTAAAGCTTTAGCTATGGGGTGTTACCACCCTGCGTAGGGGGAGGCGATCGCGGTACAACTGATCCCAGTAGAACTGTGCTACTAAACCTCTTGTCCTGGTTGAGATCAACAGGCTAGCCTGATTAGTCTCGAATGGGAATTGAGTTTGAATGTACTTGTTGACATTCCTTCCCCATCGTTGTCACCGGTGGGGTTTTTTATGGGTGTCTATTACTGCAAGGGGGTGATCCGGTCGGATGGTGTCTACCATTAACGCGGTTGCCCCCACCATGGCCAGTAGGGCAACTAGATTACAGATCAGTAGGGCTTTCAGAGCCATGGCGGTCTCCTGGTGAGAAAAACCCCCATCGATGAATGGTTGACGGTCTCCAGCATGGATGGGGGCAACGTAGTCCCGTAGGGTTAATTTGCCCCGACGATAAAATAAGATTGGGTTTCAGCCTGGAGTTAGGCCCTATGGCGGAGTGAGGGCCTGATCTTAGTCAATCCTGTTTGATTCGATAGGAGTAATCCAGTGAAGAGGAGAATGAAGCTTGCCTTCGGGTGTCATTTTTTAGCCACCCTGATGCTGGCTGCCTTTGGGATCGTCTATTTATTCAGATCAGAGTTTATGCCCTACCACTCAGTGGCCGTTGGTATGTCCTGGAGTGAAGTAGACCCCGCCTTTCAGGTCGTCATTTTAGCTTTGATGAGGGCGACGGGG
>JBEIGU010000062.1:0-20961 GCA_040381765.1 Leptolyngbya sp.
GATGTCCAGCCCCAGCCAGCACCAGACTGGCTGTAGGTGAACGGCTTGGCTGTCTTAGGCATTTCTGCCCTGTAGAGTGGGGCTACGGCGCAGATATCTCGTGCAAGCGAAATCAGCTCGACTTGCACTTCGAGGGAGAGATTTTCTTTTAGCATTTTTGGTAAAGGAAGTTGCCCCTGGTTAGTACCTTCCCAGGGATTAGACTATTTAGACTCAGTGAGTTGGGATGCTGTCAGATCCATTTTGTTGGCATTAACAAAATGGTTTGACAGCGAGGGGTCCCTGGTTAGTTCTCTCCCAGGGATTAGACTATGCCCGAGATGACTGTATCCAGTCAATCAGGTCTGCCTTCTTGGTCATATGAGGCTTGGGATGGCCCAAGCTTTTTGCGAGAGCTTTCAACTCTTGGTAGGGTTTATCCTGAAGAGTGCAGATGGTAAGGTTAGATTCATTCTTCTCAGTTGGAGGTTCTGCCTCATGCACCCTGGAATTCTCCAGGGGCAGAACAGAGATAGGGTAAAGTTCGGAGGCCACGGGTTCTGGTTCCTGGCTGCGTTGACACCGCTCAACATAGGCTGCGGCCTTAGATCCGCAGTAGACTCCTGACCAGTAGGTCAGGAGGGCTAGACATCTGAGCATTTGCCCTAGCCACTGGTAGCGGCGCATAGCCGATTGGCCGAAGAAGGCTTCGATGTACCAAGTCCAGGCCGTAGCCGTGACCTGGCAAGCCAGTGTGCTGGCACCTAACCAGGACTCCCATGCGGCCTTAACGAAGGAACCGTCGTGGCGAGTAACGGTGGCAGTTAGTGTGGCGGTTAGTGTGGAAGTGTTCATTAGTTGGTCCTATGAAGTGAGTGGACAAATAGAGAGCTGGCGTGTAGCGATGCCAGCTATTAAACATTCTATAGCCGCCCCGCACGGAGTGCGAAGGGCGGTTCTTTCTTTGAAGGAAGCTACCAGGTGCCTGAGCCTTGGCAACGGCGAGGCATAGCATCTCGACTACTATCAGGGCTAGGTGCCCCGAAAGCAGTCAAAAAGAGAAAAGCTGAGATCGCAGCCATAGTCAGTCTCATGGCATTTGTATAAAAAACAATGCCAAAAGAAACCCCTAGCCTACCGAAGTAAGCCAGGGGTGACAATCTATGCCTTGACCTGCCGTTCAACGACAGGTTCCCGGCGGGCTCTAGCAGCCCGGATCAGTCGCTGGATGTCCCCGTAGATGGGGACGGCTTCGCCCAGGGAATTACCCTGGAGAAGAGAAACTCCACCGTCTGGGTATCTATTAACAATTAGCATTTTTTGACTCCTTACTACAAAACCATATAGATATATGGCAATGCAGAAAGGTACCCCTAGCCTACCGAAGTAAACTAGGGGTGAGAAGTTAACTACAGCTTTGGCACCAAGCCAAAAACCCTGTAGCATCATTAAAGTGATCTTTCACGACCCAAGGACTTAAACCCTCGGGTAAATCCTCATAATCATCTATCCAATACTTAGACTCAAGAACAAAGTAGTCGGACTCAGAAACAAAAACATTTCCGATAAACATAAACTTTCCTCCTAGTGAACAACTACCTAATAGCCGCTCCGCACGGAGTGCGAAGAGCGGTTAATGGTCTACGGGACAATGCGAAAAGGTACCCCTAGCCTACCGAAGTAAACTAGGGGTGAGAATCTACCAGTGGCTAAGCCACAACCCCCAGGACAAAAGTCCTGAAGGTATGGCTAACAAGCCGAGGGCCATGGGCAAACGTTGGGCAGGGACCCATCGGAAAATCGCGTAATTGATGGCAAACAAAATTACGAACATGCCCCAAAAGATTGGGTCAGAGAAATAGCGTAACTGAGTAGCAATAACATGAAGTAGAAAATTAAACATGGCTTGAGGATGTATAGGACAATGCCGAAAGGAACCCCTAGCCTACCGAAGTAAACTAGGGGTGACTAATTAGTGGTAAATAGCGTCGAAATGCCGCTCAATTACCTCTGGACTCAAATACCCGTCAGGGAACGGATGAGTCTGGGGATTCCAGAACCATCTCTCGTACCGAGCATAAAGCTCGTGCGAGTGATAAATTCCTAGAATAACGGGCAGTTGACAAGTCAATTCAAGTGCAAACATAACGTTTCCTCCTTAACAACAACTACCTAATAGCCGCTCCGCACGGAGTGCGTAGAGCGGTTAATGGTTTATGGGACAATGCCAAAAGAAACCCCTAGCCTACCGAAGTAAACTAGGGGTGAGAAATCAACAGTCGCTATACAGTCGTTATGCAGTCGTTATGCATTCTTTATGCCACTTAGCGGACTCCTTAGCACAGGTGGTCGTCTTCAGTGTTACGCTGAAGCGTTCCCCTGCGTTGGTAAACCGGGACCATGTGCTCACTTTAATGACATGATGGGTGATACCACCCTCTCTGGCCATCCTCGACCTCTTCGGTCCGATTGGCCATAGGATGGCTGTATAGGGCTGCAAATGCCCTTCTTGAACTACTTTATTTCCGTAATGGGAACAGAGCTGGTTAAATACGGACTCCATCTCTTCCTTGCTCTTGCAAGGAATACTTCCTGGTACACCCTTTTCTAAAGCTTGTTGAACCAGCGGGTGGTGTTTAATAGGCTTCATATTGCCTCCTTGGCATTTATTACATCTAACCCAATAAGCTTGGGTTAGTCCAGATTATCAATGCGAATGACAAGTCTGGACAACGCGAAAAGGTACCCCTAGCCTACCGAAGTAAACTAGGGGTGACACTTAGAACAGGTGAGTTTGGTCTCCGTACATGGAGTCCAACTCGCTGAGCAAGAAGATCTTAGTAGGGAGATCCGTGGTGTACTTGTAATCTGACCACCACCAGGGGAGGTTGTGGGCCTCGTAGTCAGCTTCATTTAGCCGAGTAGAAGTGACTTGGGCGACCTCGTAGCTGTATTCGGTTTCCATCATGATCAATTCCTCGTTAACAACAATTACCTCTGAGCACCGCCCAGCGGAGCTGGAAGCGGTGTCATTGGTACATCGGACAACGCCGAAAGGTACCCCTAGCCTACCGAAGTAAACTAGGGGTGAACCGTTAGTGGCTGGTTCGAGCCCAGCCCCACTCTAGGTGGTAAATCATGGTGCGATCTCCCTTTCGGGCAACAAACTCATACCCACCAGCGGCAGATCTCCGCTTGGTGCAAGTAGCTGCAGGCAGACCACGTTCGGCACAGGCTTTAGCGAATTGAACTAAACTCATCGTACTTTCCTCCTAGTGAACAACTACCTAATAGCCGCTCCGCACGGAGTGCGTAGAGCGGTATCAGATATATGCAGTAAAGAAAGATATGCGATCGCATATCCTCCTTACTACCCCATCCCTCTAGCTCCCTTGCCCGGAGGGCACAAGGGAGTACTTATATCGAAACGTGACGGCAGAGATCGCTACCTACACCCCACCCTCTAGGGCTTCTACCCTTCCTTCAAAGGTGTGGCTACGGCTCTCGGTAGCCTTCGGTTACCTCCAGTAACCCTAGCCAGCGTTGCTTACGACCCATCTCCTCTTCGATTGCTTCCCCGATGCGATCGCAAACAGCTAAAGAGTCTCAGGGATAAAAAAATACCCCTTTCTGACTCTTTTCACTTGTATCGAGCTCTCTCTTTTCCCTTCACCCCCAAATTGGCTATTTTGTAGGATTCTTATAACTTTATGCATAGTAACTAATGCATAAAACTATAAAGTCATCCATACTTCATAACCAATTAACTATTAAGTAGTCTTAGAATAGTTACTACTGAAAAGTGAAGTTATGGGGTGAAGAAAAGAGAAGGCCAATGGGAGGTATCCACTGGCCTAGGGGTGATATGGGTGATAGTGAGAAAGGTTGGGGAGCATTTTAAAATGCCATTTAAGATGGTAACCGCCATCTTCGCTCCCCGGCTATAAGGTGCCAAACAGGCATAATTAGTATCACACGATAGACAAAAGATGTCAAGCTATCGTGTAATACGAATAGGTTGACCAGTGCGAGGGTCTATAAGAGGCTGAGCAGCTTGAAGAAAGCGACGAACAAAGTTCGGATCACGATTAACGCTACCTTGATAAACAGGCCTAGCAGTAGAAGTAGTCGGGACTGAAGATGTTGAGCCAGTGTAGCCAAGCATTTGACGAATAGCTTGAGCATTAGACTGGAGAGTAGTAGCCTGGGCATTCAAATCATCTAGCCAAGCATCAAGCTTATTTACAAAGTTTAAACGTTGTTCAGCGGCTACTTGAGACTGTCTATCCTGACTAGAGGCAAGACGGTCATACTCTGCTAAGTAAGCATCCCTTAGCCTTGTGTCATCCTCCAACTGAGCTTGAAGGACATTTTGCTTTTGATCAAGAGTCTCAAGGGTAGATTCTCTTAGCTTAGGATTAGACTTAAGAGTAGCTGCAACAACATTCAAGTCATTAGCATTTTGGGGTCGCTCAAGATTGTCGATAATAATGTTATATCGATTAGTAGACAAGCGTTGTAAAGTCTGAGGCCTTTGTACATCACGAGGGACAATTGTAACAAAAGAATCTTGATTCGCAGCAAACCGCTCAGGATACTTAGAGGTAAGCTGAGCTTTGACTGAACTTTTTAGCCGTTCAAAATTATTACGACTATCCATCAATTCAGCGCCACGAATGCCAAGTTCATTAGCTAACTGAAACAATTGGCTACGCTGGGAAGCATCTTGAGTGTCAATAGCATCAACCACGCCAAGGTCTGAAATACGATCCTCAATATAGTTAGGATAATTGGCAGAAGGTTTGGACTGCCGAGTAACGTCAGGAGGTACAAAAGGGCTACGCTCAACCTGCGGGACAACCATTGGCCTAGGAGTTCCTTCAAAGCCAATGATTTGAGGCCCTTGGTCAACTTGTTCGGGAGGAATAGTATAGCTACGTGGCCCAGCGGTGTAAGTGGTACCACTAATTTCTACATTTCGAAGAGTAGGCTGAGGTGCAATTACGTCTTTTAATGGGATATTGCGCTCTAAGCGAGGGAATGTGAAACCTTCTTGAGCAGCTTTACGCAATTCCTTGGCTTCTTGCCGAAAACTTCCATACCCTTCAGGAAGCTTTAAGGTCGTATAGTCGCCTAATTGAGAGTCATAACCTATCAAAGTAGAAGGATTATAGGTAACTTTCTGTCCAGTTTTTGGATCTATGACAGGAGTGCCAGGATTGATGACAACGATATTAGTTGCAGACCCTGTAGCATTAGGACGTTCTTCCCAAGTAACGCCTTTTCGTACTTCTCCAGGCGTAAAACTAGGGTCTGCTGCATATAATGCTTCAAAAACTTTAGGATCATCGTCAACAGATGGCATGATGCTAAAGTTTTCGGAGCCACCATAGCGGAACAAATTACGTTCCTTAGCGGGTCTTGTAGCTGCTCCAGATGCATCAGTAACAAGAGTAGGCTGCTCAGCCGGAAATGGTAGGCCAAATCGATCTATAGTACGCTTAGGCCGCTGAATTTTGCCAAAAAAGTCGCCCAATGGAACATCTATGGCCATTCCGCCTGGTAATTGCATCGGAACAACACTGGCTCTAGATGATGGCTCTAAAGATTCTTGAAAATTACGCAGCTTACCGGAGAAATCAGCGCGAATTTCAGAAATATTGTCATGGTCGCGGAAAAGTCGTAGTAATTCTTGTTGTTGACCCTGAAGTGTGCTGAGTGTTGCCTCAAAAGTGGCAGGATCGCCACCACGCCTAGAGACTGCATTCCTATAAAGTGGAGTAACACGCTGTATTTGCTGCTCAATTTCTTGTAATGCAGCTCGACCTGCGTCAAATGGGTCAAGAATTGAGCTAGCTGACAAAGGTGCTACCTGGTCCGCAATGCGTTGGATGCTAGAACGAATTGCTTGTTGATTACGCTCTAATTTGGAGTCAACATCAACAGGGTCTGTACCTATAAAATGACGCTTACCATAAGCCGTAGCGGCTAAAGCCTGTTCTTCAACCTGCTCCGGGGTTAATGCATCGAATCCGAGTACAGCGATGCGCTCAGTAGGTTCTGGCTTGTTAGTAGTAGCCTGTTGAATAGGCTGAATATAGTTAGAGTCAGTTGGATCATTGAGCCGTGCGGAAAGGATAGCTTGACTTTCGTCAGCAATCTGCCCAGCTACGTCAGTACTTTGTAGAGCAGGGCCTGTTGATGGCATGTCTTCAGCAGTATCAACAAGCGTTTTGGTACGTGGCAAGAATAAAGGTGGCTTCTCGTAACTAATACTAGAGGTAATAGGATTCTTAGTAAGAATATTGCGTACCCCATAAGGTACTTGGATACCAATTAACTCTTCAGAGCCAGGTGTATAGACACGGCCAAGGCCAGTCTTTCCTACTGGGCGCAAAGTATAAGGAACAAGCTGTCTGTCATAACCATCAGAACTTAACTTAAATATGCCAGGAATAGTAGCATTTTCAGTTTCATCTAGTTCTGCGCCATAACGAATCAAAAGGTCAGTAAGAACATCTTCCCTGTCTTGATCCGTCAACTTAAAGCGAGTAGTACGGACAGGCTGGGCAGAAGGAGATACGGGCCTTACAGCGCGTGGACTCCGAGCAAGATTGCGTTCTAATTGAATTTCATTTGAAGCGACTTGATTATTAAAGGCAAGACGTTCAGCTTCAGCTTGAGAACGAGCTAAACCTGCTTCTACCATCCTGGTTTGATAAGCAGGGCCAGAAGCTGACTGTTGTAGCTGAGCGACAATTCGTCCTATAGGACTATTAGGTATACGTCTAATGTCTTGGGATTGCTCAGGAAAAAGCGCTAGCTCCCTAGAAAATATATTTTGCAAGCGACCACTACCAGATGGGACACCGGCCCAACCTGCTTGTTGAACTAAAGTGTCATCTCGATAGGTAGGGTCCGCCCCAGTCCGCTCAATTTCTTGATTAACAAATTGCTTGTCTTGATAGTTTTTAATCTGTTCCTGACGTAATGCTTTTAGCTGAGCACGCTTGCTTTTTAATTCTTTTATGGCTGCAGCAGTATTTTCATCGTCTTGAGGTAGACTACGCAATACCCTATTGATTTCATTGATAGCAGCGTCGGCAGTCTTTGTTGGACTTTTAAGCTGAGTAACGGGCAAAGATACTCTACCCGTCTCAGGCAGCCAGTAGCTAATATCAGAAGCTACTTGATTGATAGCTTCAGAGCTGCCAGAAAGACGACGGCCCAAAACACGCCTAGAATTTACAGGCATTAACCGAGCAGTCTTGCCACTTTGAACCCTAACAAGGCCAGGAAGCTCAGACTGAACAAGGTCAGTTTGTCCGGTAGCTTGCTGGATAGCAAGAGCTAATGGATTGTCAGTAGTAGCATTGGCTACATTCCACTCAGGAGTAAGTCTATCTCTAATGCCAGCATCGGCAATGTCAGTATCTGCAATATAACTAAGTTGTTGGGTGGCTGGAGCGTACGGATTTTCAGCATATTCACGCAATATTTGTTGATATTCAGCGGCATTCCGAGCGGGCTGAAAAACACTTTGAGGTAGTTGAGTTACTAATCGATAAGGTTCACTGGCTGAAACCGTTGTCTCAAGGTCCAATAAACCATCAGCTTCCTCAGGCGTAATGAAAGCATTACGCTTAAAACTACGACCTTTATCATCAGAGCGAGTAATTAAGCCGGTGCCATAGCCACCTGTACCAGTATCCTGGGCAGAGCCGGATTTAAACAAATAGTTGGGAACGTCTGCGACACTTTGTATTAAATCATTAGGACGGTCTGGGACGTATTCGGTAGAAGGATTCCTATTGACAAGAGTCTTATAGATCTCCGCAATTGTACTATCAACCCCTCTGTTAGCAACAGTAGGAGCGGGTATACTAACCAAAGCCTTCCGAAGCTCAGGCTTGGCCAGTATCCTACGAAATAGGCTATCAGCGACCCGGTCCATCTCTGTATTAAGGCGTCGAGGCAGATTAGGGTTAGGCTTTACATTTAATGGCTTATCAGGATAATTGCGTACACCGTACTCAGCCGCTTTGTAGTTAAGCTTCCGTTCAAAGTCAGAAGGTGGTGCAAATACAACTTCTGGGGCAGAAACCTGCGAAACTCCAGTAGTTGTAACTATTGACTCATTTACTGGATATAGCTCCGTCGAAAATCGATTAATAGGCTTAACAGGATTGTTAGAGTCATCAAATTGCCAATAAGCTTCACGACGTAATGGAGTAAGATTTGCCGTTGCGGAGGATGTAGCTTGACCTGCGCCAAATTGCTCCAACTCCTTATCAACAGAAGCAAGGAAAGCTTCTTGACCTCTAGTTCGTCGCTCGAAAGGTATTTGCTCAATCGCATCTGCCTTGGCAATACGACTCTTCAAAACATCAGGTAAGCCAGAGAAATTTGATAGGTCTCTAATAATACGCAAAGCCATGGAACACCTAATCTAGAGAATGGGGAGCCTCTTGATCGGGCGACAAAATAGCAGGGTCTAAACTGGCTGCACCGTACAATAAAAAGATGACAAAGCCAGCTAAGGAAAACATTAAGTAAATTATAAGCTTACTATTTGATAAAGAACTTAGTTCGTCAAATAGTTGGTCTACAAAAGCAACCTGCCAAAATGGTGTTTTTATATGACTATCGTCAGCAGGCTCTTTTATTAACTCAGCTTCAGCTACTACTGTAATAGGCTGAGTTTTTTCGGACGTACCTTTGATTAGTTGTAAGTATTGCTCTACATTGTCAACAGGCAAGCTTTGTATAGTTTCGTCGATACAATACGAAAAGACTAGCCTGCATTCATTGATAGCAAACTTGGCAATAGCAGACTCTGGGATAGATACCCATTCGTTTAGTTCTAATTTTGTGCCATTTAGCCAGGTAGGATGGGTTGTACCAATATGGCGAATCTGCCATACATCTAGGTTAGAGGAATATCGCAAACAAGCATGATGTCTAGATACATAAGGGCTTTCTAGTTTTATTGAATTTTCATGAGGATATGGCTCGGGAGCAGGTGCCCTCCCGATAAACCATATCTCATTCGAACCGCCTGTAGATGTTAGAATGCGATAGAAATAGTTGCAGTGACTAGGATGAATACAAGAAATACTTGTATTGTTATAGGTAGTCATTGATTTGATAGATAGCTAGTTATATTCTAATAAACGAGTTGGTTATAACTACGTTTATCAATTTGGGGGTGAAGGGAAAAGAGAGAGCTCGATACAAGTGAAAAGAGTCAGAAAGGGGTATTCTTTTATCCCAAATTCCTGAAAGGAGAAAGTGATGGAAAAACGCTACGCTGGATTAAGGTTAATGGAATTGTTGAAGCGTCTTGAGTTAGCAAGGTTACTGAATGCTAGCCAAGGATGAGATTCTTGACTCGATACGACGAGCAAGACAAACATTTCCAGCAGCGGCAGCTAGACAGACAGGAACGTCTACGCTCCGCAATCTAGCAAACTTCTCAGATGAAACTCAAAAGAAGATCTGGGAAGAGTTTGCTATTAGAGAACAAAATGTAAACAATGACTTAGTAAGTGCAAAAAATAAAGTACTAGAAAGACCTGACGATCTTAGTGCTTTGGTCCGACTAAAAGAAGCACAACGGGAAAAACGTAATTTATTAGTAGATAAATATACTTATAGAACAGCGGGTCTGTTTGCTGATTACGTTGGTGATGGTAGCCGTCAGGACTGGTGGCTGATTAATGCCGCACAGGCAATTGCAGGGCTTGGTGGACGGCGAGTAATGAAGGCCGAGGGGTATGGCCCCTTAGGTCAAGCGATTGGCGCTACAGGGCTTGCATTAGGGATGGAGCTAGCCTCTGGCAACATAGACCCTACTAACTTAGGTGAGGCAGGTAGGCCGAAGGGATACTCTGTACTATTTCCTAAAGAAATTGAACAAGTCAACCCTGAGACAGGTGAGACTGAAATTGTACTAGACCGTACAAAGAGTAATAACCCTGCTGCTGAGCTAGCTGCCAGGTATTTCCTAAACCGTACTGGTCGTATATTGCCAGAAGAAGAATTCTTAAAGGAACGACCTGATGTAACACCTGAAGAGTATGCCAGGTTTAGAGATGCCAAGAATAATAAAACATTCTTTGGCATAGAGAATATGCCAGTCTATACCAGTGCGCCAATAGGGGCCATAGGAGGCTCGTTAATTGCTGGGGCTGGTGGTCGTAATCGTATGGCTGGAGCTTTGCTAGGAGGCATTACAGCACCGCTGTCAAAGGAAGTATTTGTAGATGTACCTACTAGCCTTGGCATCTTACACGGTACTACAGAAACACCCGATGACCCAGTAGGTGAAGTAGAGTTCCTAGGTTATCGGATACCATTCAAAGCAATAGCTGCTTCTGCTTTATTAGGAGCAGGACTTAAGTATGGTGGTAGGGCACTGAAACGTAGAAATACCTTGAAAGAAGGTCAGCTTGCTTTTGACCTGGATTCATTGAACCAAGGTGGTGAAATTAGGTATAACGTAGAATTACCTCAAGAGAGTAAAGGTATTCCAGATAAAAGTCATCTAGGCGTATTTGATAATCAGTATGCGCTTGATTCATACCTAGAAAGACGGCCAGATAGCAATGAACTAAGAATTGCTCAGTCTGGCGGTAAGTATTATGTATACAAAGATAGGCCTACCGCTAGGCAAAATTGGATGCGGGACAGGGAGGAGTTTTGATGGAATATTATGAGTCTAGTAATAGTATCCCTGAATTGATAGACCCCCTGACAGGGGAAGTAAGGCCAGCAGGTAGCTTTAGTAATGCGGAATGGAATCGGATTGTAAAGACCAATCCTGATGCAGCTACGCTCATTTTGCAACTAAGACGTAAAGAAAATGAAATCGAGGAGTTGGATGATATTGTAAATGAATCAATTGGTGCTGGAATTGGTGCAGTTAGTGCAGGGGTTAGCTATCCATTATTGAATGCTATTGCGCCAGATGTAGGCAATAAACTTAGCCGTGAATGGCGCACTAGAACATGGGCGCAGCCCAATCAAACAATATATAAAGGAAATAGAGTTGTTCTTCAGACAATGCCTGACCGTAGCCTGGAGCTAACGGTTGATGGTAGTACAGAAAAAGCATTAGATAAGATAGCTGGTGGAAGTGGAGTCAGAAACAAAAAAGAAGTTGTTTCCGAAATAAATGAAGCAATAAAAGGCTCCGAAATAGATGAAGCAATAAAAGGATGGCCTGGATATTTAGCAACTCCAGGTAATAAACGCTTTTATTATGCAGTGCCAGAAGATAGTGATGGGTTAAGTGAAGCACGACAAAAACAATTTAGCCGAGTAGGGCTAGAGCCTATGGAGCTAAGTAATCGTATTATGTTTGTAAATGACAAAAGACCTGGTGCTGAATTGCTAGGGAAAGGTTATCATTTAATTGATGATCTTGTCTTTAGAAATGCAATAGCACAAACGACAGGAGAGTCAGATAAAGTCCTTAAAGCATTGCGGTTTGCTGGTGCATTATCTGCTGCACTAGGAATAGGCGGACTAGTCGGTACTGGTATTAACTTTGTCAATGAGAGGGTTTAGGAATGTCAAGGCTTAGCGCATTTGAGTCAGCTTTTGATAATGCTTTGGAGTTAGACAAAATAAGTCGTAATCTTAGCCAACAAAATCCTGCTGGCTTTGGCCGACAAGGCTGGGAAAAAGCAAAGCAAGCGGCTGACTATACAACAGCATGGGCAAAAGACCAAGCGGAAACCGCTGCTCGGACACTAGGAAGAGGTGCTAGAGGTGCAGGTAATATGCTAGCCTCTGCGCCTCAGCCCATAAAAACAGCAGGTGCGACTACCCTTGGTGCTGGTACTTTACTCGCAGCAGGAACCCTAGGCTATAGTGCATTTAATATGCTAAGTGGTCGATCTCCTCTTGATGGCCCTAATATGCCAGGTAGCCCTGAAGCTAAAGATGCTGCAGCACGGCAGCAAGCTCAGGACCAACTAAATCGCTATGCACAGTTAGCCCAAGAAACTCAGGCTAAATCGGGCGAGATGGCGAAGATTGCCGATGAGATGAAGTTTATGGCAGCACAAGATTTGCAGGTCGCTGAAGCTCAACAGAATATGTTACTTGGAATGGAGCAAAAAAGAATGGATGCTGTTATAGAAAATGAAAGAAAAATGCAACCATTTTATTCGGCATCTAGACTCCGTGAAAGTATGCCCGAGATGTCTGCTCAGTCTTATAATTTCATCAACAATCTAATTGCTTCTAGAGGATCTATGCGATGAACAGAAGTAGAGGGACAGTAGGAAGTCCTGCTACAGGAAAACCTGCTGCAACTGGAAATCAAGTTGGAAACCTTTCAGACAGAGAGTTTGGAGATTGGTATAGAAGACAAGAAGCTACACTAAATCTTGACAGACAACGGGGTCAAATCGCCAATGCAAATGAAAAAAATGCATGGGATAATATATATCGCCCGTTAAAAGAAATGGAGTTAGCTCAAGATGAACGCAAAAATGATAGGAATGCTCAGTCACAAGAGAATGTAGCTGCACAGCAAGCAGCTGCTAATCAATACGCTGCCAAGCAAAATGCTGAGGCTAGTAAGTACGGAGCTAAACAAAGTGCTGAGGCCCAAAAGGTTAGTGCAGCCCAAGGTACAAAGCAAGCAAGATTGCAAGCTGATGCCCAAAAGTTTGCTTCTAATTTAGATAATCAAGCTCGAAACTATGAGACAAAAACAAGAGGAAGGACTGAATTCTCTGGCCTCTTAGCTAACTTAGCTGCTGCTGCAGGAAATAAGTCCGCAGATAATACGGCAGCATTGCTTTCTACGGCTGGACAAGTATCTGCTGCAGCTAGTCAAGGCAAAAATGCAGATGCTGATAGAATGGCTGATATATATAAAAGTATTATGCAGACATATAACACAGGCTCTGGTCAGTTTAGATATTGGTGATAAAACATGGTTACCAGCATTCCTAAGTCGTGGGAAGAAAAAAGCCGGAGTGACGCACAGTGGTACGGGCGCGTCACTCCAGAATGGATGAAAGAGCAAGCTGCTTTTCAACAAGAGGAAGCAGAACGCTCTAGATACCTAGAGCTTTTAGATACTCAAATTGCAAGCGCCAAGCAATCTAATGATCCTCAAAGAACTATTGATCAATACAAGCAAATGCTGGCGGCTAATCGTGATAACGAATTAGCCTTAATGAATCAACGAGCTGCAAATGATGCTAGCTCTCAAGATAAAATGTATGAGCGAATGGGTGCCCTGGCTAGGGAACAAGCTCAATCGTGGCTATCAACTAATAAGGCATTAGCAGACCAAGCGTATAGCTTTAGGTCTGGTGAGTCTAGACAACAATATGAACAAGATAAGGACATGCAAATGTCTAGCATTCGAGAAAATGAAGGAGTAGAGACACGCCGTAGGGACTCTGAACGTAATTCAGCTTTGGCATCATTTAAGCGGTTGTAATGACAGGTCATCGACGTAGCAATGATAATTCTAAGCGCACAGAACGGTTGCGCAAGACTGTCATTGAGCAAATATTAGAACATCTGCCAGAAGATATTGTTTCAGAGTTTAAGCGTTTTACTCGGTTCAACCAACGTTCTAGCGAAATACAAAAATGGTTGAGTGAAGCGCAATACGAATATTACTCTCACTTTCCAGAAAACTGGATACCTGTTACCCCTAGTATTTCTAATGTTACCTATTGGCTGCGCAAAACATATCCAGTAGGCGAGAAAGCACAAATCTTAAATGCGCTCACTGATGGCTATGTAGGGCTTGACTATGACCAGGTACTACACTCATCCCTGGCCCAGTCTGTTCAGCTATGTATGGCGCTTACAGAGCGACTAGAGCGTGAAGGGGTAGATGATATTGCCCCGGAGCAAGTCTTAGCTCAAGTTGCTGCATTGCAGCGTACCATTAGTTCGTTGTATAAAGATATACAGAAAGCTAATACATTTGCGACAGTTAGGGATGCTGAGATGGCTGGAGCACAGCGATTAGTTGATATTATATTGAATCAATTCAAGGACCAGTCCAACGAGGAAGCTGTTCGTCAAGCCTGTATTGGTGCATTAAAGCAAGTAGAACATGAGGTGTATAGTGCGCCATAGGAGGCTTCATGCCAACACGCTCTTGGCGACGACATCAATTCAAGGCAAGACATTACGCTCAGTCTAGTGATGACATCTTTGTAAACGATGATGCCCTACATGCTAGGGATAATTTCCCTGCATTTATGAAATACATAGGAGGACATGAAATTGCTCACCTCCACATGGAAGAATGGGTAGACTATTGGGTAACAGGTCGCTCTAACCATGTACTAAATAAGGTAGCAGGACCTAATATATCAATACTTTCGCCAAGGGGTGCGGCAAAAAGTACCGTTATTTCATACCTTGTGGCGTGGATTATAGGACATAACCCAGCAATTCCTATAATTTATTTGTCGTACAAATCAGATATTGCGTTAAGTCGTAGTCGTATTATAAAACGTATTTTGCAAACACCTAAGTATCAAGAGGTGTTTCCTCATATTAGGCCTAATAAGAAAAAGTTTAATGATGGCGAGTGGGAGATTGATAAACAATTTGCAGGAGTTTCTAACCTAGAGCAAGATTATACATTGTATGCCGTTGGCATTGATGGTGGTATCGTATCCAAACGGTCTTGGTTGATTGTCGTTGATGACCCTATTAAAAGTAGGGAGTCAATAGAAAGTCCAGACATTAGAGAAAAGATTTCTAATAACTGGAAAGATGCAGCAAAGCCTACCCTGGTGCCAGGTGGAAGAATGTTGTCTATTGGCACTAGGTTTAGGGCAGATGACATCCATGAGAGTGATTTTAATGAACAGAATGGATGGACTGTAATTGAACAAGAAGCTATATTGACTGAGGATGATGGTCAAGAGTATAGCTACTGGGAATCAAGATTCCCTTATCGGTCTAAGTTTAATAGCCATGGCGATGAAATTGAAGGACTATATGAAATGCGGGAGAAAGACCCCGTTTCATTTTCATTCCAATACCAAAATAAAGTAGTCCATAGCTCTGATATATCGATTAATCCTGAATGGATACGGTATACCGATATATTGCCAAAAGAGCCTGAAAAGATAGGGATTGGCTTGGACTTAAGTGGTATGTCTCAAGAAAGGAGAGACTATACCGCTATGGTAATGGGGGCATTAAAGCGAGATGGGATGGATGAATTTAGGAGAAAGAACAAGGAATCAATTGTGATTTTGGAAGCAATCAGGGGACGATGGCCAGGTAATTTAGACAAGATTGATAAGATTATAGAAATGTGTGTTGAGTGGGGTGTGATTTACCTAACAGGCAATGATAAGCAACCATATATGCCTAACGATAATTTAGCATTGACGGTATATGCAGAAGCTGTGCAATATCAGGTTAGTTTCCAGTATGACTGGAAACGAATTGTAGAGAATAAGTATGGGTTATGGAATTTACATTGTAAGCCTGTAAAGGTGAGAGGAGATAAAGATTTAAGGCTAAAATCTATTACAGGGGTATTTCAGGACGGGCTGATTGTATTTAATAAATATAGAGATATGAGTAGGCTTATTACTGAACTAACCCAACATGGTGCAACAGACCACGACGACCTACAAGATGCGTTTGTACACCTTGTCAGGGGAATGATCAAGTATCAGCCATTAACAAGCGAGGACTAGATGTCAGAAAGAAGCGGTAGAAAAAACTGGAGCAATGCAGCTAGGCAAGGACTTAGCAATACAAGCAATAGGTTTGCGGGTGAGATTGTAACACCTTCTGTAGCCGCTATAGAAGAAGTGTCTGAGCCAATCGTTGCGGTTTTCAAAAACCCGGTAACTGGTGAAGATATTCCATTAACTCAAAGCCAGCTCGAAAGCTTGGAATATAGAGCACCGTCAATTGCTCAACAAATGGCAGAAACGCCTGGAGTTGGTGTTTCGATGGCATTTGATAAGGCAAAAGAAATACTGGAACGGCAAAAAGCAATTGGCGCAATACAGCCCAGAAACTTAGCACCTGAAATTGTAGAAAGTACAGGAAAAGAAGACTACAGCAGATTTGGGTCTACTGGTGAAACTCAAGTAGGTAGTAGTCAACAAATTAATGAAAATCTCGCAAACGTATTAAATCAACGGGTGCCAACATATATAGAGGGAAATGAAAACCCTGGTGGAATGGTAGGATATAAACTGCCAACAGTAGAAAGGCTTGACGAAAACCCTGTTGAGTTCTTAGCTACTATACCTACTAATACTGTTGCTGCAGATGTAGACGTAGATGTAGTCCCCCTAGAAGATATGGATTATGTGTATGATCCTGTCGCCGAAGGAGATGTAGATGCTCCTAGGACAGGAATAACTCCAGGGGTATATAGCGATGAAGTAGTCCCAGAAGTAGGTACTGTTACTGTTAGGCAGGGGACACCTTCTAGTATTCTTGAAGCTGTGATTTCGCCAACTACTAGAGGAGAAGGAATAACCTTAAAAGTAGGCCCAGAGGAAGGAGTTTACAGATTTGACTCTATAACAGGAAAAACAGTAAAAGTAAGTGAAGAACAACTGGAGCAAGAAAAACAAGCTTTTTGGGATAAAATTCGCTCTGGCAGGGCAGACGAGGTAAGCCCTGTTTCTCCAAGCCTTGTAAAAGACCAAAGGATACCTTCTAGCGAGTTTCCTCGACGTGTTTCCGAGGAAGGTAGAAGTATTGATGAAATGCGTCAAATGCGTGGTTCTACTGTAATTAATGAATTACAGAGAAGAGCGATGAGGCAAGCTTATAATCAAGCAGCAGGAAATGAAAGTGAATTTTATTTGCAAGGGCTAAAGAGAATAAGAGAAAGAAACCTGGAAGATGAACAACGGTTTATTCTTGGTCACGAATATGGGCTGAATATAGATGAACTTAGACGAGAAACGCCTACAATCTCTGCCGTGCCTCGTAATCCTGCTGCAATATATGACATAGAAAGTCTTCAGCCTAGGATGACGCCACAAGAAGCTGGAGAACAGCGTATTCTTGACATGGTAAGGCAAGATGCTATAACAAAAGCTGCTTCGTTAGAAGCTGGTATGGATAGCTATGGGCCAATCATGGGCAGGAATGCTGGTGGGGCTATGGACCTAGGAATTATTGCAGAGCCTGGTGGCAACTGGGCTGGAGATTTATTGCGTGACAATCGAGTACGGCTAGGGTTAGCAGGGCTAGGTGGCGTTGGGTTGATTGGGTTGATTGCTAATAGAGTTAGCAATAACCGAGAAGAACGGCGTCAGGCGGCTGCAAATAGCCTTAACTATGCAACAATGACAGGGTACTAAAATGGAAGACTATAAAATGTCAGAGTGCTTGAATCAAGTATTTGCTGACATTGTTAAGCTTGAATTTCTGGCTTATTCTATCCATTGGAATTTGACAGATTGTCCATTTCTGTCAATCCATACCTGGACTCAGACGTTATATAAAATGATTGCTGAGTTCAAAGATGAAGTGGCAGAGCGTATTCGTCAGTTAGATGAATATCCATTAGGTGGATTGTCTGCCATCATTCAATGGTCGAATGTAGGTGAAATACCATTGCCTGCTGAAAAGAATGTAGCACTGCCATTGTTTGCTGAGAATATAGCTAAAGCAAAAATGGTAGCTAATGAATGTGCCACCATTGCTAACAATCAAGGCGACTATGTCTCACTTGATTTGATGACAAGACTGATGGCATTGTACGACAAGATTGTATGGCAGACTAAATCACAATTTAATATGGAACGCATCAACGAACTGCGATGATTATAATTAAACCATTGTCAGGTGATGTCGATGCAACGTAATAACATAAACCAGATTGTAAATTCTGCGTTAAATAGACAAGGTGGTGATTCGGTCAATACGATGATCGTATCAAACCATCTTGCCCAGATGGCGTTATTTGGCATCAGGCAAGGGGTGGAATTCTTTCCAGCCCATGACCCTAATGGTCAGCGCAAGGCGTTTATAGATGGCTTGTGGGAGCGTAATAAGCTTGATGTATACCTACAAGCTATATGGGAAGTATTTACAGCAACAGGCTCGGTATTGTTTTACCTAAGGCCCTATGGTAATACTTATGATATCCATTGGTATAAAAAGAATGAATTTGAAGCTTATTACAGAGATGGTGGTCGGGAACTAGAGAAGGTTATTATTACCTATCCATATAAGGTAAAGTCTGGACTTACCAATATGGACCAAGAAAAATGGGTGCGTCTTGAAATTACAGAAGAAAATATCAAGCGTGGCAATTACGATAGTAATCCAGGGTTTAGCTTAAATCCTATTTCGATTGGCAATGAAGAAGTTGTCAAGAATACGTTAGGCATTATTCCATGTATTGTAGTAGACAATAACCCAACAGCTGTCGGTAAGCGTGGCATTGGCGACTTCGACTTTCTAGCTAGTCAGATCGAAGAACATAATGACTTGATGAATGCTATTAATACGAATATAAGATTCTTTGGTAATCCTAGCCTTGTCACAACTCGTAATAGCCAAGAGGTGACAGAGAGTGTATTTTCGTCGGCAGCTACGCCTAGGACGATATCAAGTAGTGCAGGCTTTGGCAATGAT
Source organism: Leptolyngbya sp. (assembly GCA_040381765.1). GTDB lineage: Bacteria > Cyanobacteriota > Cyanobacteriia > Phormidesmidales > Phormidesmidaceae > Nodosilinea. The sequence goes on from JBEIGU010000062.1 coordinate 18,607, forward strand.
GCATCGCCATCTACGTTTAAGTTTGACTATGGCCAAAACAAAGAGACGAAGTTTGCGAAAATTAAACCTGTAATTGGAGGGGTAGAGCCTGAGGAACGGTTTGGCTTTATTCAACCTGATGCAGTTTCTGGCGACCAAAATCGTTGGGCACTACAGTATGAAGAATTAATTAGGACAGCATTAGGTGGTGTTTCTGAGAATGGCATCAATGCAGGCGCAACTGCATTTGAAATAAAAAGCTTATTTGGTAGGGCGGCAGCTACAGCAATGCGTAAAGCAACGCCCTTATATACCTATGGGTTATGTAAACTATTCGAACTAGCAATTGCAGCAGAAGAATTTTTGTATGAACGTTCTTTTGAAGTAGGCATTGGTTGGGATGCAGAAAAGGAAGGGCCAATTAAGCCTGAATTTATTGATTTCTTTTTAGATGATAGGACTGACGAAAAAGGAAAAGAAATCAAAGGACAGTCTGAACCACCAGGCGTTGTAGGGCTAAGGCCAACAGGTAATAGAAAAGTATTATGGCGATTTACAGGTCCAGTATTTGAAGATGGACCTATTGATTTGCAACAAAAAAGTATTCTGGCTAGGAATTTAGCAGAAGAAGGATTTGATACAATCCATCAAATGCAAATTCTATTTCCAGACAAAACAGAAAAAGAAATTGATAAGATGTTAGGTGGAGTGCCATTTAGGCGGATTAGTAATACACTAGGTATAGTGCAAAACCTAACCAGTTTGTTAGGTTTATTCTTGCAAACGCCAAGTCCAGAACAGCCTGACCTGCCACTGGCTTTTAAGTATGGACAATATATTGACCAGATGATCTTTATATTGTTCCAGAAGATGTTAAAGGAACTTTCGAGAGGACAAGATGGACCAAACGTATATGGTGACGCCCACAGCCCCTTCGGCACAAGGTCAGGCATCCCCGCCGATAGTGATCCCACAGGGACAGCAACCGGCTTATCAGCAGGGCCAGCCGGTCAATTACCCTACCCAGGGGACAGCGGCCCAAATGCCCCAGTACAGCCAACAGCCACAGGGCAGCAACGTAATTCAGTTTCCGGTACAACCGCCTCAGGCTATGCCGCAGGGTTACTCGACCCAGCCAGGTACGGCACCAGCAGCACCGATGGCCTATCAACAGATGGGCAATTACAACAGCCCAGCAGTAGATGGCAATACTTCCAACCCGAACGTTCTGGCTCAGGCGTTGAACAAAGCGTTGGATATCCTAGCAATGCCGGTGGGCTTGCGCCAGAATTCACAACCGCAATCCCTAGCGCAGGGGCCACAATACAGTCCGAGTCATTCTCAACCCCAGCCCCAGTTCCAGGGTCAGCCTATGGGAGTACCCCTCCCGTCTATGGCCAGCCCGACCTCATCGCCCAGCCCGACATCCTCAGTCAATTATTCCCGACCTTTACCGCAGCAGCGAAACGACTTGCCCCTAAGCGGCGTAAGAAGGACTGATGCATTCTATCCATCTGAAGCAGAACTACAACAGGCTGGCTATACCCGAGAAGGGCTTAATCAGTTTGCATGTGAACTAGAAGGTGCTTTGATGCAAATGGCAGTTGAGCTAGAAACAGCTCAGCAACAAGAGCAAGCAGTACGGACAGTGATGACTGACCCTAACATCCTTGCTAATTATGTGATGGAATTTTATGGCCCGGATGGCCCTTACCCTGTTCAAGAAGCTCAACAACAACTAGCTATGCAACAACAACAGCCTGATTATAATTATCGCCAGCCGGTTAGCTATGACCCACGGATTGCTCCAAATGGGGCTGGCTTGGACTCTGATACTAGTCGGATCGTTAATCCGATTGGCTATCAACGACCTGAATTTCCTGCCCCTCCCCAGGCGGCTAGTGGAGCTCCAGCAGACCTTAATGTTTTAAGCTATGCTATTCAACAAGATCCTAGCAATGCATGGCAGATTGTTGACTATCTAGAACGAGCTGGTGCATTGAAAGGTACCGTCCTAGCAATGGATTCGTAAGCTGCTCCTCCTCCTTGAGTATGGCTGGGTAATCCCCAGCCTTTTTTATGCGATAAACTAAGATTAGTTCTAACTGCTAAGAGTATGAGCAATAAAGACTTTGAGGATGGTAGAATAGCCTGCTTAATGATGATGGATATTAGCAAACCAGAGTGGGTCCTTGACACATTATTTGGTTGCAAGCATAATACCCCTGGTATGTGTATGTTCGCAAGGGATGAGAATTATTGGTATATCAAAATTGTAGAATGGGATGAAGAGTGGGGAGAAAATGAATTTAAGATACGCAGTGAAGATTTTTATAAAGGTGCTTTAGAAGCATATAGCTTAATTACAGATATTCC
>JBEIGU010000063.1:0-20876 GCA_040381765.1 Leptolyngbya sp.
GAAGTCGTGAGCGTCGGCGTGTAGGTTCCAAATCCATGTCGTGGTCTTTGGTCCCTTCGCCAGGGTGCGGTCAAAATGACCCGGCTTCGCCCACCTCTCAAAGGAGGTCGGTACCGGATCCTTATCTACCACTACCCTGACCTTCGCCTCCCGCTCGCGCGGGGTAGTTGTCATGGAGACTCTCCTAGCTCTCGAAAAAGCAACACATTACATCAGCCTCAAAGCTGAACCGACTAACTCGCTGGCAAGCAACCTCCAGGAGTTTCATCCCTTCCTGCTTGAGACGGTGATGACTTGTGAGCATTATAGACCTGAGGCTTGATAGTTTTTGACCTCGGTTAACAATACTTCAAGGTGCTAGAAGCCTCTAAATTCAATGACTTTGAAAATACTCTAGGGAGATAATTAGGATCTTCAAAGCAGGATTGATTAATAAAACTCAATGTTCTTTGCTGCCTTCCCCCGTGGACAGTCAAGAATTAGGGTAGCCATGCCCACCACCTCAGGAAACAGGGCCTCAGGCAAACATCAGTCAGGGAGGATTAGGTAAACTGCTGGCTCAGGTTGACGGGATCGTGGACGGTAATCTTTTTCTTATGGATCGAAATCATGCCATCCTGGCGCAGATCCCCCAGCAAACGGGTCACCGTCACCCGGGTGGAGCCGATCGCCTCGGCGATCGCCTGGTGGGACAACTTCAGATCGATGGTAATTCCCTCCTGGCTGGGGACCCCAAAGTCACGGCAGAGGATCAGCAGAAAGCTCACCAGGCGAGAGCCCATGTCCCGGTGGGCCAGGGTCTCAATCATCATCTCCGTTTGTAGAATTCGAGAGGATAGCCCCCGCAGCATCAATAGGGCCAGCTCCGGATGCTCCGCCAGGGCCAGCTCCACCTGATCGATGGGAATAGACATCAGTTCTACCGGAGTGAAGGCCACGGAGTGATAGAAGCGATCGGAACGGTTACCGGTAATCAGGGATAACACCCCAAACACCGTGTTTTCCCGCAGCAGGGCCACGGTGATTTCCTCGCCGGCTTCGTAGACCCGGGAGAGCTTTACCGCCCCCTTCAACAAAAAATAAACTCGCTCCGCCGGATCCCCTGGGAAGAAAATCGTCTTGCCCCGTTCGTAGGACTCAATCAGGGGCGGAAAGGCCCCCCCCGACATTTGCCGGAAGACGTTGGCGAGCGGTTTATCTTGAATAACGACCATAACCTGTTGCCTAAACCATCATGGAACTCAGCAAGGCATCCATGCCGCCAACGTTACCTGGGGGATATCGCTTTGGCCACAACCCTGAGGATAGGGTTGTGGGGATAATACAACCATTCCATAAGTTTAGACTACTTAAGCCCAACTCGGGATGGGACTTTGTATAGGAAGCTACATTGTGCCGCCCAAAACTCCCCCTGTAGGGCTCAGGCTTAACTAGGATTAACCCCCTACTACCCCAGGCGGCAAACCGCCCGCGAATAATCGTAAACACCGTCCCTGAGGATCCGGCCCTTGTTTCTACAATGCAAGCATAGGGAACTATCTAGCCTAACCAGGGGAGAGTCACGCTATGCAACCCACCCAAAATCAATTTACAGAGAAGGCCTGGGAAGCCATTGTCCAGTCCCAGGACGGCGCTAAACAGGCCCAGCAGCAACAATTAGAAAGTGAACATCTACTGTTGGCCCTGTTGGAGCAGGAGGGGCTGGCCAATAGTATCTTTACTAAGGTGGGCACCAACCTGGGGCAACTGCGCGATCGCACCGCAGCCTTCATCAACCGACAACCGAAGGTATCCGGCACTGGCGGATCGGTCTACCTGGGTAAGTCCTTTGACACCCTGCTAGACCGGGCCGATCGGTGGCGCAGGGAGTACGGCGACGAGTACATTTCCATTGAGCACCTACTGCTGGCCTACGGGGGAGACGATCGCTTCGGCAAAGCCCTATACCAGGAGCTCGGACTGACGGAGACCAAGCTAAAACAAGCCATTCAAGAGATTCGAGGCACCCAAAAAGTGACGGACCAAAACCCGGAAGGCAAGTATCAATCCTTAGAGAAGTATGGTCGCGACCTTACCGAGGCGGCTCGCCAGGGCAAACTTGACCCGGTGATTGGCCGGGATGACGAAATTCGCCGCACCATCCAGATCCTGTCCCGCCGCACCAAGAATAACCCGGTGCTGATCGGCGAGCCGGGAGTGGGTAAAACCGCCATTGCCGAAGGTCTGGCCCAGCGCATCGTCAGTGGGGATGTGCCCCAATCCCTCAAGGACCGCCAGTTAATTGCCTTGGACATGGGGGCCCTGATTGCCGGCGCCAAGTACCGGGGGGAATTCGAAGAGCGGCTAAAGGCGGTGCTGAAGGAGGTCACCGACTCCCAGGGGCAGATTATTCTATTCATCGACGAGATCCACACCGTGGTGGGGGCCGGGGCGACCCAGGGGGCCATGGACGCGGGCAACCTGCTAAAACCGATGCTGGCCCGGGGGGAACTGCGCTGCATCGGCGCCACCACCCTGGACGAGTACCGTAAATATATTGAAAAGGATGCCGCCCTGGAGCGCCGCTTCCAGCAGGTCTACGTGGATCAACCGACGGTGGAGGACACCATTTCCATCCTGCGGGGCCTGAAGGAGCGCTACGAACTGCACCACGGGGTGAAGATTTCCGACAGCTCGCTGGTGGCGGCCGCCACCCTCTCCACCCGGTACATCAGCGATCGCTTCCTCCCGGACAAGGCCATCGACCTGGTGGATGAAGCTGCCGCCAAGTTAAAGATGGAAATCACCTCCAAACCGGAGGAACTGGACGAGGTGGACCGCAAGATTCTGCAACTGGAAATGGAACGGCTCTCTCTGCAAAAGGAAAGTGACAGCGCCTCCCTGGACCGCCTGGATCGGTTGGAGAAGGAACTGGCCAACCTGAAGGAACAACAGAGTAGCCTCAATGCCCAGTGGCAGGCGGAGAAGGATGTGATCGATCAGATCCAGGCCGTTAAGGAGGAGATCGACCGGGTCAACATTGAGGTCCAGCAGGCGGAGCGGGACTACGACCTGAACCGGGCGGCGGAGCTCAAGTACGGCAAACTCACCGAGCTGCAGCGCCGGTTAGAAACGGTGGAGGCCCAGCTCAGCGACACCCAGACCAGTGGCAAAACCCTGCTGCGGGAGGAGGTAACCGAGGCGGACATCGCCGAAATTATCTCCAAGTGGACCGGCATTCCGGTCAGCAAACTGGTGCAGTCGGAAATGCAAAAGCTGCTGCTGCTGGAGGACGAGCTCCACCAGCGGGTAATTGGTCAGGAGGAGGCGGTCACCGCCGTGGCCGATGCCATCCAGCGATCGCGGGCGGGCCTGGCGGACCCCAACCGCCCCACCGCCAGCTTTATTTTCCTGGGCCCCACCGGTGTGGGCAAAACCGAGCTGGCTAAGGCCCTGGCGGCCTACCTGTTTGACACCGAGGAGGCGATGGTGCGCATCGATATGTCGGAGTACATGGAGAAACACACAGTCTCCCGCCTGATCGGGGCTCCTCCCGGCTACGTCGGCTACGACGAAGGCGGTCAGCTCACCGAAGCGATTCGCCGCCGACCCTTCGCGGTGATTCTCTTTGACGAAATTGAGAAGGCCCACCCGGATGTCTTTAACGTCATGCTGCAGATCCTGGATGATGGCCGGGTCACCGATGCCCAGGGCCACACGGTGGACTTTAAGAATACCGTGATTATCATGACCAGCAATATTGGCTCCCAGTACATTCTGGATGTGGCCGGCGACGATAGCCAGTACGAAGAAATGAAGACCCGGGTGATGGAGGCGATGCGGGCCAGCTTCCGGCCCGAGTTCCTCAACCGCATCGATGAGATGATTATCTTCCACGGCCTGCGCAAGGATCAGCTGCGTCAGATTGTGAAGCTACAGATCGCCCGGCTGGCAGACCGTCTGCACGATCGCAAGATGGCCGTCCGGCTATCGGAGGCCGCCCTCGACTTTCTGGCGGAGGTGGGCTACGACCCGGTGTACGGTGCCCGACCTCTGAAGCGGGCCATCCAACGGGAGCTGGAAACCCAAATTGCCAAGGCCATCCTCCGGGGAGAGTTTGGCGACGGCGACACCATCTTTGTAGACGTGGACAACGAACGGCTAACCTTTAAACGGCTGCCGGCGGAGTTGGCCACCGCGTCTCCCCGAAGTTAGGGGTAATCATGATGTGACTTGAATCCTGAAATTCGCTTAGGATTCGAGTCACTATTTGTTTGATCGCCATGGCGGAAATTCCTGAGGAATTCACAAAAGTTAAGAAAAGTAGTTTTATTTGTAACATTCAGCTTGCGCAAAATCCTTGGTATGGGTGAAAATACATATAAGGTTTTAAAAAGTAAGGCTGTGCTGCTAGATTGTCTAACTTTTGGATCTAACTCTTTGAAATAGACATAAAGGAGAATATGAGGGCACGGGTTTGAATACTCTAGGCGATCTGTCAATATAAACCTCGTCTAATTCGAAATCTAGAAGTTTCCTACTCTTCAGGAAGTAAGCCATACCCTCTGGCAGAGGGGTCGGGGGTGAAGGGGTAGAACTAAGGTTTTCAATATGGCTTGGGTTTAAGGAGTACTGAGCTTTCTCTTCGTTAAACTGTTTCCCTGATGATGGTGTTGAGGTGAGTTGGGTTAAAAATAGTGCTTGGTTTCGGCCAATGCGCTTCATTCTAAGCTAGCGATGGATAAGCTATGAAAGTCATTCACGAAATTCCCAAACGCTCCCACATCAACGTTATGGAGTTGCTGGTGGCGGAGGAGGTGGATCTACAACTGCAGACCTTGGCTCCCCGGGTGGCTAAGTACCTGAAGCCCATCGAGGTCGAAACCTACGCCCTGAACCGGCTCCCTGCGCTTTACGCCTCTAGTGAAAAGGGTTGGCAGCACCAGTATGAGAAGGCAAAGCGAGAGTTGCACCATCAAATCAGAACTGCGGTGCGCCAGGCGATCGCAGCGGTCCAGATTGACCCCCTGCGATCCTCCGAGCCCCTACAATTTGTTGCCAATGAAGATGGGGCGGCCCAAGGTGCCCTCAGCACCCTGCAGGAGTTGCTGAAGCAGCCGGACCTAACCTGGGATGGCATTGTGAGTCGTCTTAAGGGTCTTCTCAGTCCGTCCTCAGCAACTAACCAGGCGGCTGACCTGAAGATGGTGCCATCCTCTGCTCCAGCGGAAGGCTATCTCCATACTGATAACAATGCTGCCGGCCAAGAGCCCATTGTCTCTGGAGAAAACAGCCATACTCGGCACTGGCGGCCTGGCACCTACGGTTCAGATCTGGCCTGGCAAAAGCGTCACGTTGTTCCCAACAGCACTAACGGATTTGCCTGGGATGATCCGCGTTACAGCAAATGAGACTGGAGCAGTAGCTCCCTCGGGATACCGAGTTGCTGAATACCTTGCTGCAGTTTTACGGCATAATCAGGATCCTGCCGTCGATAGCGACGCAGAGCCTGGCGAAAGGCCTCCAGGGCCTCAGGTAGCTTGCCTAGCTTAAATAGGGCCACCCCCAGGTTTTGATAGGCTTGGGCATAATCTGGATCTAGATTAATCGCCCGTTGGTAATCAGCGATCGCCTCCTCCAGGTATCCCCGGGCCCGTTGGGTGGTGCCCCGGTTGTAGTGGGCGATGGCCAGGCTGGGGTCAATGGCAATGGCCTGGTCAAAGAGGTCCAGGGCTGCGGTCAGGTCGCCCTCGGCCTTTTTTAGGCTGCCCAGGTTAATTAAGGCCCCCAGGGTAAGGCAGGGGGGCACCGTCTCGGCCAGGGCGGCGGCGTAGTCTTGGGAGGCCAGCAGCGGATCGGTGGCAGCCTGGGCCAGGGCCCGGTGGTAATAGAGTTCGTAGCGGGTGATGGAATCCAGGCTGGTGGCATCGGCCAGGGCCCGGTGCAAGAGATCCAGGGCCTGATCGCTCTGATCGGATTGAATGTAAAGGGCGGCCAGTTTGTTAGCCAGGTAGGCATCATCGGGGTGGCTGGCCAGGTAGGTTACCATGGCCTGGCGGGCCCGCTCAAATTTACCCCGTTGCACCACGACGGCGGGATCGTAGCCCCGGTGGTGAATTGCCACAGTGGTGAGGGTGACCACCTGCCAGCGCGGCTCTTGGCCCTGTAGGGCCGCCAGGCTATCGTCCACGGTTTCATGGTAGGGCCGGTAAAAACTCACCGTCGGTAGGCGCCGGAAGCAGCGGGTAATCAGGGTATAGGGAGACTGGGGGGCCCCCAACTCCAGCCGTAGCAGGTTTAGGGCCAGCACATCGGCAGCGACGATATCCCCTAGGGGTTGCCCCCGATCCAGGTCCCGCAGTAGCTGACCCACCTCCGGCAGCAGCACCTCATCGGCATCCAACACCAGCACCCAGTCCCCCGTGGCTCTGGCCAGGGAAGCGTTGCGGGCGGCGGCAAAGTCATCCCCCCAGGGAAAGTCGTAGACCTGGGCGCCCCCGGCCTGGGCCACCTCCCGGGTGGTGTCCATGGAGCCGGTGTCCACCACCACCATCTCATCCACCCAGGCCCGGGCACTGTCGAGGGTGGTGGCCAGGGAGGCGGCCTCATCCTTAACAATCATACAGAGGCTGATGGTCATGGCTGGGTCGCCCCCTCCAGGCGCTGTTGAGCCCGCTGCAGGGCCTGACGCACCTGGTCAAAGCCGGTGCCACCGTAGCTATTGCGGGCGGAGACCACCTGACGGGGGGTAATGGCGGCGTAGATATCTTCCCCAAAGGCGGGGTGAATCCCCTGCCATTCCGCCAAGCTCAGATCCCGCAGGAGTTTACCCGCCTGCAGGGAGGTGCGCACCACCTGGCCCACCAGGTTATAAGCCTCCCGGAAGGGCACCCCCTTAGTCGCCAGGTAGTCGGCCACATCGGTGGCGTTGGCGTAGTCCCCCTCCACCGCCTGCTGCAGACGGGGCACCTGGATGTTGATCCCCTCCTGGAGCAAAATGGTCATGGCCTCAAGACAGCCGCGCACCGTCCGCACCGTATCAAACAGGGCCTCTTTGTCTTCCTGTAAATCCTTGTTGTAGGCCAGGGGCAGCCCCTTCATCATCACCAGTAACCCCTGCAGGTGTCCAAACACCCGCCCGGTTTTGCCCCGCACCAGCTCCGGCACATCGGGGTTCTTTTTCTGGGGCATAATGCTGGATCCCGTAGAGCAGCTATCCCTGAGGGTGACAAAGCCAAACTCCTCCGAGGCCCAGAGAATCATTTCCTCCGCCAGGCGGGAGAGGTGCACCATGATCAGGCTGGCGGCACAGGCAAACTCAATGGCAAAGTCCCGATCGCTGACGCCGTCCAGGCTGTTACCGTAGATCCGCTCAAACCCCAGCAGCTCCGCCGAGTAGTGGCGATCGATGGGAAAGGTAGTGCCCGCCAGGGCACCGCACCCCAGGGGGGAAATATTCACCCGTTTCAGCCCATCCTGGAGCCGTTCCCGATCCCGCTCGGCCATGTCAAGGTAGGCCAGCAGGTGGTGGGCCAGGCTCAGGGGTTGGGCCCGCTGCAGGTGAGTATAGCCAGGAATCAGGGTTTCGACGTGGTCTTGGGCCAGGGTGAGCAGGGCCCGCTGGTATTGGCGCAGTTGCTCCTGCAGGGCCAGGATCTGCGATCGCAGGTAAAGACGAATATCCGTGCCCACCTGGTCATTGCGAGATCGGGCGGTGTGGAGCTTTTTGCCGCCGTCGCCAATCAACTCCGTCAGGCGACGTTCCACCGCAAAGTGCACATCCTCCGCCTCCACACCAGGGCGAAATTCCCCCCGTTGGTATTCCTGGCGGATGGTTTCCAATCCGGTGATGATCGCCTCCCCCTCAGCGGAGGTAATAATGCCGGTTTTCGCCAGCATTTTGGCGTGGGCAATGGAGCCGGTCAGGTCGTATTCCAGTAATTCAATGTCAAAGCCAATGCTGGCATTGAACTGGGCAATGGCTGGATGCAGGGCTGACTCGAAGCGCTGGCTCCAGGTTTGGGAAGAGGGGGCGGTCAACGGTGCTAACCCTTGAATAATTCAGGTTTGTCTAAAGGGAAACCATACCATGGAAAGCCGGGGTTGGGGGTGTAGACCTTCGGCAAACCGATGCTCTGAATCTACACCCCAGGATCCCCCTAGCCGACCCTATCGTTGCCGGAACCCACTCAACCATTCCCGAATTTGTTCGGAGGCCACATCCCGGCCCCCCAAGCCAAAGGCAATGGCAACGGCAACGGCGATCGCCCCCAACAACAACCCAAAGGCCAGGTTAACGATGTCGGTGGCTACCCCCATTTGCTGTAGGGCCATGGCGCCGGAGAAGGTGATCACCGCGATCCGAGCCGCCTGGGCCAGCACCCTGGCCTGGCTGGTGCCCATGGCGTTGACCAGGCGGAAGGCTAGATTAGCCAGGTAGAGCCCCAGGGCAAAGACCACCACGCCACTGAGCACCCGAGCCCCAATCCGCAGAATGGCCCGGACGATCTCCGTCAAGGCAGGGAAGTTGAGAATTTCGGTGGCCATCACGGCGCCAAACAACACCACCGCCACCAGGGTGACAATGCCGGCAATTTCAGAGGGGCCCTGGCGAGGAGCTGGGGCAGCATCCTCCAGACCGTACTCCGATGGGGTGGGGGGGGTGTGGCCCAGGCTCAGCTCCGGTAGCCCTAAAACCCCGAGAATATTATCAAACCCCGCACTTCGCAGTAGCTCGGTGACCAGGCTGGCAAGGAACTGACCGATGAAGTAGGCGATGGCCAACACCACCCCCGCCATGAGAATTTGGGGAATGGTGGTGATCACCTGCTCTAGCATGGCGATCGCCGGACCGGAGATGGCATCAATATTCAGCTCACTCAGGGCCGCTATCAAGGCCGGAATCAACACCAGAACGTAGGCCAGGGTGCCAGCCAAGCTAGAGAGGGAGAGGCTCCCGGGGCCAGAGGTTTTTAAGCCCAGTCGGGGGGCAACCTGATCCGCCCCGACCGCCACCAGCAAATTGGTCACCACCCCCCGCACAATCCGGGCAATGATCCAGCCCAGGGCCAAAATGATGGCGGCGGTGATCATCCGGGGTACGGCCTGCAGCAGGGAGTTGATCAGGCCCTGGATGGGGGTGAGCAGGCCCGGCAACTGCAGGGCATTGAGCACCAGGGGAACAAACAGCAGCAGAATAAACCAGAAGAGAATGTTGCCAATGGTTTCGTGCAAAACCACTGGATTATCGCCGGGGCTGAGGCCCGCCTGGTCGCTGAGGCGCTGGTCCAGGTTGAGCCGCCCCAGGCTATTGTTGACCAGGGATCGCACCAGGGTAGCCACAATCCAGCCCAAACCCAGCAACAGTAGGGCTCCCCCCACCTTGGGCAGATAGATGAAAATCTGATCTAAGAAGGCGTTGAGGGGGGTGGAAACCGCCGTCAGGTTGAGGGCGTTGAGGGAGGCCACAATGGCAAACAGAAAAATTACCCAAAAGACCAGGGTTGAGGCCCATTGGGTGACGGGAAGTTGCTGAGCCTGGAGGCCACCGGCATTGCCCAGGCCACTCAGCCGCCGGTCTACCTGTAGGCGGCTGAGCAAGCTTTTAACCAGGAAGGCCACCAGGGTGGCCACTAACCAACCCACCACCAGAATCGCGATCGCCCCAATCAAGCTGGGAATAAACTTCCCCGCACTGGTTGCCGCCTGATCAAGAAAGGGGTTTTGCCAATTAATTTGTGCCAGGGCACCGATAGAAACCATAGTCAACCATTCCTAAGCTAGGTCGTCAGCCAAATTTCGATAACGCATGCTTGAAAAAACACACTTAAACCATGTCCAGACTTGTTTAAACAAGCTGAAAATAGCATTATCAATAGCTTTTCTCAAGCAAGGAAATATTATTTAGCATTCTCAGGCTTATCTTAATCTTACCGACTTTACCTCTCCTCGCCGCTTTGCTTATATTTTCCTTACATTTGTTGGATTATATTTTCCTTATATTCTCAGTTCCCTGATCAGGGTTTTTCGGGTTATCTTTCCAGTTATCCCTGGTATTTCCTGCAGTAGAAAGGAGGTAAACAGCTGATACCTGTGTTTTGGGTTCCTAACATTTGACCGCTCAGCCCTTGATCTGTGACCGGGTTGGTACCCGTCCCTCCGATTTAGACAGGGCCTGTTCGGGGGGACAAGATGGATTCTGAGGGGAATTCTTAAATTAATTTCGAGTCATGCCGGAAATCAGGTCGATCATGGTAATTTGCCTACAATAGAGTGCTGGTGATACCGTTAGATCGCCTGTCCAATCGATCACCCTGGCTGGGTTGATCGGACTTTGGCTGTACCCCTGTAGGAACCTCTTTAGTAAGGTGCAATTGTCATGACTGGCCCCCAACCCAACCCCAACCGTAAGGCCCTGGACCTGGATGAACTGATTGCCATCGTTGTGGCCTTTTCAGTGGTGGGTACCATCCTCTGGTGGACCTTAGGTCAGAGGACCAGGACCTGGCCAGGCCCGATCGGCGGGTTAGGGGAGCGACAAGATCGCCCTGGCAGGGAAGGTAAGGCTACAACGCTAGCCCCTGGGGCCGTCAGCCCGCCAACCCCAGACCTATCCGCGGCCCCTGAGCCCTCTCTGCCCGCCAGGACGCCTGTGGTTATTGCTCCCCCCCCGGTGGTGGTTAGCCCCCAACCCCTCCCCCCTAGCGCCCCAGCCCCAGTTCCTACCGCTGTCGCCCCTGCGGCCCCCGCCACCATTACCGTACCCCAGGTGGGAGCGGTGGCGGTGGTCTTCTCAGACGTGCCCCAGAGCCATTGGGCCTATCCCTTCATCCATGCCCTCAACCAGCGGGGGATGCTCGGGGGGGTGGGCGATGGCTCCTTTAAGCCCGATCAACCGGTGACCCGGGCCCAGTACGCCACTCTACTCAGTGAGGTGCTGAAGGGGCCGCGACAAGGCGAGATTAACTTTAGTGATGTACAAGCCGACTCCTGGGCCGCCCAGCCGATTGAGGCCGCCGTCCGGGCTGGTTTCCTGCAGGGCTACCCTGACCAAACCTTCCAACCCGCTGATCTGATTACCAAAATGGAGGTGATCCTCTCCCTGGTGAACGGGTTACAACTCTCCAAGCCCCAGAACCCAGAGGCGGCACTACAGGCCTTTAGCGATCGCGATCAGGTGCCGGAGTGGGCCAGGCCAGCCCTGGGGGCCGCCGCCCAGGCCGATGTGGTGGTTAATTATCCCGACTTGGATCGGCTCCGCCCCGATCAACCCGCCACCCGGGCCGAGGTAGCCGCCCTGCTTTACCAGGCCCTGCAGACCACCGGCCAGGTCCCCCCCCTGGAGTCTCCCTACATTGTCCATGCTCCCTGATAGGCTATCAAGACTCAATTGAGCTATAAATCTCTCCCCGTTACCCCCTCTTCCAGGCGCTACCTGCCGCACCTGGCCCTGGCCCTGGTGATCTGGATAGGGCTGCTCGGCCCCATGGCGGTGGGGCAGGTCCAAACCTCCGATCGGATATTGAGATTAAAACCCTACGGGTTAACCGGCAGCATTGCCTACGCCCCCATTCGTCTGGATGGTCACTATTTGTTTTCCATCGCGGCGGAACGCCAGCAGGGAGAAGGGGGGCGATCGGGGTTGGGGCCATTGCAAAACCGCCGCAATCGCATTGAAGACCGCCTCAGGACCCATCTCCAGTATCTTCTAGACCACCCGGTTGATCCCGCCTCCCTGCAGGTGGTGACCACGCGGTTAAATCAGCAGATGGCGGTGCAATTGATCCTGGCGGGCAACCCCAGTCAACCCCTGGTGACGGTCACCAGCCTGGATGCGGAACTCTACGGACTCTCGGAGACGGAGCTGGCGGAGGAATACGCCCGCCAAATTCGCCAGGGGTTGGTGACCGCCCTGGCGGAACGGCAGCCCGCGGCCCGCCAATTGCACCTGCGACAGGCGATCGCGGGAGGAGCGATCGCCGCCCTATTGATGGGCCTGTTATACGGCTGGCAATACCGGATTGGCCAGGTGCGCAGGGGCCTGCGTCAGCAGTTCCACCAGCAGCAGCAGGCGCTGATCCAGGAGCAGCTTCGGACCGACCTGGGGAGCGCTGCCGCCCAGGAGGGCTCCGAACTGCAGCAACGCTTGTTTGACCTGAAACGCCGGATTGATCAGCAGACCTGGCGAAAACGCTGGCTGGAATTACTGCTAGTGGCGGTGGGGACCGTTAGTTTAGCCTGGATCCTACAGCGTTTTCCCCATAGCCGGTCCCTGGGGATGTTGCTGTTCAGACAACCGATGGGGCTGTTGCTGATCGGGTTAACCCTTACCCTAATCATTATCCTTAGTCACCACGGGGTGGACTGGTTTCTGATCCAATGGGTGGGTACGGCGGATCAATTTTCCGTTTCCCAACTAGACCGGCGTCGCCGCCGCTCCCACAGTTTCTCCCCCATCTGGAAGCAGGCGATCACCCTGTTTTGGGCGATCGCGGGGCTGCTGTTGGCCTACAGCCTATTTTCCCTTTCCACCGGCCTCACCCTATTTGCCGGGGTGGGGGCCCTGGGGGTGATCGCCTCCCTGGTATTTCAATCCTCCATCAAAGATGCCCTGGCGGGGCTAATGTTGCTGACCCGGGATGCCTTCACCCTGGGGGATCTGATCGCCATCAGGGAAATGGTGGGGGTGGTGGAAACCATGGGTCTAATGATCACCCAAATCCGCAGCTCAGCCGGGGAGCTGATCACCCTGCGCAATGGGGACATCACCACCGTAGCCAACCGCTCTAAGGATTGGTCTCGGATGGATTTCACCGTACTGGTGGACCATGGCACCGACCTGCAGCGGGCCCTGGTGGTGATGGGGGAGGTACTGCAGAGCCTGCAAGCGGACCCGGCCTGGCAAGCACAGTTGATCGGCGAACCGGATATTCTGGCGGTGGAGCAGTTTCAGCCCCACGGCATTTTACTGAGGCTACGCACCCAAACCCAACCCGGCCAGCAGTTGCCCATCACCCGGGAGTTCCAACTGCGGCTGCATCAAGCCTTTCACCAGGCCGGAGTGAGCATCGCCCTGCCCCAACAGGAGGTGCGGTTTAAGCCCAGGGCCCAACCTGGATACCACGGCTCTTTCCCTGAGGGCTAAGCAGGTGATGCGGTTAGAAAAGTCCTTTCAAGCGGACTCTGGCCAGAAGCGGTCAGCAGCCATCCACCAGGGCGATCGCTGACCTAGCTCCGCGTAAACCAGTGCAAAAGGCCAGACGTTTGCACCGCTGCCAGCACCCGAGAATCTGGCTAAAGGAAGCCTAAAACCTGCACCTGGGGTTGGGGCCAGTCCTGGTACTGGGTGGCTTTGGTCTCAATGCTTTGCAGTTGCCCCAGGGCTAAACCGCAGGGCATGCCATACTTGGCCTGCACCCGATCGCTGGCGATCTGCAGGGCGGTGCGAGACCGCTGCACAAAGTCCTCCAGGGCATAGGCCTGGGGGGCGATAAAGTAGTCTTTCACCACCAGGGAGGGAGAGTAGCAGGTTTCCCTGGAGCCGTCGGGCCATTGGATTTGGAAACGAATTTCGGGCATGGGCTGGGGGCTAGAGCAGCTGGCGATAATGGTCAAGGTGCATTTTAGCCGATGTTACCCAGCTGTAGTGGGGCAGAATCGAGCGGCTGGCCTCCACTAGGGCCCGGGCGGTTTGTGGTTGGAGGATCTGGAGCATCCCCTGGGCGATCGCCGCTGCATCCTCAGGATTGATCAGCAGGGCCTGGTCAGGTCGGAGAAACTCGGTAAAGGGGGGCTGGCGGCTGGTCAACACCGGCAAGCCGGAGGCGATCGCCTCCAGCACCACCAGGCCCCAGCCCTCCTGGCGGGAGGGGAAGACAAAGGCGTCGGCGCTGCGGTATAGCCCCGGTAGCTGAGCGTCGGCAATCACCCCGGGCAGGAGCAGCGATCCACCCGGGGTAATGCCTAGATCATCCGCCAGGGCAAAAAACTGATCGCGATAGCTCTGGTAATCAAACAGGGTGGCCCCCCCGGCCATCACCAGTTGGGCCCGGGGGCAATGGCTGAGCACCCTGGCGAAGGCCCGCAACAGGGTGAGGGAGTTCTTTCTGGGTTCAATCCCCCCCAGGGTTAAATAGACCGGCTGGCCGGTGAGGCCCAACTGCTGCTTGATGGCCGACTCGGTGCCATCGGGGAGGGGGGAGAAGCGATCGCCATTCAGGCCATTAATCACCCGGGGGGCGGGGCGGCCGTAGTGTTGCCACACCTCCCCCTGACTGGCGGCACTGACACTCAGGCACAGATTGGGTGCCTGAATGGAGCGGTCTTGACAGACCTGCAGATAGGCACTGGTGAAGGCTTCCACATGGTGCACGGTGCGAATAACGTGGGGAATCTGCCCCCTCTCCCTGAGGGTGAGCAGGGCGTTGGCGCCGATGCAGTCCTGGGCGTGGTAATAATCGTAGCCCTGGTGGCGGAGATGGTCGGGACTCAAAAACTCGACGAACTCCTGAATGCGTTGCTGAATCAGGGCATCCATGCCGCCAGCAACGGGTTGGGCCGGAATCAGGTAGACAGAGCAGCGCAGGGGATAGTCGAAACCGCTACCCTCCTTGTCCAGGGCGTAGACGGTCACCGAGTGGCCCAAACCCTGGAGGGCGGTGGCCAGCTCCAGGGTATGCAGCACACTGCCCCTGGGCTTGGTGGAGTAGGTCAACAGGGCAATGCGCAGGCCCGATCGCTCCGCCATGGTCAGGTAGGGGTGAAGCCGGTGAGGGGCTGGTCAGCCAGGTCCCAAAACCCTTGCCGTTCCCCCCCCAACTCCAGGATTAATTGGCGGGTGGGCTGGATTTCCCCAAGGTCCACACAGGCAAGCTGGCGATCGCCAAACCGTTGTTGCACCCTGGCCACCCGATCGGGGCGGACGCTGAGCAGAAAACCGTAGCTGGGAAAGCTGACCAGCCAGCGGGCCAGGGGTACCGACTCGGGTAGCGGCAGCCGATCCAGATGCAGAAGGGCGCCACAGCCGGCGGTCTCCATCAGCATCAGGGTGGTGCCCAGCAGGCCTCCCATACTAATGTCCTTGCCCGCCCTACAGAGGTCCGCCTCCGCCAGTTCCGGCAGGATGGCCAGGTCCCCCCGCAGCCGATCGGGGGGCGCCGTGGTGGCGGCATTCCAGAAGGGGTAGGTGGGGTGGGCCTGGCCCCGCAGGTCAAGGGCGGCCAGCAGGCGATCGCCGGGCTGGGCCCCAAAACTGGTGATCAACTGCCGGGCCCGGCCTAAAATCGCCACTGAGAGGGCGTTGTAGGGGCTGTGGCCGTTGGTGTGCCCCCCCACGATCGGCACCTGGTAGGCCTGGGCTGCCGCCTGCATACCCGCCAAAAGGGGCTGGCTGAGGTCTGCGGAGCGGCTCCACAGGGTATCCACCACGGCGATGGGCCTGCCCCCCATGGCGTAGATGTCACTGACATTGACCATCACCGCCGACCAACCGGCAAACCAGGGGTCTGCCTCCAGGAAGGCCGGCATGATGCCTTCGGCGGCCAGTAACAGGTAGCCCTCCCCATCGGCGATGGCAGCACAATCGTCCCCCAACCCAATTTCCCCAGTTGCCCCGGTGGCCTGGGGGCCTAAAAACCGGGCCACCGCCTGGATATCCTGCTTGTGCAGGATGCCCAGGGATTGCCGCAGTTCCGTCACCAGCGCCTCTAACATGGCCGCCTAGGAGGCTTGGGAATGGTGCTGGGGGGGGCGTGGTTCATGGCCGGCTGGATAGTGATGCAGATCGGCTACCATCAGGTGGTGGGGGCGATCGCAGAGGATAATCTGCTCCAGGGAGGTCCAGTGCAACCGTTGGAAGAACCGTACATTTTGCAGTTGCACCGTGGCCAGAAACCGCTGACAGCCCCAACCGTGGGCGGTGGTGACGGCCTTCTCGATCAACCCCTTGCCAATTTGCCAGCCCCTGCGATAGTCGGGGTGGGTGCCCAGGCGCCCCCCGTACCACAGCCCGGGTTCTGCTTCGTAGATCCGCACAACCCCGACAATTTTACCGCTATGGAGTTCCAGGGCAATGATCGGGTAGGCCCTCTGATCGGTCTCATCCCCATCGCTATGGTCAAACAGGCCTTGCTCCTGGCAAAAGATCCGCTGCCGCAGGTCGAAATAGCCCTTCACCTCGTCAACGGAGGTGGCCAGCTTAAAACCATAGGAAGGGTTTGCCATGGACACTACCTTTAAAGCGAAAATTTCTGGCCTCAGCCCTCAAAGGTGGAGAGGGCCGAACAGGCCCCACACTTGGCGCAGCCCGCCTTAATCTGGGCGGAGTGCATGCCCGCCTGGTGCAGCAGCGCCCCCACCTGCTGGTAGAGGGTAACCATAAAGTCGCTGGCGGGGGCGGGGTGATCCTGCAGGGGGGTGCCGGTAATCGGCACAAAGGGCACCACAAAGGGATAGACCCCCAGCCGAATCAGGCGATCGCAGCCGGCCACCAGGGCCTCCAGGCTATCCCCCAATCCCGCCAGCAGATAGGTGCTGACCTGGCCCCAGCCAAATATCGGCACCGCCGCCTCAAAGGCCTGGAAGTAAAATTCCACCGGCACCTCCGCCTTGCCGGGCATGATCTGGGCCCGAACGGCGGGGGTGATGGCCTCCAGGTGCATCCCCAGGCTATCCACCCCGGCGTCCCGCAGGCGCTCGAACCAGGCGAAGTCCTCCGGGGGTTCGCACTGCACCTGGATCGGTAGGGCCACCCGTTGCTTCACCGCCCTGGCGCATTCCGCCAGGTAGGCGGCACCGCGATCGGGGGTGGCGGGGGTACCGCTGGTCATCACCATCTGTTGCACCCCGTCTAGCCGCACCGCCGCCGCCGCCACCTCCGCCAGTTGGGCCGGGGTTTTGCGGGCAATGGTGCGATCGGCCTCCAGGGATTGCTCCAGGGCGCAAAACTGACAGCGGCTAGCCTCATCCCGGTAGCGCCTACAGGTTTGCAGCACCGTGGTAGCCAGCACATCCCGGCTGTGGAGTAGGGCAATTTTCCAGTAGGGAATGCCGTCGGCGGTCTCCAGGCCGTAGAACCGGGGGGCCTGGGGAAAGGCGATCGGGGCAATGGCCCGGTCCCCCTGGTAGAGGGTGGCCTGGCCTGGTTCTGGGGCCAGGCGGGCACTGTAGGGGGAGCCAGCCGCTGTCCCCGTGTAGATCGGCACCATTACGGTGGTGCCGGCGATGGTGACGGCCCGATGATCCGATGGCCCCGCCCCGCCCCTACGGCCCGCCGCCCCGGTCGCCTGGGGCGCCAGCCTCAACCCCTGGGACTGGAGGGCGGTAATCAGTTCCTGCGTGTTCATGGGGGTGACCATTGTCCATACTGAGGGTTTCACAAATCGGGGCATCGGCTGGGTCGGTAGGGCTTCCCCCACCCACCACCGACCAAGAGCGAGGGTTAAGTTGCAGTTGCAGCAAATCTGGACGGGCATAATGGCCAACGGCATCCATCATGCGCTTGCGTTTGGTAATCAGGGCAAAATCCAGATCGGCGATGGCCATGCCCTCCCCCTCCGTCACCGGAGTCGCCAGGGGTACCCCCTCGGGGCTAATAATGGCGGTGTAGCAGCCCCCCCTCAGGGCCCTCTGCAAGCCCTCATCGGGGGTGATCTGGGCCACCTGCTCGGCGGATAGCCAGCCGGTGGCATTGACCACAAAGCAGCCCGCCTCCAGGGCGTGGTGGCGAATCGTCACCTCAATCTGGTCGGCAAAGATCTGCCCCACCATGGAACCGGGAAACTGGGCGCATTGAATCTGTTCGTGCTGGGCCATCAGGGCAAAGCGGGCCAGGGGATTGTAATGTTCCCAGCAGGCCAGGGCCCCCACCCTACCGACGGCGGTATCCACCACCCTCAAGCCCGATCCATCCCCCTGGCCCCACACCATGCGTTCGTGGTAGGTGGGGGTGATTTTGCGCCGCTTCAGCACCAGGGTACCGTCGGCATCAAAAATCAACTGGGTGTTGTAGAGGGAACCATGGTCGCGCTCGTTGACCCCCAGCACAATCACCATAGTGTGGTGGCGGGCCGCCTGACTGACCGCCTCGGTCACCGGGCCAGGAACCACCACGGCTTGTTCGTAGAGCCGCAGGTGTTCCTTACCGATCAGCACCGGGGGCTGGACAAAGGAGAAGTAGGGGTAGTAGGGGATGCAGGTTTCCGGAAAAACCAGCAGTTGGACACCCTCCCGGGCGGCGGTGGCGATCGCCGCCAACACCTTTTCCGTGGTGCCATCCCGACTAAACAGCACCGGGCTGAGTTGCACCGCCGCCGCTCGAACTGTGCGCGAGTCATCCACGGCGTCTAGACCGTCCAGGTATCGAGAATGAAGGCGTTGTCCTTGCGATGGATCAGGATCAAATCCAACACATCCAGGGGGTTAATGGGACGAATACCGGGAATCAGGGAGGGTTCCCCATGGCCGTAGAGGGCCTGCAGGGCAAACCGGCACGCGTAGACCTTGCCGCCCTCCCCCATAAACTTGGTGAGCTGATCATTGAAATTCTGGTGTCCCGGAAAAGCCGCATCCCCCAGCTTAGGGAAGCCCCGTTGCACCCCCAGGGTGACCCCAGGACCATAGAGCAACACCGAGGTTTCAAAGCCTTTGCGCAGGAGCCGCAGGGCCTGGAGCATATTCACCAAACCAATGGAGCCCTCAAAGGCGACGGTGTGGAAGGTGACCAGGGCCTTTTCCCCCGGTTCCGCCTTGACATCGGGGAAAACCTTCTCTTCGTAGTCGACAAAGAAATCACCGGGCTGGTGAGCGGGGGTGGTAACTTCTGGCATGGTGGCGTTGACGCTCCTGGACGGGTAAAGAAATCTATGCCGTCAGATTAAGGGGGGTGGGGACGGGTTTTTGTATTTCTCACTACAAAACCCCCTGGGAAACCCTGGAGGCTGGTGATCAGGGCAGGCGGGGCTGACCGGTATCCCTGGCGATTTAGCCAGGGGGCCAATTAGGTGGAAGGCTTCAGGACCCCAGCAAAAACTCATTCACCACGCTCCAGTCGTTGGTGGGTACGATCTTCTTGCGGGCCACAATGTAATCCGCCAGATAATTGGCGTCCCGGGCAATGCCAGAAAAGCGCCCTGAGCCCCAGGTATGGAGCCAGGGTAGCCCCAGGAAATAGAGCCCCGGCACAGCGGTGACCCCCCGATCGTGGCCGGGGTACCCCTTGCCGTCAAACACCGGCACCTCCACCCAGCTAAAGTCCGATTGATAGCCGACCGACCAGATCACGGTGCCAATGTTCGCCTGCCCATAGTCCAGGCTTAAGGGTTCTGCCTCGGGCTCCCACACCGGTTGATAGGGGGGTTCTAGGGGGGCTTCAATGCCCTGTTTGGCGATGAAGGCATCGATGGTTTTCTTAATGTTTTCCGCCACCGCATCGGCCCGGTCTAGATTTACCCTGAGGTTGGGCTGAAACCTCAGCAGGGGGCCCTGGATGTCCTCTAGTTTGCCGTAGAGTTTCATGCCCTCCAGGGCAAACTGTCGCAGGTTAATTTCCCGACCCCCATCCCGTCCGGTCAGGTAGTGGTTGGTGTTGGTTCTGGCCTTTGCCTTTTGGGGATGATCGGCAATGGAGAGGTCGTAGTAGCCCATCTGATCGAGCCAGTCCACCGCATCCCGGCCCCGATAGCGGCGGGGCGATCGGGGGGCACCGCCCACGCAGAGGTGCACCTGACGCCCCTGCAGGTGCAGATCCTCGGCAATCTGACAGCCGGATTGGCCGGTGCCGACCACCAGCACCTCCCCCGCCGGGAGGGACTGGGGGTTCTTGTATTGGGAGGAGTGCATTTGCAGAATAGAACTGGGCAGGCGTTCTGCCATCCTGGGCACCCTGGGGATGTGATAACCGCCCACGGCGATCACCACCTGATCCGCCGTAAAATCTCCCAGGGTGGTGGCGATCGCAAAGCCCCCCTCCTCCCCCCGGGGGCGCACCCTTAACACCGTCACCCCGGTGTAGAGGGGGGGGTTAATCAGGGCGGCGTAGGCCTCCAGGTACTGCACAATCTCATCTTTAGCCATGAACCCCTGGGGGTCGGCCCCGGCGTAGGGGAAGCCGGGTAGCTGACATTGCCAGTTGGGGGTGACCAGGCAGAAGGAATCCCAGCGCCGTTCCCGCCACTCGTAGCCGATGGAGGCTTTTTCAAAAATGACGTGGTCAATGCCCTTTTCCTTCAGGCAGTAGCCCATGGATAGCCCCGCCTGTCCTCCTCCCACGATCGCAACTCCATAATGATCTTTCATAGGTAGGGGTATCACCGATGGCTAAGGGGAACCGGCCAGGGCTGGCGGGGGGCGGGTATGAATACCTAGGACCATGGTAGGGGCTGGTCAGGGGGATAGTTGTATTTGCCGCTACGGAAAGTCGAGCCCTGTCCCTCTGGCCAGGGGGGGCGATCGCCAGGGGCCAAATCCCCAGGTTTGCCCCGGTCATCCTGGCTAAAACGATAGGATCAGCGGCTCAGATCCAGCCCTTGGTGATGGCCAGATACAGGGCCTGACAGCGGGTTTTGCCTGTCTAGGCGCGGCTTCTAGCCGCCAGCGTTGAGAGTTTTTTCAGTCCACCCAGGACGTTGCTTACCACCCGCAGAGTGGGGAGTCGAAAAAACCCTTCAAAGTCCCCCTCCTGAGGGGAGTGAACTTTAGGGTGGGGAAAATTCCAGGTTTCAAATTAGACGAGGTTTAACCTGCATTATTCATGAGGCTTGCCAGTAGGCAGTGACTTGGCCCCCGATGAGTCAACTGCAACAGACGCTCAGTATCAACGTCCCAGTGTTGGCGACGACTTGAGTAACGAGGCCAAAAACCGTAGCGAATCGCACAAAAAAAGGGGACTCTCCGGGCCAGTA
>JBEIGU010000064.1:0-20590 GCA_040381765.1 Leptolyngbya sp.
CACAGAATACTGTCTTTTGTAGCCTCCTGTGGATCTAAGTCTAATTTTTTCTGAATTTGGGCATTTTCAAGCTCTTGATCCATATGGATTTGGATATGTCTGTTTTTGTCTATACCAAATTAGATGCGATTACCCTGGCTACTCCGGCAGGTTTTTGGATAGTAAAATTTATAGTTTGTCGACACTAGAAAAATTGTCAATTAAAAATAGAGACAAGTAAGGGCTAATTTAGGGAAGACAAAACTCGAAAGCAATCAATCAACGAGAAGAAATTTGATATAAAACCATATTTAATCTACAGATAAGATGGATTAAGTCATACCTCTCCACCCGGACCAGCGAATCAAGTTTTTCTCTAAAATAGATCAAAGCAACCTGCTAGTCTAGGGTAAATTTTTATGAGAAATATACTCATTAAGGAGGCAATTTATAGTTGACTCGAAAATTAATGAGCAGGCTTCTCTTTTCTATTATGGAGGGCGAATATAGACAGTGCAACATTATTTTATAAATGCTTAATCTTCAAATGCTATGACTAAACCAGTGATCCCTGGTTAGGTTTCATCGAAAGTTCATCGACTCTACTCAGGCACCAAGGCAGATAATTCTTTCCTGAGCAAACAATTCCATGGATCCGGATATAATTCTGTACGTTAGTTAACTATTTGCTACAAGAGTTGAATTGGATGGCGGTGGCCCTCCAGGTATCTCTCCCCTACGGCCCACTCCCAGGCTAGGGCCCAGGTCCCCTCTCAGTTCGCCAGCAGGAGCTTAGCCCTACCCGTCAATGCGCTATCAAATCCATCACCATACCCACTACACCTACCAACAGCCCGTTACCCTACAGGCCCATACCCTGCGCCTGCGTCCTCGCAGTGATGGCAGCCAACAGGTCGAGAAGTTTGAGTTAGAGGTGGATCCACGCCCCCTGGGACAGACCCAACTGGTGGAGACCGATGGTAATCTGACCCTGCAGCTTTGGTTTGCCCCGCAGCCCACCGCCCATCTTCGCATCCAGGCTGAGTCGGAGGTGGTCACCTACCGCCACAACCCCTTTGATTATTTGGCCGAGCCCTGGGCAGTCACCTTGCCGATCGATTATCCGGCTACCCTGGCTGCTAGTCTTCATGCCCATCTTCACCCACCTACCACCAGTGTTGTTTCACCGCCAGTAATTGATCTGGCTCAGGAGATTATCCATGGGGTAGAGGGGAATGTGGGGTGGTTCCTCACCACCCTCAACCAGCGCATTTACGAAAGCTGTGAGTACATCAACCGGCCCACCGGTTACCCTTGGCCGCCAGGGGTAACCTGGGCCAGGAAAACCGGCAGTTGCCGTGACTTGACCGTATTGTTCATGGCGACTTGTCGAGCAGCGGGATTGGCGGCTCGCTTTGTCAGTGGCTACGAGGAGGGGGATAGCGCTATCGCTGATCGGGACCTGCACGCCTGGGCTGAGGTATACATCCCTGGTGGGGGCTGGCGAGGGTTTGATCCCACCCATGGGCTGGCGGTTAGCGATCGCCATATTGCCCTGGTGGCCAGCCCCTTCCCCCGCCATACGGCGCCGGTCTCGGGTACCACGGTGGAGGGGGGACGAGTTGAGTCTCAACTGGCCACCGAGGTCAGGGTAAGGGTGCTGTAGGGGGGATCAGCGACCCAGGGTCTGGCGGGCTTGTTGCCGCAGCAGGCGAGCTGGCTCGTGGTTAGGATTAACTTGCAAAGCTTTGTCGAAGGCAATAATCGCCTGGTCATAGCGTTCCAGGGTCCAAGCCGCTTCCCCCCGAATGGTCCAGGCCTCCGCCGATTCCCGATTCAGGGCAATGGCTTGATCTAAGGCGGTTAAGGCCTCCGCCGATCGCCCCAACTTTTGTAACACCCGTCCTCGATCTAACCAGGCTAGGGCCAAAGCTGGCATGAGACGGTTCGTTTCTTCGTAAAGCCCCAAAGCCGCCAGTAGTTTTCCCTGCTGTTCCTCCGCGTTGCCCTTACTGCGGGTGGCTTCGGGGTAATAGCTACGGTAGGCGAGGGCATCATCACAGGCGGCGATCGCTTCACTGGGTCGTTTCAACCCAATCAGGGCCCGGCATCGTCCCAGGTAAGCTGGAGCATGGCCAGCCTGGGTATCAATAGCTTCATCGTAGATAGCCAGAGCCTCGGGATAGCGACCATTGGTCATTAACTGGTTGCCTCGATCCACCAGGTAAGCGGCCTTCTCCTTAGGAGGTAACAGTAAACCCAGATCGGTGGCCAGGGTGGGAATGGGAGCGGGCAAGAAGGGACTAACACCCCGGCGGCTGGGCTCAAAGACAACGGTGAAACCACTCCGCCAGAGGGCTGCGGTCACGGCTAACATCCCCAACAGCCCTACCCCCAGCCAGCGTTTATGGCGAATTCGACGTAAACGGGGGGGAAGCTGCTTCACCAGTGGTGGTGGTGGAGTCGCCACCGGTACCATGGCACCGTTACCGTCACTGGTATAAACCAGGTCCATGGGGAAGAGGGAGGTGGCTTCTTGATCCTCAGCGATAGCAGTGATTTCCGAGGTCTCCGCCGGTACCAAGACCGCCTCTCCTGGTGTCGATTGGGGGCTAGGCACCAGACCCCCAGTACCTTTTTGCCAGGCTTGGTACAATTGACTGGTAATCCCACCACTCAGGGGAGTTGGTAGGAGCTGCAGAGCTTCTAAGGCCTCCTGGGCGGTGGGGTAGCGATCGCGAAAGTCGTAACGCACCATGGTGTCCAGCACCTCCGTCAAGGCTGAGGAGACGGAGTTGGCATGCCCGTGCCAGGCTAGCTCACAGCTGATCGGATCCTCCTCCAGTTTTTGAGGATGGATACCAGTAAGGGCCCGAATCCCGAGCATACCCACAGCGTAAACATCACTACTGAAACGGGGTTTACCCGCATACTGCTCATTGGGCATATAACCATGGGTGCCAATGGCCACGGTTAGGTTAGTGGCACCGGTTTCCGCATCCACCAGGGGAGAAGAGGTGACCTGTTTGACCGCCCCAAAGTCAATCAACACAATCTTGCCGTCCCGATGGCGGCGAATCAGGTTAGATGGTTTCACATCCCGATGAATTACCTGCTGGCGGTGGACGAAGGCCAGGATTTCCAAAATTTCCTGGAGCAAAAGTACTACCCGGGTTTCTGACCAAGGCTTACCCTCCTCCACCTGGCTATTCAACCGGCTGCCCTCAATGTATTCCTGGGCCAGATAAAACTCCTGATTTTCCTCAAAGTGGGCCAGCAGGGTGGGGATTTGGGGATGACTACCCAACTGATATAAAACTCGAGCCTCGGTGTCAAACATGCGACGGGCCATATCCAGGGTGCCCGTGTCCTTATCCTGCACCTTCAGTTGTTTAATCACACATTTCGGATGGTTGGGCAGGTGCAGATCACACACCAGAAAGGTCCGACTAAACCCGCCTGAGCCGAGCCGTCGGATTACCTGGTAGCGCCCCCCTAGTAATGTGTGCTCCATACCGCTTAAAACAGTGGTTTTGGGTTGATGGACAGCGGCCATCGCCGCTAGAAACCGCCTGCTCACCATCCGCCAGGTTAACCCTGTTACTTTAGCGACCTATGCAGCGGGTACATGCACCAAGTTAAGTGTAGGGTGTGATTGCCCAGCATGGGTCACCAAACTCCATCTGAATTATAGTTTTGGCCAAACCACTTAGAATGTCGTTAATTAGTGAAGGTACCGGGTTAGGTATTTTGCCTCGCTTCCGTCGGCTACAGCGATGTCGCGTTACTAGGAAAACCTAACCTCACGCCTGGGAACTCTAGATTTAGCCCCAGATTCTGCCTTAGGATTTGGGTTTAGGTTCTAGGATTTCCGGGCGGACTGATGATCGGTGCCCTCCGCCCAGCCTAGCTGCCGCTCCCTTCCTGAGTTGTCCCGTCCCCATGTACAGCCCTGTCCCCCGGCCCAGTTCGATCAGTCTTACCATCCTGGATGGTTTACCCGATGCCATCATAGTGGTGGATCGTCGGGGGCAACCCCTGCTCTGTAATCAAGTCGCCCTAGGTCTTTTAGAGGATCACCTGGACAGTCTATGGCAGGTCAGAGAAGACTCAGATCTCCGTGTCCTGGACCGCCATGGTTGTCCCCTAGGGGAGGAACAGCTGCCTCTGCAGCGGATCCTCAGGGGGGACTTGCTGGAAAATGAAGAGGTGATTTTAACCCAGACCGGAACCGCTGCCCATCCCCTCTGGGTGGCCCTGAGCGGCGGTCCCTGTACCGATGGAGGGGAGGCGGCGGGTATCCTGTCGGTCCGGAATATTTCCCTGCGTAAACAAAGGGAGATCACCCTACAGCGCCAGGCTCTCCAGGATGAACTCACCAACCTACCCAATCGCACCTTCTTTATGGATCGGGTTAACGATGTGCTGGATCAGGATCGACGGACCGACTGCATGGCCCTGTTATTTATGGACCTGGATCGCTTTAAGGAGGTTAACGATAGCCTCGGCCACCGGGTTGGCAATGAACTCCTGGCCCAGCTAGGTCAGCGATTACAGGACCACCTGTCGCAGCACCATACCGTAGCCCGTCTGGGCGGAGACGAGTTTGCGGTGCTACTGGAACATGTTCCCAACCCGACGGTGGCGATCGCCCTGGCGGAACAATTGCGCAATGCCATCATTCAACCCTTTTATCTGCAGCAGTACGAGGTCTATATCGATGCCAGTATTGGCATTGCCCTGGGGTCAGACCAGTATCAGCAGGCGGAGGACTGGCTGCGGGATGCCGATGCGGCGATGTACCAAATTAAGGATCTGCCGGACCGCCACTGGCACATCTTTGATAGTTCTCTGCAAAATCAGCGCCATCAACGGTTACAGTCGGAAATGGCTCTGCGCCAGGCCCTGGATCGCCAGGAACTGCGACTATACTACCAACCCATTGTTACCCTCAGCACCCAGGCGATTATTGGCTTTGAGGCGCTGGTGCGCTGGCAGCATCCAGAGCGGGGTCTGCTGATGCCAGGGGAATTTATCGCCACCGCCGAGGCTACGGGCTTGATTATTCCCCTGGGCTGGTGGGTGTTGGAGGAGGCCTGTCGGCAAATGCAAACCTGGAGTGAGTTGTATCCCACCATGGCCAACCTGACCATGAGTGTCAATATGTCCAGCAAACAGTTCTCCCAACAAAATCTGGTGGAGAAGGTACAGGATATTTTGGTCAGAACCCGGTTTTCCCCCCACCGCCTCAAGCTAGAAATTACCGAGGGGGTCCTAATTCATCACTCCGAGTCAATTGTGGCCATTTTGGAACAGCTGCGGGCCATGGGCATTAGCTTAGCGGTGGACGACTTTGGTACCGGCTACTCCTCCCTCAGCTATCTGCACCGCTTTCCCTTTGATTGCTTGAAGATCGATCGCTCCTTTATTGAAAATGCCGATCAGGACTTTGAGAAACTGGAGATTTTGCAGTCGGTTGTACGCTTAGCCTGGAATCTGGGGCTGGACGTGGTGGCCGAGGGGGTAGAAACCCAACGCCATTACGCCCAACTTAAGGCCCTGCGCTGCGAGTCAGGTCAGGGCTACCTCTTTTCCCACCCCCTGCCGCCAGAGGGGGTTGAGGCCCTGGTGGCAGACCATCTGATGGTCCAGGTGATGTGATCCTGAGACCGATTAGGACTAAACTAAGAGGCTGTTTGAAAAGCCAAGGGCTCTGAGGGCTCCTCGCCGACTCCGGACCTAGAGGCTAGTTTCCTGCCAACCCCAACTGGTTGAAAATCCTGTGACCCTAGACACCCTCACCTATGACCCCCCCGAGGGAACCGCTGATTGGCGCCTGGTGGCCTTGCATGGCTGGGGGGCGAACGCAGCGGATCTGGGCAACCTGGCCCCCTACCTGCGGCTACCGGGGTTTAGGCTGGTGTTCCCGGAGGCCCCGTGGCTCCATCCCCAGGTGCCAGAAGGGCGGATGTGGTACAACTTTCCGTCGGGTTATGACTTTCGCCAACCCCATAATTTTGACCAACAGTCTGACCTGCAGGCCAGCCGCCGGGCCCTAGCAGAATGGTTACAGGCGATCGCCGCCCCCAGTTCCATCCCCCTGGAGCGGACCGTACTGGCCGGTTTCTCCCAGGGGGGAGCGATGACCCTGGATGTGGGCTGGCAATTGCCCCTAGCGGGCCAGATTAGTCTGAGTGGCTACCTGCACGGACCGGTCTCAACCCCGGTCAGCCCTCGCCCCCTCACCATAGTGCATGGCAGCTTTGACCTGGTGGTGCCGATTCAGGCCGCCTATGCCGCTCGCGCCCAACTAGAGCAGCAGGGCCAACCCATCCACTTCCACGAGTTGGCCATGGGGCATGAAGTTTCACCGGAGGTAATCGCTCTGGTTTGTCAATTTTGCGAAGATTTGAGGCGGAGCTAACGGGGCTGGGGCTTTAGGTCCTATCCTAGAGGGGTGAGCGTTAGGGTTGATTGTCGGCTGCCAGCCTGGCAGGGGGCATCGCCAAGGGGGAAGGGCAAAATGCTAAGCGTACATGTTTCACCAGAAATGGTCTCGGAAATGACGCCAGATAACGTGGCGGATCTAGCCCATCGGTTGGAATCCGACGCCTACGACAATGCCTTTCAGGGGTTACAGGACTGGCACCTGCTCAGGGCACTGGCCTTTCAGCGGCCAGAATTGGCAGAGCCCTATCTTTACCTGCTGGATTTAGAACCCTTTGATGAATCCTAAGAGCGTCTTGGTTTAGATCTCTAGATCTAACCACCGGGCCTGAGCTGTTAGGGGCCAGAGTTTAGAAGCTAGGGAAACTATCGCCCCGTCTACACAGAAGGGCTTTATTAAAGCTGGGACTAACGACTAACAAGGTAGAAAGCCTCGCTTCCGCCTGGTTACCAGGGACTAGGGCTATAGCTGAAGGGACAGGTCCACCTAAAATAGGGGAGGTCGCAGCTTAATAGGAGCGAGGCAGAGGTGTCTGAGCCAGGTCGGGTTTTAATTGGGATCACTGGTGGCATCGCCGCCTATAAGGTGGGAGTAGTCATCTCCGACCTGGCCAGGGCGGGTATGCAGGTGCGAGGAGTCCTGACTGGCTCGGCCCAGGCTTTTATCACACCCCTGACCGTCGCCTGTCTATCCCGCCAGCGAGCCTATACGGATCAGGATTTCTGGCAGGCTAGCCAGGGACGCCCCCTCCACATTGAGCTGGGGGAATGGGCGGAGGTGCTGCTGATTGCTCCCCTCAGTGCCCATTCCCTGGCTAAGTTAGCCCATGGTTTAGCCGATAATCTACTGACCAATACGGTGCTAGCTTCCACCTGCCCCGTCCTGCTAGCCCCTGCCATGAACACTGATATGTGGCAACAGTCGGCGGTGCAGCGTAATTGGCGGACCCTGCTGGAGGATCCCCGGTACCATAGTGTGGGTCCTGGTGATGGGGTGTTGGCCTGCGATCGCCAGGGAACGGGCCGCATGGCGGAACCGGAGGATATTCTGCCCTATCTAAACTCCCTACTGCGCACCCAGGGCCGACGGGATCTCATGGGTAAATCGTTGCTGATTAGTGGGGGCGGAACTCAGGAATACCTGGACCCAGTGCGGTTTATTGGTAACCCCGCCACGGGCAAAACGGCTGTGGCCCTGGCCTTGGCCGCCCATCACCGCGGAGCCAGGGTCACCCTAGTGCATGGGCCCATGCATCCTACCTTAATACAGCGATTGGGTGAAGTACAAACGGTGGGGGTGACGAGTGCTGCGGACATGCATCAGGCTCTCATCACTCATCAGCCCGAGGCCAACTGGGTAATCATGGCGGCGGCAGTGGCAGATGTCAGACCCCAGATCCAGTTTCCTACCAAACTGGCTAAGCAAGAAATCCCCTTTCCTATGCCTCTGGAGCCCGTTGTGGATATTGTGGCTGACCTAGTGCAGCGCCGCCAGTCCCATCAAACTGTGATTGGCTTTGCTGCCCAAACCGGTGAGATTCTCAAACCAGCTCTGGAAAAGTTACATGGCAAGGGCTTAGATGCAATTGTGGCTAACCCGATTGATCGGCCCAACAGGGGCTTTGGCAGTGATGTTAATGAAGCAGTTTTACTCTATCGTGATGGCGACACCTTAACCATACCAGTCTGTTCAAAATTAGAAGAGGCCCACCGAATTTTCGATGGGCTGATGGCCAAAGGTCTGTAATTGTGATGGCATCCCACTTCACCCGAGTGGAATCCGCTGTAGACCAAAGGCCACTCAAAAAATGCCTAGAACTTGATGAGGGTTGGCATTCCCTCTAGTTGCGCCGTCGCTATTTTTTTGGATATCTGCGGCTGACTCTCAAGGAGAGAACTTGATGACCTTTCAAGGGTCTCCGCACAAATCTCCAAAATCCTATCTACTTTAGAATCCCAATCAAGGTAAGAACTTTTGATTTTGGCCTTGGCACCCTTGCCAAGTTGTTGACGCAGCTCTGGGGATTGGGCTAAATTTTCCATAGCTGTTGCCAGAGCTAGTATAAAATCTGCCGGAGTCGTAGGATCAACCATCAGAGCACAGGTTTCATCGGCAACTTCTCCCACGCCGCCCCAGCGGGTGACAATCATTGGCATGCCTACGGCCATAGCTTCCAGCATAGCAATATTCCCGGGATCGCCAATGGACGGGACCACGAAAATATCACATTCCTGGAGCAGGCGCTGGGCATCGGCGATCGCCATCCATCCGTGGAACGTGACCCGATCCTCCAACCCTAGCTGTCTTACCCGAAGTTGTATTTCTTCTAGCAACTCTCCGCTACCAATAAGGTCTAGGGAGGCATTAATATTCTGTGAAATCAGACTAAAAGCTTCGACTAGGAAGCGAATACCTTTTTGTTCAACAAAACGAGCCATAAATACAAAGCGAAGAGGTTGTTCAGGCTGACGAGTTGACTTAGGGTAATATCTGACTTGTTTAAGGTCTACTGCACCATCTCTGACAGTATAAATTTGACCGCGGCAGCCCCTCGGTAAGGCTTTGTGGGTCCGTTGGTCAGACACGATTAGAGCCTGAGCTTCTAACTTTCCTGGAATCAACCTATTGATTAGATTTGCCACCAACCGACCTATATTTACTAACGCCAAACTGCCTGGTGGTTCCAGGTAATTAAAATGCGGTGGAAAATCCATGCCACCGGCCAGGGGGCCAATCACCACCGGTATCCCCAGACCGTATAGAAAGCTAGGCATCTTGGGAGAAATCGGTGTGGGTTGAAACACTAACTGTAGGTCAAGTTCTTGCACTAAGCGTTTTATCTCAGGTCTGGCACGAATCTGAGTTGACCAACGAGACAGTTCGTACAAAACAAAGCCAATGCCACGGCCTCGACAATACTTAGAGATATGAAAAACAAATCGTTGCCAAGCAGTATCTGGAATAAAAGTAATGTGTTCAAAGGCTTCGGATGGGAAGGCTTCTTGGAGCTCTGATCGAGTACGTTCATGACAGATCAGCCAAATATCCTGGCCTCGATCGCGCAGCTTCTGGAAATAAACGTAGGGCAAGAGGGGCTCGCCCGCCATTTTAAAGGACACAGTTTCCGCAACGATTAGAATTCGCATGTCGATTATCAGTATTAGATGGCAAACTTCACATAAAGCTAACAGAGCCCCAAATAAATTGCAAATTATCAGCAATGTATCCTAGGTATTTAGTCGTATATATTTAATCATCTTTGTTAAAATTTCATCGAAAGGCGGTTGAATGCAAAGATCTTGTAAAATCTATATGCTGTCTATGCCATTCAACTAAGGATCGCGAATTAAACCTTGTCTAACTTGAAACCTGGAGTTTTCTTTACCCAAAATTCCTCTCCTGAGGAATTTTGGGCGGAAGGACGGGAGTGAAGGGGCAGGACTACGGTTTTTAACATGGACTTGGTTTAATATTTCTTGATGCTATGGTTTTGATTGGCAAAATCCTTCAGCAATTTCTCCGTTCAATGTCTGCATACCTGGCTCGGATTGATATTTTTCCGATTAAGTCCCTGGATGGGGTATCCCTTACCCAAGTTGCGGTCCTGGCCAGTGGGGCACTGCAGGGAGATCGCGGCTATGCCCTGTTTGATCGCCACCATCGCTTCATCAACGGCAAACGTAATGCCGCTGTCCATAGCCTACGCAGTCGCTTCGAACCACCGGGCCAGGTCGTCCACTGCTCTCACCCAGGTCAATCGGAGGACACCCGCTTTGATCTCGAAGCAAACCAGGAGGCTTTAGAGACCTGGCTGACCGCCTACTTCCAGGAACCGGTTACTATTCAGGAAAACCCTCAACAGGGCTTTCCTGATGATACCCAAGCGGTGGGTCCGACCGTGATCAGCACCGCCACCCTGGAACAGGTAGCCTCCTGGTACGGTGATCTGAGCCTTGCCGACCTGCGTCGTCGGTTTCGCACCAACCTGGAGATCGGTGGAGTCCCCCCCTTTTGGGAGGATCAATGTTTTAGCTCTGATAGCCAACCGGTGCACTTTAGAATTGGGGAGGTGGTGTTGGAGGGGGTTAATCCCTGTCAGCGCTGCATTGTGCCGACCCGAAATCCTGACACCGGTGTCCCCAGGCAAGACTTCCAAGCCACCTTTGTTAGTCAACGGGCCGCCTCCCTACCCCCCTGGGCACCCCGCTCTCGGTTCAACCACCTTTACCGCCTGGCGGTCAACAGCAATATTCGGGGGCAGGCGGGCAAAACCCTTAGGGTGGGGGATCGGGTAACCATCGGCGATTAATGGGGACCCTATAATAAATTAATCCTTGCCCTAGATCATCTATGACCCTGTCCTTTCTACGCGCCGATCTACTTGAACTGGCCGCCTATAGCCCTCACCCCCCATCCGACGGCCAGGTTCCAAATCAGCCAGAGGGGATTGTTGATCCGCTAGATACCAATGAATCTCCCTACGACTTACCTGCCCAACTCAAGCAAAAACTAGCCTGGATGGTGGAACAGCAGATCGCTGCTAATCGCTATCCCGATGGCGCCTACGGGGAGTTAAAGGCGGCGATCGCCGATTATGTCAACCAGTCAGCCCAGCTACTCGGGACCTTTACCGCCCACCACATTACCGTTGGTAACGGCTCCGATGAACTGATTCGTTCCCTGCTGATGGCCACCTGCTTGGGGGGGGAGGGCGCCATCCTGGTGGCTAACCCCACCTTCTCCATGTACGCGATTCTAGCCCGCACCCTGGGCATTCCCGTAGTGGCGGTAGATCGCCGGGAGTCAGACTTCGCCATGGATCTGGAGGCCGCCCAAGCCGCTATTACCGATGCCGCGGCCCCTCCCATTCGCGTCGTCTTCGTAGTGCACCCCAACTCCCCCACCGGTAATGGCCTGACCACCGCTGAGCTCGACTGGTTAGAGCAACTCCCGGAGCAGATTCTGGTGGTGGTGGACGAAGCCTACTTTGAATTTAGCCAGCACACCACCGTAGCTAGGGTAGCGAGCCGGCCCAATTGGGTGGTCCTCAGAACCTTTTCTAAGGCCTTTCGGCTGGCGGCCTACCGGGTGGGCTACGGCGTTGGTCACCCAGGCTTAATTGCTGCCCTGGAAAAAGTCCGACTCCCCTACAACCTACCCAGCATTGCCCAGTCCGCCGCCAATTTAGCCCTGGCCCACCGCCAGGAGTTGCTGGCGGTGGTACCCACCATTCAACAGCAGCGCCAGCTGCTCTGGACCACCCTGGCGGAGCAAACCCCCCTCCACCCCTGGCCTAGCGTGGCCAACTTCATCTACGCCCGTCCTCAGCCAGGGCACAGTTCCCTGGCGGATTGGTTCGATTACCTGAAGGCTCAAGGCACCCTGATTCGCCATACTGGCGGGGGATTGCGCATTACTGTGGGGAGCCCGGCGGAAAATCAGCGCACCCTCAGTCGCATCCAGGCTAGGGGGCTATAGAAGGGCTCTAGCCCGCCGCACCGTTGGGGGCAGCACCCCAACTAGCAGGGCAAAGGCCTCGTCCGGCACCTGATCAACAATGCTCTGATCGAAGTAATTCTTAAACTGCTCAAGAATCATCCGGGCCCGATCAAGGGCAACTGGCTTATCGGTAAAGTTTTGGGTGAGTCTGACCCACTGTAGTCGAATGCGCAGAGCTTTTTGCTGATCCTCGATCGATTCAGGGGCCACCAAAGAAAGACTACCCAGGGCAATCACACTGCGACAGTCTGTATCTAAACTGCCGCCGATGGCGGCCCCCGGGCCCGCAAATTCAGTGTAAAACTGCTTATAAAGGATTAAGCCATTACGACGGCGACTATTCACCGTCCAAAGATTCTGGCCCCGAATTTTAGCCATTACATCTACATCCTCCGCCATCGAGCCGCCGGGGGAAAGGGTGGAACAGATGGATCGATAGCGAGGAGTAAAGTCATCGGCTACTTCAACATTGGCGGAGGGACCAAAGCCCTGGGATAACCAGGGACGTTGTAGAGGGTGACTGAGAATACCTTGCTCTAAATTGCGACTCATGCGCAGTACTAATATTAGGGAAAGAACATAGCCACAAACTATTACCCTTGCAAAATTATTTTAGGACACTAAACTCAGAACGTCGCGATCGCGGGGGCTTCTGCAGCTAAAACCAGAATAAACTTTTGGGATAAAATCTTAAGGTTTCTGTAAAGTTGGGGCAAATCCGCCAGGTTCCAGTCCTACCCTAGGGGCTTGCGCATGAGCAGACGGCGGGGTTGGTGCCCTGGCCAGGGGGCCCAATTCACCTCAGCCTCAAACAGGCTGAACCCAGCCCGACTATAGAGCTGACGAGCCTGCCGGTTATCCTCCATGACGTGGAGATAGAGGTGCTCCATCTGCCAGCCCTGGGCCAGGGTTTCACAAACCGCCAGCAGATCACGGCCAATCCCCTGGCGCCGAAAGCCATGGCCCACCGCCAGGTTTGCCACGTAGCCGTAGGGGGCCTCCAGGGTTTGCCAGGGCCAGGGGTGGCGCTGAGACAGTTCTACGGTGCCGGCGATGGTGGGTTCCCGTTGTAATTCAGTTGAGGGGGATGGCACCAGAGCCGCTAGACAGATGTAGCTCACCCGAGAGGATTGCAGTCGACTTTGCAGGTCGACTTGAATGCCTAGCTTAACCAGGGGATAGACTAACCCCGCCCAACCCATTGGGTCATAGAAACTACTGGCGAGAATATGGCTGATGCCTGGAATATCCTGACCCCGGGCGGGTCGAATCACCGCCCGGGCAACTGCGGCGGGGGCGGCCCCAGGGCCCGCCGCCTGGGTTACCCCGATCTCCCCGGAATCGAAGGCACGGTGAGTCATTAATTCAATACCATGGTGAGTAAGGCCATGAAGAGGAGGCAGGATGCCCTAGCCCCGGACCGAGAAACCCTCATATTTAAAGTTTTACATTTACTATGCCATGACTGCTTCGGCCTTTGTCACTAGAATTGAAACCCACCGCGACCCCACCCTGCTTTGGCCCCTAGCCGGGGTGCTTTCAACGGTGGTGCATGGCCTGCTGTGGTTGGGGGTCCAGCCCCTGAGGATTACCCCCACCCCCACGGTAGAGGCAGACCCCATACCGGTACAACTGTGGTTGGATACCCCCGGCACCGAAGCTGTAGAGCCCTCCCCCTCTAGTGCGATAGCCGCCCCCGCCGACACACCTGCCGCCGGGGAATCTGCTGCACCTCCGGTAGCCCCGGCTGCTAATCTGCCCCCACCCATCCCCAGTCTATCCTCTGCCGCCACACCCCCACCCACCATCGCTCCGGTGGTCGACCCCCCCCCGCCGGTGGAGGCCGCGCCGATGTCCCCAGCGGTAGCCCCTCCCCCATCGCTTGCCCCTGTCGTTTCCCCCCCGGCGGTGCAACCTCCACCGGTAGAACAACCCCCCCCCGCTGCTGCAGTCTCCCCTCCGGCGGTAGCCCCTGCCGTCCCCCCCCCACCGGTAGAACCTGCTCCCGCTGCTGCCAATCCCTCTGGCAACCCGGGCCCCAGCCGGGGAGGGGGCGGCCAACTCTCCCCCATGGGGCTGTATGCCGCCAGCTTTGGGACTGATTTCCCCGACACCCCACCCCGATTGCTGGATAACACCAGCCTCAGTCTCCAACCCTGGCTGGCCACCTGTGGGTGGGAAAACTTCGGGGCGATCGCCAGCCCGGGTCTAACCGCCCGGGTGAAACTACAACTCCAGGTGCAGCCGGACGGCAGCGTTGCCCAGGCCAGGGTACTGGAAGGCACCGGTAATACCGCCCTGGATAATTTAGTCAGTTGTGTGGTTCAGCACCAACTGCGCCTGCAACCCGCCACCACCGCCGGTACTCCCCAGCTTACCGATGCCTTTATCCTAGACACCCAGGTCAGCTTTTAAGTCCCCCCACTCCCCACTCCCCCATGGCCCTGTTCACCCTGCGATCGCTACAAAAAGACTTTGGCATTAAGGAAATTCTCCGGGAGGCCAGCTTTAGCCTGGAGCCCGGGGAGAAGGTGGGGCTGATTGGCACCAATGGCTCCGGCAAATCCACCTTGCTAAAAATGCTGGCGGGGCTAGAGCCCTGGGATGGGGGTGACCTGTGGGTCAACCCCGCCGCCCGGGTGGTCTACCTCCCCCAACAGCCTGACTTTCAAGAGCATGCCACGGTGTTAGAGCAGGTGTTTCGCGATGCGGGCCCCGCCATGGCCCTGATTCGCCAGTACGAGGCGCTGTCCCACCACCTGGCCCAGGCCCCCGCTAACGCCGACCGCCTGATGGCCCAATTGGCCCACCTGACCGACCAGATCACCCAGGCTGGGGCCTGGGACTTAGAAACCCGCGCCAAGGTGGTTTTGACCCAGTTGGGGATTACGGACCTGGACGCCCCAGTGCAGGAGCTCTCCGGTGGTTACCGCAAGCGGGTGGCGATCGCCACCGCCCTGCTGGCGGACCCCGATGCCCTGTTAATGGATGAGCCCACCAACCACCTGGACGCCACCACCGTGGAATGGTTGCAAAGCTATCTCAGCGGTTTTGCCGGCACCCTACTGCTGATCACCCACGATCGCTATTTCCTTGACCAGGTGACCAACCGGATTCTGGAGATTGACCGGGGGGATCTCTACAGCTATGCCGGCAACTACGCCTACTACCTGGAGAAGAAGGCCGCCGCCGAAGCCGCTGACCAGAGCCGTCAGCGCAAACAGGCGGGCATCCTACGCCGGGAGTTGGTGTGGCTGCAGCGGGGGGCTAAGGCCCGCAGCACCAAGCAGAAGGCCCGCATCGATCGGATTGAGGTGATGCAGAACCAGTCCTTTAAAGCCGACCAGGGCCAGGTGGCGATCACCACGGCGGGTCGCCGCATCGGCAAAAAGGTGGTGGAACTGGAGGGGGTGAGCAAAGGTTACGGCGATCGCCAGCTATTTGAGGATTTTAGCTACGCCTTTACCCCCCAGGACCGGGTGGGCATCATTGGCCCCAATGGGGTGGGCAAGTCCACCCTGATGGATATCATTACCGGTCGGTTAGCCCCGGACCAGGGGCGGGTGGAGATGGGCGCCACCATCCACATCGGCTACTTCGACCAACATTCCGAAGACCTGCAGACCAACCCGGAGCAGCGGGCCATTGACTACCTGAAGGAAACCGCCGAGCTGGTGACCACCGCCGACGGCAGCGTCATCACCGCCGCCCAAATGCTGGAGCGCTTCCTATTTACCCCCAACCAGCAGTATGCCCCCCTGCACAAACTCTCCGGGGGGGAGCGGCGGCGGCTGTTCCTGCTGCAGGTGCTGATGGCCGCCCCCAACCTGCTGATCCTGGATGAGCCGACTAACGATCTGGATATCCAAACCCTGGCGGTGTTAGAAGATTACCTGGAGGCCTTTAACGGCTGTGTGATCGTGGTCTCCCACGATCGCTACTTCCTGGATCGCACCGTTAACACGATTTTTGCCTTCGAGGGGGCGGGCCAGTTGCGGCAATACCCCGGCAACTACTCCCTCTACCTGGACTACCGCCGGGCGGCCCCTGAGCCAGCCGACCAGACCCCTAACCCCGCCCCGAGGGCAGCGGGCAAAAAGGTTAAACCTGTCCCAGTTTCCCCGGAAGCACGCCCCCTTTCGTTTAAAGAAAAGCGGGAATACGAGCAATTGGAAGCCCAGATTGAGGCCTGGGAGGCGGAGAAACAGGGCATCGAAGCCCAACTCTACGGCCAGCCCGCCCCCGAGTATGGAGAAGTGACCCGGCTCTCGGAACAACTGGCGGCCCTGACCAGTGCCATTGATCAAGGGACGGAACGCTGGTTGGAGCTGGCGGAACGGCTAGGGGGTTGATGGCCCTTCACCCCTGGCCGCCAGGGGAAAATTCCCGTAGGCTAAAGGAAAACCAACCCCTGTCACCATGACCGCCGATTCTGCCCTCACCCTTACCTGGAGCCACCGTCTGGAAGAGGTGCCGGAGGCCGCCTGGGATGCCCTGGCCCAGCCCCTGGCTACCCCTTTTCTAGAGTGGCACTGGCTGGTCAACCTGGAGCGATCGGGCAGCATCACCGCCAACACCGGTTGGCTTCCCTGCCACCTCACCCTCTGGCGGGGCACCAACCTGGTGGCCGCCGCCCCCCTGTACCTGAAAAGCCATAGCTACGGGGAGTTTGTCTTTGATCACCAGTGGGCGGATCTGGCGGACCGCCTGGGCATCGCCTACTACCCCAAGCTGCTGGGCATGTCCCCCCTGACGCCGGTGGAGGGCTATCAGTTTTTGATCGCCCCGGAGGAAGACCAGGAGGCCCTCACCCTGACCATGGTGGAGGCGATTGATCGATTCTGTTTGGGCCAGGGGATCTCGGGTTGTCACCTGCTCTACGTCGACCCGGTCTGGCGCGATCGCCTCACCCAGATGGGCTTTAGCCCCTGGCTCCACCATAATTACATTTGGCAAAACCAGGGGTTTCAAAACTTTGACGACTACCTGGCCCAGTTCAACGCGAACCAGCGCCGCAACATTAAACGGGAACGCCGCTCCCTCACCACCGCCGGGTTGGATCTGCGGCCCCTGCGGGGGGAGGATCTGAGCCGCCCCCTCTGTGATTTGATGTACGACTACTACGCCGATACCTGTGACAAATTTGGTTGGTGGGGCAGCAAGTATTTAACCCGCGACTTTTTCCACCTCCTCCACCATCACTACCGCCAACGGCTAGTCTTTTTTGCCGCCTACGGGGAGGATCGGGACCGGCCGGTGGGCATGTCCTTTTGTTTAACCAAGGGCGATCGCCTCTACGGTCGCTACTGGGGGTCT
The DNA here is from genome assembly GCA_040381765.1 of Leptolyngbya sp. Classification (GTDB taxonomy): domain Bacteria; phylum Cyanobacteriota; class Cyanobacteriia; order Phormidesmidales; family Phormidesmidaceae; genus Nodosilinea. Next base: position 17,243 of record JBEIGU010000064.1, read on the forward strand.
CAGGTGGAGCTCAATCACCTGCACTTTAACGCCTGCTACTACGCCCCAATTGAGTGGGCCATTGACCAGGGCATCCAGGTGTTTGACCCCGGCGCCGGTGGCCGCCATAAGAAACGCCGGGGCTTTCCCGCCACCCCCAACTATAGCCTGCACCGCTTCTACCAGCCGCGTCTGGAAACCCTGCTCAAGCGCTACCTGCTGGAGGTGAATGGGCTGGAGCAGCAGGAAATCGAAGCGATTAATGCCGATTTGCCCCTGAAGGCGCCCCTCCCGTGAGGCCTCCGGCCTGGGGAGGCCCTTCACCCCGCTAACTGCTACCCTGGTAGCTGGGCTAGATTGCCCCCACTGTTCAGCCCCTGAGGAAGTCCATGTCTGTTATCCGCCAACTGCATCAACAGTTAATCAGCAAAACCCGATCGGCGGTGGAGATTACCCAGACCTATCTGGATCGGATCACCACCCTGGAGCCCCAGTTGCGCAGCTACCTGACGGTAACCCCCGAGGTAGCCCTGGCCCAGGCCCAGGCGGTTGATGCCCAACTGGCCCGGGGGGAGTCCCTGGGTCCCCTGGCGGGCATTCCCATCGGGCTGAAGGATAACCTCTGCACCCAGGGGATTCGCACCACCTGCGCCTCCCGGGTCTTAGACAATTTTGTCCCCCCCTACGAATCGACGGTTACCCAGCGGTTGCAACGGGCGGGGGCGATCACCCTGGGTAAAACCAACCTGGATGAGTTCGCCATGGGGAGTTCTACGGAAAATTCTGGTTATCAGGTCACCGCCAACCCCTGGGATCTGCAGCGGGTACCGGGGGGGTCCTCCGGGGGATCGGCGGCGGCGGTGGCGGCGGCGGAATGTGCCGTGGCCCTGGGCTCCGATACCGGTGGGTCGATTCGTCAGCCCGCCGCCCTCTGTGGGGTGGTGGGGTTGAAACCCACCTATGGCCTGGTGTCGCGCTTTGGTCTGGTGGCCTATGCCTCCTCTCTGGATCAAATTGGCCCCCTCACCCCCACGGTGGAGGATGCTGCCCGGGTGCTGGGGGCGATCGCCGGTCACGACCCCCGCGACTCCACCAGTCTGGATGTGCCCATTCCCGACTACACCCAGGCTTTAAAGACCAGCCTGAAGGGGCGGCGCCTGGGGGTAATTACCGAAACCTTTGGGGAGGGGGTGGACAGTTCGGTGCGATCGGCGATTGAAAAAGCCCTGCAGCAACTCCGGGAGTTGGGGGCGGAGGTGCAGGAGATCTCCTGCCCGCGCTTTGCCTACGGCTTGCCCACCTACTACATCATCGCCCCCTCCGAGGCCTCCTCCAACCTGGCCCGCTACGATGGAGTCAAGTACGGGGTGCGTCGCAGTAACGACAGTCTCATGACCATGTACACCGAAACCCGGGCGGAGGGGTTTGGTCCCGAGGTCAAACGCCGGATCATGCTAGGCACCTATGCCCTCTCCGCTGGCTACTACGATGCCTACTACCTAAAGGCCCAAAAGGTCCGCACCCTGATTAAGCAGGACTTTGAACGGGCCTTTGAGCAGGTGGATGTGCTGGTCTGCCCCACCACCCCCACCACCGCCTTTAAAGCGGGGGAAAAGGTGGATGACCCCCTCAGTATGTACCTATCGGACCTGATGACCATTCCGGTCAACCTGGCCGGCTTACCGGCCATGAGCCTACCCTGTGGCTTTGATCAGCAGGGCCTACCGATTGGCCTGCAGTTAATTGGCAATGTGCTGCGGGAGGACCTGCTCTTCGAAGTGGGCCACGCCTACGAACAGGCCACCGCCTGGCATCAACGTCACCCTAACCTGGGCTAGGCGCAGGACATGACCATGGTTAAAACCCTACTGGGTATGCTGGGGGTTACGGCTCTGGTTTACCTGGGTCTCTGTGGCTGGCTCTGGGCCAGTCAACGGCGACTGATCTTTCTGCCCTCCGCCGAGCTGACCACCACCCCGGCAGATCTAGGGCTGGCCTACAAAACCGTGGTGATTCCGGTGGGTGAGGGGGGCCGAATCCACGGCTGGTGGCTACCGGGGCAGGGCGACTCCCCCCTCACCGTGCTTTACCTCCACGGCAATGCCGGTAATATCTCCACCAACCTGGGGCGGACGGCCCTGCTGCGATCGCTGGGGGTCTCGGTGCTGACTATCGATTATCGTGGCTACGGCCTTAGTTCCGGTCCCTTCGCTAGTGAAGACCGCCTCTACGAAGATGCCCAGGCGGTCTACCGCTTTCTGCACCAGGAACGGGGCATTGATCCCGGCCAGTTGGTGATCTACGGCCATTCCCTGGGGGGAGCGATCGCCCTTGACCTGGCGGGGCGTGTGCCGGGGCTGGCCGCCCTGATCATCGACGCCTCCTTTACCTCCATGGTGGATATGGTGGTGCTATCACGCTACAACCGATGGTTCCCGGTGCGATACCTACTCACCCAGCGGTTTGACTCCCTGACCAAGGTGGAGGACCTTAGCCTGCCGATCTTCTATATTCACGGCCTGGCGGATATTGATATCCCCCCCAGCATGACGGAACGGCTTTACCAGGCGACCCCGGGGCCTAAATCGATTTGGCTGGTGGCCGGGGTCGATCACAACAACCTGCCCGAGGTGGCTGGTACGGCACTGCAACAGCGCCTGCGGGAATTCTTTGCAGGCCTAGGGCCGGGCAAAGGCCTCTAGGGCCGCCCCAGTCACCCGACAGAGTTGCCATTCCGGTTTGAGTTCTGCCCCGAGCTGTTGATAGAACTGAATCGCCGGGGTATTCCAGTCCAATACGCTCCACTCCAGGCGACCGCAGCCCTCGGTCACAGCCAACCGCGCCAGGTAGGTCAGTAGGGCCTGGCCAATCCCCTGGCGGCGGTACTCGGGCAAGACAAACAAGTCCTCCAGGTACAGCCCTGGCTTCATTAAAAAGGTGGAGAAATTATAGAAAAAGATGGCCATGGCCACGGTCCTTCCCCCCACCTCGGCGACGATCGCCTGGGCGTAGGGGCGTTCGCCAAAGAGGCCCTGGGTCAGGTCTTCAAGGCTGCCGGTGACCTGGTGGCTGAGTTGCTCGTACTCCGCCAGGGCCTGGATGAGGGCGAAAATCGCCGGCCCATCTGCAGGGCTAGCGGCGCGGATCTGGGGTACGGCAGGGGAAGATGGCATAACAATCCGGGGTAGGGTCTGATCAATCCACCATGGCCAAAGCTATAGCTCTGGAGATGGGTGGCAAGTTAGAGCCAGGGTACAATAGTCAAGGGCTGAAAAATGCGGTAGGAAAGGGTTAACGTTCTAACCCGTTTATCCATCCCAATGAGTCATCATCGATATTCTCGCAACCCCGATCATATCCGACGACGGA
>JBEIGU010000065.1:0-20411 GCA_040381765.1 Leptolyngbya sp.
ACCACCCCCTGCAGGATGGCGGGACTGGATCGGTCCTCCTTTGTCTGTTGCCGGGGTGGGGTCGGGGGGGCCATGACCAGGGGTAATAGGGCCCCAGGGGGAGTTGGACCGGAGGTAGGGCTGGCACTGACGGGTATGGCCGCGACCACACTCAGGACACTTAATCCGAGGGAAACTAGCCAGGATGATGGCATAGGTGGAACCGACACTAAGACAGCAATGAATAATATAGGGATAGCAAGCCCCTAAGGATCGCGAACTAAATGTGGGATAGCAGTCCCAGCTGACAACGGCCAGGCAAGATGCCTGACCTACAAAAATTACAGCTTAAAAGATCCGCGTTCCTAAGCATAGGAGACTGGGAGATCTTCATCTGAATCTAATCCTCAGCCTAGCTAAAGCTAACTCATGTCCGCCTGACCCAGCGCCCAGGTCGAAGCTCACTCCATCACCCGCTACCACGACTATGCAACAAACCTAGGATTGCCCTTGGATCAGATGTTGAAAACGGGGATGGTGACGAACAGGGTCAAAATGGCTGTCAATTTGGGCCATGGCCCGATAGGTGTAGGGGCTGATTACAAAGGTGCGGTAGAGGCTTTTGATCGTCATCTCTACATCTTCCCCCATGGCATAGGCCCGAGCTTTGCCGTACCAGGCGTTGGGATTATGAGCTTTATAGCCTAAGGAAGTATCGAAGCTAGCGATCGCCTCTGAGAAGTATCCCAGCTGAATTAGAGCAGTGCCCCGCTGATTCCAAATGTAGTAGCTTGAGGGTTTAAGCAGCAGGGCTTGCTGCAAGACCTGTAGGGCGCTTTCGTAGCGCTGTAACCCACAGAGGGCTACCGCCTGGTTACAGTAGGCCCGATGGTCCCGGGGGTTGAGGGTGAGGGTTTGGTCAAAACTAGCGATCGCCGCTTTATAGTACCCCAGATTATTTTGAGCCATGCCCAGGTTATACCAGGCCTTTTTATCGCGGGGATTGAGCCGCACCGCCTGCCGCAAATGACTGACCGCCTCCTCATAGTGGCTTAACTTAGCCAGAGCATGTCCCTTACCATGCCAGGCCAGGGCGTAGTCTGGGCAACGGCAGAGGGCTTGGTTAAAACTGACAATGGAGGACTCAAAACATTTCAGAGCGGTTAGACAGAAGCCATGCAGAACCCAAAGCTGATAACTCTCAGGTTGCAGCTCTAAAGCCTCCTGAAAGCGGCAGAGGGCTTCATCATAGCGACCTACTGCGTAGAGAGCATCACCCTGACCCTGCAAAATCTTAGTGCGGCTCAGGCCAGAGGAGGATAGGGGAGGAGGGCAAGTCATAGAAAGTCATATAATCCTGCTTCCAGCTTGCCCATTTCCCTAGACCAGATCCCAGCAAACTATGCAGTCATCCCAGAACTTTCTACTTATGGCGGATATAGTCATAGATGTCAACGTAGGCATCACCAGGCTGGTTCCAGGAAAAGTCATACTGCATGCCCTGTCGAGCAATTTGTTGAAAGGTGTGGGGGTGTTGTTCCCAGATATCAAAGGCCCGGTTCATGGCCGATTCAAGGGCAGTATTATCATTCTGGAAAAAGACAAAGCCATTGCGGTCTTCAAGTTCGTGGAAGCTATCGTAGTCCCAATCAAACACGGTATTAACTAAACCGCCTACTCCTCTAACAATCGGCACCGTGCCATACTTAAGGCCAATCATCTGGGTCAGTCCGCAGGGCTCGAAGTTACTAGGTACCACGATCATATCAGCCCCAGCATAGATGAGGTGGGCCAGCTCTTCGTTAAAGCCAATCTCCAGATGGACATCAGGGTTGTCATTCAGGTGTAGCTTTTCGTGCCAGAACCAATCATTGATGCCTTTTTCGGTGGCTGAACCCAGCAGCACAAATTGACCACCCCGGGCCAGGGTGAAGTAAATGGCATGGTGAACCAGGTGTACTCCTTTTTGATCATCCAGGCGACCGATGAAAGCCACCACGGGCTTGGCACTCTGTCGGAGCAGCAGGCGCTCACGAAGTTCCTTTTTATTTAAGGCTTTATCCTCAAAGGTGGTCAGACCGTAGTGATGGGGGATGTAGCGATCCACCTCGGGGTTCCAAACCTCATAGTCGAGGCCATTTAGAATCCCTGAAAACTTGTGCTGGTGCAGGTGGATACTATGGCCCAGGCCAAACCCCTGATCGGTGTGCTGAGCTTCCCAGGCATGGTAAGGCGAAACGGTATTAACATGGTTTGCGTAGGTGATCCCCCCCTTCATGAAATTGATGGCGAAGGGGTTAAAGTTATCCCGTAGGCGATCGGGCTGAAAGTAGTAGTCATCGCGGTTAAGACCGGTGGCCCTAAGAATTTCATTGGCGCTAATCCCCTGGTGCTTAAAATTATGGATGGTATAGAGAGTGCGCTGAAACTCCATGCCATTGTATTTATAAATTTCAAACAACATGACGGGAATCAAACCCGTTTGCCAGTCATGGCAATGGATCACGTCAGGACGTTTGTTACTCAGCAGTAAGAACTCCATGGCCGCCTTACTAAAGAAGGCGAAACGCATGGGGTCATCGTAGCAGCCGTAGTAACAGCCACGATTGAAGAACATTTCCCAGGACTTGGGCTCAATGAAAAAGCACAGCCGACCGTGTACCCAGCCACAGAAGACATCACAGCGAACATCTGTACCATACCAGGGTACAATCAGGTCTCGGTAGGCATCGTGCAGACCCCAAATATGGTCATAGCGCATGCAGTCATATTTGGGCAAAATAATTTCGACACAATGACCGCGGGTTTCTAATTCGCGACTCAGGCCATAGACCACATCACCCAGCCCACCAGCTTTAATTACGGGAGCACATTCGGAGGCGATCTGGACGATGTACATAGATGTTTCCTATTTTGAGAGGTTTGCTAAGAATGCCCCTATTCAATCAAAATGTTGTGGCCTAGGCAAGGAAAGACAGGCACCCATCACTGTATTTCACTAGCACGGGTACTGCCACAGTTCAGGACGCTGGAGAAAACTATGGGTCTCAACCCACAGCAGTCTTGTTATAACCAACCTGGTAACTGCTACATAAAGCATGGCCGCTCAACCCTTAGAATAGGGTTGAGCGGTCAAGACTAATACTTAGGCTGCGTTCTGAATAGCTTTAGCCCTATTTCAGAGGACTAAGACCATAGGTTTCAGCCATTTTGGCTAAGGTCGCTAATCAAGTGAAGCTTATACCGTGAAACCTTCAAACCTTAGCCCCAACTCGACTGAGCGTTCAGATGTTCAGCCAGGGTATAGCTAGACTAATCCTTCGATATTCTGGGAGGCTCACGGAAAGCAATGGCAAAAAATAGAGTGCCAATAATGCAAGCGAAAATAAAAATGTAAGCAACAGCTTCCATACTAAGAAGGCTCCTATTCTACCAGAGTAATTCCAGTGTACAAGCAATACGGATAGGTTGAGGAATCAATCGACCTCACAAACCCTACTCAACTGTTGAAAACGCGATTTTAACAGTTGAGTAGGGGATTAAATCTAGACCGCGCTACACAGTCTCCCGCTTACGGGTAGAGGTATCGCCCACTTTTTGGAAGAAGCCCCATTCCACCTGCTCAGGAGAGAGGTCGGGGTCAACACCGGCAAACACATCCCGGAATAGGGTGCGGGACCCGTGCCAGATGTGGCCGAAGAAGAACAGCAAAGCAAAGACGGCATGGCCGTAGGTAAACCAACCGCGGGTACTAGTACGGAACACCCCATCAGACCCCAGGGTTTCGAGATCAAACTCAAAGGGTTCCCCTAGTTGAGCCTTACGGGCATAGCGCTTCAATAGGGCTGGGTCTGTAATGGTTTGACCGTCTAACTCACCCCCGTAGAAGGTGGCGGTTACCCCAGTCTGTTCAAAGCTGTACTTGGATTCCGCCCGTCGGAAGGGAATGTCTGCACGGACAATTCCATCCCGATCCACCAGCACCACCGGGAAGGTCTCAAAGAAGTTAGGGAGGCGGCGAACGGTTAACTCGCGACCTGCCTTATCCTTGAAAACAGGGTGACCAATCCAGCCCTGGGCCAGCCCATCCCCTTGATTCATAGGACCTACCCGGAATAGACCGCCCTTGGCCGGACTATTGCCCACGTAATCATAGAAAGCTAACTTTTCGGGAATTTGACCGTAGGCCGTTGCCAGGGTACCGCCAGCATTAACTTCCGATTGAACCCGTCTTTGAATCTCCTGCTGGAAGTAGTTGCTATCCCACTGATAGCGGGTGGGACCAAACAATTCAATGGGGGTAGCGGCACTACCGTACCACATGGTGCCAGCCACCACAAAGGCGGCAAAAAATACGGCGGCAATACTGCTGGAAAGCACCGTCTCAATATTCCCCATGCGGAGGGCCTTATAAAGCCGTTGGGGTGGCCTCACTGTCAAGTGGAACAGTCCGGCAATAATACCGACAATGCCTGCGGCAATGTGGTGAGCCACAATACCGCCAGGGTTAAAGGGGTTGAAGCCAGCCGCTCCCCACTCTGGGGCTACACCTTGGACATGGCCCGTCAGACCGTAGGGATCAGAAACCCACATGCCTGGACCCCAGAGACCGGTCAGGTGGAAGGCACCAAAGCCAAAGCAAAGTAGGCCAGATAGAAACAAATGAATACCAAACATCTTAGGCAGGTCCAAGGCCGGCTCACCGGTGCGGGGATCGCGGAACAGGTCTAGATCCCAAAATACCCAGTGCCAGCAGGCCGCCAGGAACAGCAGCCCTGAGAGAATAATATGGGCCGCAGCCACCCCCTCAAAGGACCAGAAACCTGGATTGACAGCGGCTTCACCAGTTACGCTCCAGCCTCCCCAGGATTGGGTTACCCCTAATCGGGCCATGAAGGGCAAAACAAACATGCCCTGACGCCACATGGGGTTGAGCACAGGGTCACTTGGATCAAAGGTTGATAACTCAAACAGGGCCATTGAGCCGGCCCAACCAGCCACCAGGGCTGTATGCATCAGATGTACAGCGATCAGTCGCCCGGGATCATTGATGACGACGGTGTGTACCCGGTACCAGGGTAGTCCCATTGACTACTCTCCTCCTCTAGGTAAAACAGTATTGTTTTGAAGTTGTCTTAACTATGCCAGATACTGATAAGCCTACCAGATTGGGCTGTCAGAATCCCCACTTGCGATCGTATCCCCAAGAACTTTTTCGCCTGAGTCAAAAAGATTGATGGGTAGAAAATCCTTGGAGATGTAAAAATGAATTACTTAAAGAAGTGTAACCACTTCAAATCTCCCTCGCAACCTCGCTGCCTCCTTTTCCCGAGGCACGATCTCAAACAACAACGCCAGTTGAGCAGTGGAGACAGCCCAAAATGGCGACTTTACCTATGGTTAGGAATAATTGGACGGCAAGGAGCGTTAGGCCATGGCTACTATTAAGTTTCTTAACGAGAACACCGAGATTATTGTTGCTGATGGGGCCAATCTGCGCTTTAAGGCCTTAGAGAACCGCATTGACATCTATACCTTTAGTGGCAAGTTGATGAACTGTGGGGGCTACGGTCAGTGCGGCACCTGCGTGGTGGAGGTGTTAGCCGGTGCTGAAAACCTATCCCCCCGTACAGCGGTGGAGGAGCGTAAGTTAAAAAAGTGGCCCGATAGCTGTCGACTGGCCTGTCAAACCCTCGTCAACGGTCCGGTGACCGTGGTTACTAAGCCTAAGCGATAGTTGGAAACCCTGATCTCGGCCGGGTGGCTTTGATACCAGCCTGGCGCCAGAATCATCTGGGCGATGGCGCATCTAGGACTAATCCTGGCCACTAAGCAGCTAGAGTTAGCAGAGTTATTGGAAAATAATGATATTCTGAAAGCGTTGGTGATCATCCCATCGAGCATCTCGATATTCTTTGGTTGAGAGTAGAGGCAAGTTAATGGAAGTTAATAAGCTCGGCTTTGTTGCCAGCATTCTGTTCGTACTGGTTCCTACGGTTTTCCTGTTGATTCTGTATATTCAAACCTCTAGCAAGCAGACTGGAGCCTAAGCAATTTTGTTTTAATATCCGGTATTTTGATAGGGCGTTGGTTTGGCCAGCGCCCTTGACTGTTAGAATCTGTAGCAGTTGCCAATCCGACCGGGGTTAAGACTACACCATCATTTGTCCTAGACTGGGGTTCACAGCCTGATTGAGTATACTAGGATTCTTTATGTAAACTATGTCTAGACCAATGCTAGGTTAGATCTGTGAAGGACTTTAGACTTGGTTAAGGTTTTCGATATTACTTAGTTAGAAGCATGAGCCTTAGACCCTCTTTCTATGGTCGCAATAGCTATTTTGATGGGTTTCGTTCCTATCACTCTTCAGATATTTCAGGCTCCTAGTATCGAAGGTTACGAACAAAGCCTATGACCTACTGTTTAGGTGTCTTGGTGGATGCCGGTTTGGTCTTGGCTGCTGACTCCAGGACCAATGCCGGGGTAGACTATATTTCCTCCTATCGGAAGCTATTTGACTTCTCCCGGCCTGGCGAACGGGTCATTCTCCTCTGTACCTCTGGCAATCTTTCCGTGACCCAGGCCGTGGTCCATAACCTCAGCCAGGACATAAAGCGCAACCGTGAGCCCAACCTCTACAGTTTGCCTACCCTTTACGACGTAGCTCGCTACGTGGGTAGCCAAATTCGGCGAATGCAGGAGGTCGATCGCTCCTGGCTCGAACAGGATCGGATCGACTTTCAATGCAGTTTTTTGATCGGCGGTCAGATTATTGGAGAGGTGCCGGAGTTGTTTTTGGTTTATAGTCAGGGCAACTGTATTCAGGCCACACCAGAAACCCCCTTTCTGCAAATTGGTGAGACCAAGTATGGTAAACCCATCCTGGATCGCACCCTGGCCTTCGACTCTCCCCTGGACGCGGTGGCCAAGTCAGCCCTGCTTTCTTTGGACTCCACTATGCGATCTAATCTCTCGGTGGGGCCGCCAATCAATCTGATGATGTACAAAACTGATAGCTTTGAGGTCAATCACCGCGCCCAGTTTCAAGCCGGTGATCCCTACCTGCTGAAAATGCGCAAACATTGGGAAGTTGCCCTAAAAGAGGCTTCCGCCGGCATTCCCGATATTTGTTGGAATCAGGGTGAACTGGCGCCCATCCTGGGTATCCCCGGGCTTGACATTACCTAACTTAGGCCAGCATCCGCCGCCAACACCGCCGCCATCGTTAGCCGGTGTACCTGGGGCAATACCAGGGCTGTCTTGGATGCTAGGGGATAGGCCAGGGCCGCCACATAGTCTGACTCCACCAGCCACTGCCAGATCTGCCATCCTGACAACATCCCTGACCCCTGACCTAGGGGTTGGGGATACTGGAATAGGGGCTGCTGGTCAAGGCTAACCTCGAGATCCCCCATGGGCTGACTTAAGCCCACCCCTACCCCCTTAAGATAGGCTTCCTTCGCCGTCCAGTAGCGGAAAAACTGGAGAGTAGCCTGGGGTTGGGGCAGGGTGAGGAGGCTGGTCTGTTCTCCAGGGCTGAGACATCGTTTACAGAGGGCAGGTAGGGCAGTTAGGGTACGGACCTGCTCTAGGTCGATGCCCACCCTACGATCGGCGATGGCGATGGCCACGTAGTCACCGGAGTGGGAAAGGTTGAACTCTAAACCACCAGTCCGCTGGCCCAGGCTAGGCTTACCCTGGGGACCGTAGGTAAAACTCAGGGAGGCGGGCGGTTGACCCAGACAACGCCCCAATAAATAGCGCAGGCAACCCCGCCCCACCAGAAAATTCCGCTGGGTCAGGGCATGGCGAATGCTGTGTGACCGATGTCGTTCTGCAGGGCTGAGGTAGGCCAGGAATTGGTCTAAGCAGGAGGGCTGAGGATCTCTGGTTAAAATTACCCAGACCTGTACCGTTGCCACCATACCCCAGAGCCACCCTAGGACTAGACGTTTTGGGAAGCCGGCTCGAACTTATGGGCGTGATCCTGCAGGAGGGAGGTGACCTGATCCAGGACGGTATTCTTTTTCTGGAGGTTCTGGCGATCAGGGTAAAAGTCGGGTTTATCTAAACTGCGGGCGATCGCCGCCTTCACCTGATCAGCGATCAACTCCGCCAACTCACCCTGGGCCGTCTGCCGTTGGAAATTGGCCCCCTCTTCGGTGGTGGCATAGAGGGGCGGTAGCCGGTTCAGGGCATAGGCCGCGATGTCGCCCAACTCCAGGGATTTTTCAGAACTAGACTCGATCTCCGCCACCCGGGCAATGGCCTCCGTCAGCACCAGTTCCTCCATAACATTGATAAATTGCTTACGGGGTACCGCCACCACTTCACCGGTCAGCAGGGCCCCCATCAGGCGATCCAGGGCCATGTATTCCTCAATGGAAAGCTCTGAAGCGGTATCACAAATGCGCCCCACCTCAGCCTCCATGGCTGGCGTTAAATAGCCATCTTGCAAAGCCTGCTCAACAATTCGTTCGATAGTCATTTTGGCTAAACGCTCCATAACATCCCGTAATGGGTAAACAGCTTTTAGACAGATTCTGAATTTTGATGCCTGCTTTTCGCCTAGTGTGCCCCAACCCTCATCCTAAAACCCATCTCAAACCTTGTCTAACTTAAAACCTGGAGTTTACTACCCTTCGGGAAGCAAGCTACGCCCTCTGGGAGAGGAGCCCGGGGTGAGGGGACAGACCTACGGTTCTCAACATGGACTTGGTTTAGATTCAGGAATCTTTAGGCTTTCTAGGATACTATTAAGTCGCGAAAAGATCCCCAGGGCTTTTGCCTAATTGTCTAACCAACCTAAACGTTGGAGCGGCCAAAACCGCACCATGGCTTTACCAATGATATTTTCAGAGGGGACAAACCCCCAGGCATGGCTATCATAGCTACTGTTGCGATTGTCCCCCAGCACCAGATAGGCGGAGTCTGGTACCTCTTCAGGCCCCCACTGGTAGTCGGGGGCCTCCTTAATATAGCCCTCCTTGAGGGCCTCGCCGTTGACGTAAACCTGACCATTTTTCACTTCCACCACGTCACCGGGTAAACCAATGACTCGTTTAATGAAGGCATCCCGTCGCTGCCCTGGCGGGGTAAGGCTGGCGGGAGGCCAAAACACCACGATATCCCCACGGTCAGGGGGGTTAAAGTGATAGGTAATTTTTTCAATCACCAGGCGATCGTTGATTTGTAGGGTGGGCTCCATGGAACCGGAGGGAATGTAGCGGGCCTCAGCCACAAAGTGTCGTATCCCCAGGGCCAGGACCACGCTAAGGGAAACGGTTTGTAATAGCTCAACCCATGGATTGGGGTGGCCAGAGGATTTTGATCGAGGGGAATGGGGCAAGTCTTAACTCGTTTTAATAAACAGGACTGAATCTATAGACCTGGAAATCGGCATTAATTAGCCTACCGACGGTCTATCTAATTCATAGATTTTAGCAGGGGAGATTGGTTATGACACGGGGGGAGCTCTGGGTCCGCCCCAGGGCTTAATCCATCTAGCGATTCACCAGGGATGCCAGGCGATCGCTCCATAGCCCCTTCTGCTCCAGCCAGGGTCGATGGTAAATCCGGGACTGGTAACGAGCTCCGCCGTCACAGAGCACCGTCACGATTCGATGGCCTGGGCCCAGGCGCTCGGCCAGGGCCAGGGCGGCGGCCATATTGATCCCCACCGATCCCCCCATAAATAGGCCATCATCGTAAAGCAACTGATAAAGTACGGTCAGAGCCTCTGAATCGGTGACTTGAATGGCATCATCAATGGGAACATCCGCCATATTAGCGGTGATCCGACTGTTGCCGATTCCCTCTGTGATGGAGCTGCCCTCAAGCTTGATTTCACCAGTTTTGATATAGCTGTAGAGGCCACTACCCATGGGATCGGCCACAACACAGCGAACTCCAGGGTTTTTCTCCTTCAGAAAAAGGGCGACGCCAGCGTAGGTACCACCGGTACCGGTGGCGGCTACCCAGCCATCGATACGACCATCGGTTTGTTGCCAGATCTCTGGACCAGTGGTTTCGTAGTGGGCCTGGCGATTGGCCAGGTTGTCAAACTGATTGGCCCAGATGGCATTGTCCATTTCCGCCGCCAACCGCCCAGAAACCTTGACGTAGTTATTAGGATCGCGGTAGGGAACCGCCGGTACCGTCCTCACCTCCGCCCCCAGGGTGCGCAACAAATCAATTTTTTCCTGGGACTGGGTATCAGGGATCACAATTAAACAACGGTAGCCCTTTGCATTACAGATATGAGCTAAACCGATACCGGTATTGCCAGCCGTTCCTTCCACGACGGTGCCACCAGGCTTGAGTAACCCCCTGGCCTCAGCATCTTGAATGATATAAAGGGCGGCCCGGTCCTTCACCGAACCGCCGGGATTGAGGAACTCAGCCTTTCCCAAAATGTCACAGCCGGTGGCCTCACTCAGGCTATTGATGCGAATCAACGGGGTATGCCCAATGGTGCCTACAAAACCCTGTTTAATATCCATAGCGAGGGGAACCTTGCCCTAAACCACTGACAACGTTTCTTTATCCTACGGCGAAACGGTTAGTATCTCGGCTAGAATCAGGATACTTTATGCTGCTCAAGTTCTCCCTACGCTGGCCGGAGACTATCCGGGTTGACCATGGCTAGCCTGCCCACTGCACTGATTTTCGATGTCGATGGTACCCTGGCGGAAACTGAGAGAGATGGCCATCGAGTAGCGTTTAACCAGGCTTTTGTCGACTTTAACCTGCCCTGGCAATGGCCCGTGGCTCTCTACGGAGAGCTCTTGAAGGTGGCGGGGGGTAAGGAACGGATTGCTCACTACATTGAATCTTACCAATCCCATTGCCCCCTGCCCCTCCCCCTGGAGGACTTAACTAAGGCCCTGCACCAGACTAAAACCCGATACTTTGAGACCCTGGTAAAGGGGGGAAGCATTTTACTACGGCCTGGGGTCAAACGGCTATTACAAGAGGCCCGTGATCAACAGGTGCGGTTGGCGATCGCCACCACCAGCGCCAGAGATAACGTCATTCCCCTCCTGCAGCAACTACTGGGCCCCGAGTCACCGGGCTGGTTTGAGGTGATCGCCACCGGTGACAGTGTCACCGCTAAGAAACCGGACCCTGAGGTCTACCACCGGGTACTCGACAAGCTGGGGCTGGCGCCAGCCCAATGCCTGGTCTTAGAGGATAGCCAGCAGGGTTTAGCGGCGGCGGCGGCGGCTAACTTGCCCACCGTGGTTACGGTCAACGATTATACTCGCTATCAACCCCTACCCGGGGCCACCCTGGTGATCAGTCATCTAGGTGAGCCCCATCGCCCCTTCGAAGTCCTCTGGGGTAACGCCGGGGAAGCCTATTATTTCTCCCTGGCCCTGGCCCGCAGGTTATTAACCGCCCCCTCCCCTTCTACCTAATGGTCCTTCCACCCTAAATCTCTCCATGGCTCTGGCGAAACTCCTCTGGCAAACCCATCAAGATCTGGCAATGGCCTGTCTACAACACCCCTTTGTACAGGGGCTAGGGGATGGCAGCCTGGACCCGGCTAAGTTTTCCTACTATGTTGGCCAGGATAGCTTTTTCCTTGAGGCCTTTGCCCGCGCCTATAGTGTGGCGGCGGCTAAGACCCCCAACTGGGAAGTGTTCCAAATATTTCATCACCTGGCGGGCGGAGTTTTAGAGGAGCTGCGCCTGCATAGCAACTATGCCCAAGGCTGGGGAGTAGACCTGGGCCAGGTCCAACCCGCTAGCGCCACCCGCCAGTATACGGATTTTCTTCTCAATACGGCCTGGACCCACGATGTAGCCACAACGGCGGTCGCGATGGCTCCCTGCATGCGACTCTACGCCTTTCTAGGGCAGTCCCTGGCGGCCAATCCCAGACCTCGGCACCCCTACACAGATTGGATTGAGACCTACAGTAGCGATCAGTTTGAACCCCTGGCCCAGCGATTGGAGGGATTTATTAATGCCTATGCCGCTGATAGTGAGTTAATCCGCCAGACCTACCGCTATGCCATGACCTGCGAGCTGGATTTCTTTACCGCTGCTTGGCGCTCAGATCCTACTTTCCCATAATCGTGTGGCCGCGGATGAAGTTAGTGAGAGCTGCGGTAAATTGGAGATACATTCAACCAACGTAAAAATGTTTGAGATTAAATCGATTCTCTTTAGCCTTTGATACCGATCCCTTATAGGTAGCTACGGCTATATTAAGATATATAAAGCCATGCAAGGAAGTCGAATTCTAAGGACCGGAAAAAATTGCTTCTTCTAGGTCTTGACGGCTGAGAGAATATTTGAAAGCTCGCTGTAGGTCCTGTCCCTCAGCCCCAGCTTGAAGATACCGAACCACTAGGGAGTCTGTTTCTAGAATTAAGTCAGCCTCCCATAGGGGGCGGCGGACATGCCACTGGTGAGGAGCTTCGCTATCTTGTTTGCAGCCTTGACGGCGTAGCCAGTTCTCAATGTCTGGCAAAGGATGGTTGTAAAGAGGGGTATCTGGAGAAGGTAAAACCATAGGTCCTGGGGTAGTATCTGGTAGTCTGGCTGAGCGCATAGGACACGAATTATTATTCTAAGAATAATCAATTCTTCGATGCCTATCGGTGCATACCGGATGAAGTTGATATTCTTAAATTTTGATCCCTCTACGAAACCAACTGCTGGCCACCTGAATAGCAGAAAAGCTGCCCTGTAGAACGGGTTTGGTTGACTGACAAAACTCTCAACGCTGGCGGCTAGAAGCCGCGCCTAGGCAGACAAAACCCGCCTACGCGGGTTATGGGTCAGTCGGCGAAGGCCGACTTTGTCTGGATAGCAGCGGTTTGAACCGCCGTAAGCCAATGTTTTGTCAGTCAATCAGAGAACGGATTGAATGAAAGATGTAGAAGGAGTGTTACCCTCGATCGCTAAGGGCGCGATCTGTCTCCCTTTTCTCCTGCTTTCGTTTCAGGGCTTCGCGCTTATCGTGGAGTTTTTTACCGCGGGCTAAGCCAATGCTGACCTTGATCCACCCCCCCTTCAGATAAACCTTGAGGGGCACCAGGGTGAGCCCCTTTTGTTCCACCTTGCCGATTAGTTTACGAATTTCGTCACGGTGGAGGAGCAGGCGACGTGGCCGCCTCGCCTCGTGATTATAGGCTTTGTTGGTCATGGTGTGGGGGGAAATGTGAACATTTTGTAGCCACAGTTCTCCATCTTTAAGTTGGGCATAGCCGTCCCGCAGGTTTGCCTTACCCTGGCGAATGGATTTTACCTCCGACCCCAGTAGCTCCACCCCCGCCTCGTAGGTTTCTAAAATTTCGTACAGATGTCGAGCCTGGCGATTATCGCTCAGAACTTTATACCCATTACCAGAATCAGCCATCGCATTCCCCTACTCCACCACCACCCGCCACTCGTGGAGTTCATAGTTAACGCAGCGGTGCTTAATTAGCGGATCGGCAGCGACAAGGGCCTGGGCTTCAGCCATAGAGGCTGCCTGAAAAATCAGCATACCACCTCCATATTCAGCCCAATACCCACTTTTCGCCTGGTGACCCCGGTCAATCAGGTTCCTAACGTAGGCCAGGTGATCGGGTACGTGCTGGTCGAAGGTGGCCTTGTCAACCACACCTCTTTCGATTTTGACAAACCAGGGCATAGGTTAGCAGCAAGGAGACCTAGGGTTTACCGGCAGCCAGGGCTGACCCCAGCCCTGGGAAGGGAGTTCTGACAAAGGTTGTCAATATTCACATGATCCCTTGACATCCCATGAAAAAGTAGCTTAAGATACAGAAAATAAATCGTTCATCCTAGCGAAATAATATTGTAGGCTTCGCAGGGACGGAAGTAGGGGTTGATCCCCCCGAAGGAACGCGCCCCAATTTTTGGATCAATCTACATACGTTGATCATTTTGGAGGCGACATCATGAAACTCACCTATCGCGGCGTCAGTTACGACTATACTCCCCCCACCGTGGAGTTTACCCCTAGCAACGAAGTTGGCAAGTTCCGAGGCCTTGACATTCGCTTTCGCGCCCTGAAGAAGGCTCCAGTGCAGCAGCCCACCCTGGATTTAGTTTATCGTGGGGTGGCCTACAGTACTCATCCGGCTCAGCCATCGGTTAGCCAGGCAGTGATGGCCGCCCCTACCCCCGTCCAAACCGTTGAGGCAGGGCTGGTCAAGACCGAAGACAGGGCCCGGCTGATGATGATGAACCGCCATCGCTCCGTCAAGCAGCGTCAGCAATCGATGCTGACCCGCCTAGCAGCAGAGGCGGGGCTAGCTACGGGCGCCTCTTCCTATTGGAACCACATCCAGGGGAAGGTTCACCCCAGTTTTTGGGCCACCTACAGCCGCAGCACTGCCGCAGTCAGCTAGCCCACTGCCCGTGAATTAGCCCTACCCCCCAGGCCTCCAGAGATATAGTCTCTGGGGGCTTGCCATCGGTCTATTCCGTCAGGCGAGGACGATGACCATGGAATCGATAGCGCCAGTAATCCTGGAGAATGAGATCGTGGTCGAAGCAGAGTTGGTCGGGTTGCTCCCAGGGTTGGATAATGGCAGCGGTCTTAGCATCGTCCCCAGCCATGGGATCTGCCCTGGCCGTGGCCAGGAACACCACGCTGAGGGTGTGCTGGCGCGGATCCCGCTGGGGGTCAGAGTAAACGGCAAATTGTTCCAGCAGGGTGACCGCCAGTTGGGTTTCCTCCAGGGCCTCCCGACGGGCAGCGGTTTCCACCGACTCTCCGTAGTCCACAAAGCCCCCGGGCAGGGCCCACCCCAGGGGCGGGTGGTGACGCTCGATCAGGACAATGGGCCGGTGGGGACGATGCATCAGCTCAATGATCAGGTCTACCGTGGGGGTGGGGTTGCGATAGGCGGTCATGGCGAGAAAAAGTGGGTGGATAGGGGGATCGAACACCCACCTGGGCGGGCTGATCATGAACCATCGCTATGGTACAGTCAACTGGAATCCCCTAGGACTAACTATGCCCTTTCCCAGAGCCAGCGGCATCCTACTACACCCCACCAGTTTCCCCAGCCCTTGGGGGATCGGCGATCTCGGTCCGGCCGCCTACGCCTTTATCGATTTTCTAGAGGAAACTGGCCAGCAACTCTGGCAGGTGCTGCCCCTGGGCCCACCGGGACACGGTAACTCACCCTATATGGGCTATTCCTCCATGGCGGGCAACCCCCTGCTGATTAGCTTAGACCCACTCTGCGATCGCGGCCTGCTAACCCCTGACCAGCTCGGGGATCTGGGTTCCCTACCCACCGATGGGGTGGCCTTTGATCGGGTGGTGCCCCTTAAAACCGCCCTGCTGGAGCAGGCGGCCCAGGGTTTCCTGGCCCAGGCGGATGTCTCGGAGCAGCAGGAGTTTGAGCAGTTTTGTCAAGATTGCCACTTCTGGGTGGAGGAATTTGCCTTTTTCATGGCCCTCAAGCAGGCCTTTGGCGGCGTCAGTTGGACCGAGTGGGACACCCCCCTGGCCCGTCGCCAGCCGGAGGCCCTGGCGGTGTGGCGGCAACGCCTGGCCGGGGAGATTTTTTGCCATAAGTTTCTGCAGTTCGAGTTTCATCGCCAGTGGCGGGCCCTCAAGCAGTACGCCAACCAGCGACAGATCCAAATCATTGGCGACATTCCGATCTACGTCGCCCACGACAGCGTGGATGTCTGGGCCTTTCCCGAGAACTTCATGATCGACCCCGATACCCTGGCCCCCGCCCAGATGGCCGGTGTCCCCCCCGATTATTTCAGTGCCAACGGTCAGCTCTGGGGTAACCCCACCTACAACTGGGAACAGTTGCAATCCCAAGGTTTTGACTGGTGGATCCAGCGATTTAAAGCCCTGCTAGATTACGTTGATCTGGTTCGGGTAGACCATTTTCGGGGTTTACAGGCCTACTGGGCCGTACCCGCTGGAGAGATCACCGCCATCCACGGGGAGTGGGTGGAGGCCCCTGGGGCTGAGCTATTTGAGGCGATCGCCGCCGAACTGGGTAGTCTACCCATTTTGGCGGAGGATCTGGGGGTAATCACCCCAGAGGTGGAGGAACTACGGGACCGGTTTGAGTTTCCCGGCATGAAGATTCTCCAGTTTGCCTTTGGCTCCGACAGTGGTAACCCCTATCTGCCCACCAACTACGTCCACAACAGTGTTGTCTATACCGGTACCCACGATAACAACACCACCGTGGGATGGTTTGAGACCCTGCCTAGCTACGAACAGGACCGCCTGCTGCTCTACACCGGTTGTTTCTGTCCCGAGGGGATCAATTGGACCCTAATTCGCCTGGCCCTGATGTCCGTGGCCAACCAGGCAATTATTCCCCTGCAGGATATCCTGGGCTACGGCAGTGACTCCCGCATGAATCGCCCTGGGGAAGCGGAGGGAAACTGGAATTGGCGTTATTCTGCCGATGCCCTGAACTCAGAGGTGCGTCAGCGATTACAGGTCTTAACGACACTGGCCAACCGGGCCGCCCCCCCCAGGCCATGGTCCACGGAGTTCGAGGCAAAGGCCTGACACCTATACCAGGTCTTCCTCCGGGTCGACCTGCCCCTCCTCCAGATCAGGAGCTTCCTCGACTACCACGGCTCCACCAGATATGGCCAGTTTCTCCCGCACCTGGGCCTCTACCCTGGTGGCAAAGGCCTTGTCTTCAATCAGGCGCAAGACCGTATTATCCCGACCTTGGGCGACGTTATCCCCATCGTAGCTATACCAAGCCCCCTTACGCAGAATCACACCGGTTTGCTCCGCCAAATCCACCAGACAGCCCATGGTGGAAATCCCCTGGCCAAAGAGAATGTCAAACTCGGCGATCCGGAAGGGAGGGGCGACCTTATTTTTGGCCACCTTAACCTTGGCCCGGATGCCGTATTCCTCTGTACCTTTCTTGAGGGTTTGGATGCGACGGATATCTAATCGCACCGAGGCATAGAACTTGAGGGCATTACCGCCGGTGGTGGTTTCGGGGTTACCGTAGGATACCCCGATTTTTTGGCGCAGCTGGTTGAGGAAAATCACCGTACACTGAGACTTACCAATACTGCCGGTGATTTTTCGGAGGGCCTGGCTCATGAGACGGGCCTGGAGACCGACGTGGGCGTCCCCCATTTCCCCTTCGATTTCCGCCCGGGGCACCAGGGCGGCGACGGAATCCACCACCACCACATCAATGGCGGAGGATCGCACCAGTTGGTCAACCACCTCCAGGCCCATCTCGCCGGTGTCCGGTTGGGAGACCAGGAGTTCATCGATGTTAACTCCCAGGGCCTGGGCATAGACCGGATCCAGGGCATGCTCCGCATCCACAAAGGCAGCCACCCCCCCGAATTTTTGCACCTCCGCCAGGGCGTGGAGGGCAACGGTGGTCTTCCCAGAGCTCTCGGGGCCGTAGATCTCAATAATTCGGCCCTTGGGCAAACCGCCTCCCAAGGCCAGATCAAGGGTGAGGGCGCCAGTGGGAATGGTTTCCACCTTCATGCGGGCCGCATCTCCAAGACGCATGATGGAACCTTTGCCAAAATTGCGCTCAATCTGGTTAAGAACTAGGGAAAGCGCCTTCTGTTTTTCCGAAACCTCATTATTTTTGGAAGCCATAGCTGTCTGGAAATAGGGGGAAAAGAAAGTAACGTAAATAATTAGTAGGGGGATGCACAGGTTGAATGGGTTAGCTAGCCTTAGTAAACCCTGAGCCTGGGCAAAAGTCTAACCGCAAGATATAGCTTTGGCCAGAACGCTTAGGATAGGGAGAGTCGCTAAATTGGATGTCTCCTAGGAGGAAATCAGTACTTGGTGGCATACATTTAGGGCCCTTTAAGGGAGGTCAGGAGAGGCGGGTCTACTTAGGGTGGAGGCTCCTAGCTTGTCAGCTAGAAGCCCTGAAAAAAGGGAACAGCAGAGGACGTAACCCTACCTTGTCTTTCTGAAATTAATATAGTACGCTTGAACCATTAAGGCAAGCCCTAGGGGCAGTGGCGAGGTGAATTACCCATGGTAACCCGTTCTTTAATTCATGTTTCCGTATTTCCTGGTTGGATTGCCGGTGTTACCTATCACCGGGGTGAGGGCTATCGCTGCTGGGTAATTAACCCCGATCTAGCGGTGCTGAACGATGGTGAGGTTTACCCCAGTAGCCAGGCGGCGATCGCAGCTGGTCGTCAATTCATTCACTATTCCCTTGAGGCTGGGTCCTCCGGTTAGCCGGGGCGGCGCTTCTAACCAGCTGAGGTGGTGGGGTTGAGGGGGGAGATATTTTTACTGCGAAAGGTGATGGTGGCACCATCGTTAGACTGCTCTACCACTAGCAGGGGTGTGGGTTTAGCCTTTTGATCCCAATGGATATGGGCAATGCGGCCCTGGATAGTCGGTTGCCAGTGGCTATCCTCCAGAGAAGAGTCCATAAAATTTTCAATGCAACTAATCAATTCCTTGATGGTGGCGGAGGTGGTTTGGGTGGGTAATTTAGCTAACTTGATTTGAATGCGGAAGAGCACCCGATGGTTAGCCCCGGGGCTGTCGTTGAGTTTGTATTGTACGTCGAAGATTTCGTCTACCATGCGAGCTCTGGCTCCCAATCCCATCGGGTTGGGGGAGGGGCGCAGGGCCGTGGTGATTTTCTGCTTTACTTTAGCCTTAAGTTGATTCACAATCACAGCATGGAAGAACTCCTCCTCCATGCGTAGGCGCAGATAGTCCAGGTTAAACTCCCGGGAGTGGATCAAGTCAGGGTTGCGCTCCATCTTGCTAAGGGTCTGCAGCGCCATTTTCATCTTTTTGCGTAGATCCTGGTTGAGGTAGCGCTCTCGCTGCAACTGCTGGGTAAGTCGACGAATTTGCCTGCGGCTATGGAAGCTGACCAGCAGCAGGGCGACCATGCCTAGCCCTGTGCCTATCATCCACAGGTAAGGGTTTTTTAGGACAGTTGGTAGACCCTGTTCACCAACAACGGCGGTTATGGCGATAGGTACAAGCATGACTATAACTTTAGGGTAAGCGATCAAATCATAAAGATTGGATTTATGTTTCCCAAAAGTCTATTCCTGATCTACCCCAGGGTGAATTCCTGATCTAGGCTGCCGTCAGGCCACGATGGCGGAGTAGGGCCTCCGGGCTGGGTTCTCGACCACGGAAGCGCTTAAATACCTGCATGGGATGGTGACTGCCCCCCAAGGAGAGGACCGTATCTCGAAATCGCTGGCCAATTTCCATCAGGGCGGCTTGGTCGTCAAGGCCCGCCTCTTCAAAGGCGGCAAAGGCATCGGCACTGAGCACCTCGGCCCAGAAGTAGCTGTAGTAGCCGGCGGCGTAGCCTCCCGAAAAAATATGACTAAAGGAGCAGAGGGAGGCATCCTCTGGTAAAAGCTCCAGGACGGAGGACTGACGGGCAATCCGTTGGCTGAGTTCGGTAACGGTTTCATCACCGTCAGGCCGATAGCGGTAGTGCAATTCCAGATCGGTCCAACCCAAGCGAACCTGGCGTAGGGTAGCGGTGCCGGTCATGAAGGTGCGGGCCGCCAGAATTTTTTGATAGAGATCCTCGGGGAGGGATTCACCGGTTTGGTAATGGCGGGCCAGACCGAGCAAGGTTTGGCGATGGTAACACCAGTTCTCCATAAATTGACTGGGGAGTTCCACCGCATCCCACTCAATATTATTAATGCCAGCAGCACCAGGGTAATCTACCTCAGTGAGCATATGCTGCAGGCCATGACCAAACTCGTGGAAGAGGGTTTCCACTTCGGCAAAGGTCATCAAGCTGGGTTCACCGTCAATGGGGGGCACTTGATTACAGACCAGGTAAGCAATGGGTAACCGCACAGTGCCATTGATGTTGGCTCGGTTGATACATTCGTCCATCCAAGCGCCGCCACTTTTTTCGGCGGGGCGGCTGTAGGGATCGAGGTAAAAGTGGGCGATCGGTGCTTGCTGACTGTTGAGCACCTGAAAATAGCGCACATCAGGGTGCCAAACCGGGGCCTGACCATCGGCGGGAATAATGGTGATGGCAAAGATGCGGTGAGCCAGGACAAAAAGACCCTCCAACACCTGGGGAAGGGGAAAATAGGGACGTAATTCTTCCTCCTTGAGGCCATAGTCCTGCTCCCGGATTCGCTCCGCCCAAAAAGCGATATCCCAAGGGTTGAGGTAGTCAGCTTCCTCCGCCCCCCGGGCCTTGGCAAAGCGCCGTAGCTGATCTAACTCGGTGGTTGCTCGATCGTAGCTAGCCAGGCGTAACTCCTCCATGAGCTCGTAGACGGCCTCCACCGAGGGGGCCATTTTCCGAGCCAGGCCAGGGTAATCGCATCTAATTTGGTATAGACAAAAACAGACATATCCAAATCCATATGGGCCAAGAGCTTGAAAATGCCCAAATTCAGAAAAAATTAGACTTAGATCCACAGGAGGCTACAAAAGACAGTATTCTGTGCT
>JBEIGU010000066.1:0-20380 GCA_040381765.1 Leptolyngbya sp.
CATGTCTCATATAACCCAAAATGCAGTATCAGTATGAGATTAGCCGTGATCACGGATGAAGAACCAGTAAATCTGCTCTTGCTTCAGAAAGTGAGCAATCTGTCTGTATCGTAATTAGCCAATTAAGATGCGATTACCCTGGGGGGTAAGGATTTTTATTGGTAGCAGGATGCGATGGATATCGATGGGCTCCGCCAGCAGGCGGGTAACCGCCACGGGGCAATGGGAGGACCAGAACACATCATCAATCAGGGTGCCAAACAGCCGAGCGCGAAGGCCCCGTCGACTCCAGCCCATGATGATCAAGCTGGCGTCTTGCTCGCGGGCAGTGCGGCAAATGCCAGCGGGGACATCATCATCGATGCGCAGAATTGAGGTGGCGGGGGCGTTAAATTCATAGCTGAGTTGCTCCGCCTTATGGAGGAACCGCCGTCCTTGCTGAATCGAGCTAAGCAACTCTGGCTCATCCATATGCACCTGAGCTCGGGCAATCACTACGGGTACCACCCGCCCCCCTTCGTGGTTGGCCAGCAGGGCTGCCATTTCAATCAAGTAGCGTTGGGTCACCGGGTTATAAATCGGGACTACAACGGTAAACCTCTGGTCAGCGGGGCGATCGCCCACCGCTATGACCTGCTCTGGCTTGATAGTGCCCGATGGCGGCGAGTCAAACCAAAGGGAATTTGACTGCGGTGGGGAAAACCGGGGTGCCATCAGTCGTCCGGCAAACCGAGCCGTCAGTACCGGTCCTAAAACCGAGGTAACCAGCATCATCACAATCACGGCATTCAGGTCTAGCTCAGTGATAATTCCAGCCTGCAACCCCACCACCGCCGCCGCCAGGGTAGCCGCCACCTGGGGTAAGGACAGAGACCACATGGTAAGGGTTTGGTTCCAACTGTAACCATGCAGGGGTTTGACCACCAGGGCCGCCAGGAACTTGCTGCCAATTAGGCTGGCGGAGAGGGCCAGGGTAAACCCCAGATTGGTGGTGAGGGACTCAACCAGGATACCCACGTCCAACAGCAGGCCCATGCAGATAAAAAAGAAAGGGATGAATAATACCCCACCGACAAATTACACCTTCTCCTTAACCGGCCCGTTGCCGACCACATCATTCACCGCCAGGCCGGCCAGAAAGGCACCCACAATCGCCTCAATATTTACGACTTCAGAGGCAATGGCGGAGAGAAACACGGCGGCCAGTACAAATAGAAACTGGTTACCTTCGTGATCCCCATTGTGACGAAAGTATTGCTTGCCCAGCCAATCTAAACCAAACAATACCACCAGGGCAAAAACCGCCAGCAGGAAGAGTTGTTTTACCACAAACTGGGCAGAAAAGTCCCCGGCTTCGGCTGATACACACATGGCTAGCACCAAGAGGGCGCCAATATCAGTAAAGATGGTGGCCCCCACCGTAGCCCCCACCGATTCCTCCCTGGCGATGCCTAGCCGCATAACAATTGGGTAGGCCAGCAGCGTATGGGAGGCCAGCAAAGAGCCCACTAAAATGGCAGCGACCCAGTCAAAGCCAAAGCTGCGACTGAGTAAAATACCCACGATCATGGGCACGAGAAAGGTAGCGCTACCAAAGGTGAGGGAGCGGTTACGGGTTTTCCTAAAGTCCTGAAGATCAATTTCCAGACCCGCGACAAACATCAGGTAGATCTTGCCAATGTCCGATAGCAATTTTTCCACATCCCCCGTTGGGTCCAGCAAACCACTCACACTGGGGCCGAGGAGTACGCCAGCTGCCAGTAGACCCACTAACCCCGGCAGGCGCAGACGCTCAAACAAAGGGGGGATGGTGACGCTAACCAACAGCAAGATGGTGAAGGCGACCAGTGGACTATCGGGCAAGGCATTCAAAAGACTATCCACGATCCTGACTCCATCGGGTACTGCAGAGATATGGCGGCATGCAGATAGAACCTAACTCTAGCCTGAAAGCCAATCCTATTTTATGGCCGGCGCAAAATAACTCTACCGGACTACATTCCCTCCATCGATACCGGAGACCGTCAACTATTTGACGAAGGGTCTAGTCTACTCCCTGTCTGACGGCATCAGACAAACGGGGGGATGACCACCGCTGTGCTGGTAGGTCAATGCCTCAGGTTCCTTGTCGTTGTATCGGTGCACCCAATCCATCACTGTTTGCGGATTGCGGTTTTAAGGCTAACGTCGACCATAGAAGGACACTTCTACATCGGCACACCAACCAGCCGCTAGGTTCTCGTAGAGAAATACCCGTTCTACCCGATAGTAAACGCCATCTCGAAAAAGACAATCCCCCAGCCGGGGGATGATTGGATAGGTTGCGAACCAAAGAGCATCTTTAAGGGGCGCATTAGGACTAGCGTTACGACCGGCTAGGTAAAAAACTTGGATTCGATATCCCTGACCGGCAAGAGCTGGAGAAGTTTCCCTGCGGAGAACATCTTCAGACTTGCGGAGATTCTTGTCAGCAGGTTTCTTAGGGGGCACGATCGCTGCAAGGACTTCAGAGAACTAAAAACGGACTTGACAGACTTAAATAGTCCGAAGTTTGATCAATCTCCCAGAAAGTCTACCACTTCCATAAAGGTTCCATGGAATAGCGTCAGCAAACTCGTCGAGTAATCAGTTTCTCTGGGATGGCAGGAGAACTGGCACAATCACTGGCACACTCCTGTCAAGGTTGCTTAGGATAGAAGGGTGATAAATGTTTATTTAGCTGATCAATTAAGGAGGTACTCACCCCTATGAGGTTGTTTCAACTATCGACTTTGGGTTGGGGATTAAGTCTAGCTATGGTGCTAGCTGGCAACAGCGCTGTGGCCCAACCCCTAGGTCAAACTCCCCTGGCCCAGCCCTTGCAGGTCAGTGGGTCGGTCAACCCCACCCAAACCTCTAACTGTGGTCTGCTGCCGGATAGCCCCACCCAGTTTCTGCAGGTTAACCAGGATTTCGTCTCCCTCGACATTAGCGTCACCGGTAGTAGTGGCCTCACCCTACTGATTCAAGGCCCCAATGGCTTTAGTGAGTGCCATCGCGCCAGTGGTGCTAGTGGTGCCATCAATGCTCCTGGGTTACTCAGTCAAGGACGCTACGCCTTCTATGTTGGCAATACTAACCCCGTCCCTACCAGCTACAGCCTCACCATTGGCCAGAATTAGTTCTGGCTGGCAGCAGCTAGCAGTGCTCTCGTCACTCCTGGTGGCCTTTGAGTTCTGTCTCCTAACCCCTGAGGCCTAGCCCTTGGATTTATGCCAAGAAAACCGGCTAACCCTAGCTTCGGGCTCGATGGAGGCCCTGACCAGCCCCAGGTCAATTTTGACGGCGGTGAAATCAACCTTTAGAATTTAGGGGATGTCAACGACTTTTGCAGACTACCCCATGACCCTCACCAATCATCGTTCTGACGATAAAACCGTTGTGCGTGAATATTTCAACGCTACTGGGTTTGACCGCTGGCAGCGCATCTACGGTGATGGCGAGGTCAACAAGGTGCAACTGGATATTCGTAGGGGGCATCAGCAAACCGTCGACACCGTCATGGGCTGGCTAGAGGCGGACGGGGATCTGACTGGCCTTACCTGCTGCGATGCGGGCTGTGGTGTGGGCAGCCTGGCCATTCCCCTAGCCCAGGCCGGGGCTAGGGTCTACGGCAGTGATATTTCTGCAAAGATGGTGGAAGAGGCTCAACATCGGGCTGAGCTCACCCTACCTGCCGAGCACCAGCCCCATTTCGAGGTACAAGACCTGGAATCCCTGGAGGGCAGCTACCACACCGTCATCTGCCTGGATGTGCTAATTCACTATCCTGATGAACAGGTCAAGGCTATGATTAACCATCTCAGCTCTATGGCCGAGTCGCGTTTACTGCTCAGCTTTGCCCCCAAAACCTGCTACTACACTGTGCTGAAAAAAATCGGAGAGTTTTTCCCCGGCCCCAGTAAAACCACCAGGGCTTACCTGCATCGGGAGTCAGACATTGTCACCATGCTAACGGCGGCAGGCTGGCGGATTGAACGACGGGCCATGACCAAAACCCAGTTTTACTTTTCTCGACTTCTGGAAGCGGTCCGATAGCCGCCCTTTCCCCCCGCCACACCCTGATCGATCCTAGTCAGCCACTAGCTCCGTGTTCAATTCATTAACGGGACGTCGCCGTAACTCCACGGACTCAGTCCGGGGCAACAGATCAAACACCTGCCGCAGGGCGTCATCAATGGTTTCGTAGGCAATGGTACCGGTTTGGTTAAACACTAGTTGTCCCGCCCCATCAAAAATTAGGGTTTGGGGTACGGCATTGCGGAAGTAGTAGCCGGGCTCGCTGGGGTCGTAGTTAACTTTGACCGGAATGGCGTCGGCCATGATCGGAATAAAGTTGGCGACCCGTCCGTAGGGAGCCTGGAGCTGGGATATCACCGAGGCGAACTGCTTGCAGTCCTGGCTGTCATCTACGTAGATCACCACCACGGCGGGTTTATCGTACTGAAGGGATTGTTTCAGGGTGACTCGGGGGGGCACCAGGGAGCCGTTGCCGGCGTAGAGGGCAAAAATGTTGCCGTCGTAGTGGTCGTCGTTAAGACCGGCCCAGGTCAGGGGCTGCCCCCAGCTGAACCAGAGTACCAGGGCGAGTAGGGCCGCCAAGAATTGAGATCGCCAGGGCCATGATCCCTGCTGTCGCCATCGATAAAATACCCCCCGCAGCACAGATATTTTTTTTAAGAGTGCTAATACCATTACGCGCCTTATCCCTTAATAACTACTTTGCCATCCCCAGGTCAGGGTAGGGGGTAATTGCCATCCGTCGGTACAGCCTGCTACTGGTCTGAGTCAAACCCCTGGACAATCTTTCCCATCTCCTCCCTATTGGCAACAGCCTTATCCTTGGCAGTCCAGATCACCACCTGGTAATAGTGATCCCCCACTTCCAGGGTGGTGTGGAGGTAGCTCACCTCCTGTCCTAACACCTGCCCCCGGAGTTCGTACTGGACAGCGGGGAAGTTAGCAATTTGACTGACACCGGTCCGGGCAGGGGTGCTGACGGGGGCCGTTAAGCCTGATTCTAGCAGGGCCAGGTAACGGCTGGCCTGCTGCTCTAGGGTGCCAGCCGGCACCGTTGCCTTGCTCTCCCCCAGCACCACCAGGTAAATTTGCTGACCAGGATGGTAGACCTGAAGGTCCGCCCGATCGTGCAGGCTGTTCGCCGGTGCTTCCTGCCACCCCGGCCTCAGCCGCAGTCGCACGGGTAGGATTTTGCTCACCACCCGATCGCCCTGTACCGATCGCTCCAGGAATTGATTACTAGTAGACGTCGCTTCGGGCTGTTTAACCAGGCTTGGCAGTCCTAGGGTTCTACAACCCGTCAGGCTTAGGGTGAGGATCATCACAACTAACGGCGTTAGCCGCCGCCCTACTGCCCCGGTCAATCCGGGAATAATACGACCCCAGGCTAAACAGCCGGGGTGGGGTCTGGCCTGATTGCCTGCCATTGCCGTGGACCTACTCCTCTGGGATTGCTTCCGGGGGATTTCACTGTGTAGCTACCAGGGTATAGCAACATCCCCGTAAATTCGCCCCGTCCTCCCCTATGCTGGATAGAGAGCACCCAAATCCTTACCTTTTCCTAAACTACCCCTTGCCCCATGTTACGAGCTGGAATTGTTGGTCTTCCCAACGTTGGCAAATCGACCCTGTTCAATGCGGTGGTGGCCAATGCTAAGGCCCAAGCCGCCAACTTTCCCTTTTGCACCATTGAGCCCAACGTGGGGATTGTGGCGGTCCCCGATGCCCGACTACAGGTGCTGGCGGAGCTTTCCAAATCCGTAGAGATCATTCCCGCCCGGGTGGAGTTTGTGGATATCGCGGGCCTGGTGCAGGGGGCCAGTCGGGGAGAAGGCCTGGGCAACCAGTTCCTCGCGAATATTCGCGAGGTGGACGCCATTGTCCACGTGGTGCGCTGTTTTGAAGACGACGATATTATCCATGTCTCTGGATCGGTGGATCCGGTAAGGGATATGGAGGTGATCAACCTGGAGCTAGCCCTGGCGGATCTGGCCCAGTTAGAACGGCGGATCGACCGGGTGCGCAAATCAGCCCGGGCGGATAAGCAGGCCCAGGCGGAATTGGTGGTGCTAGAACAGCTGCTACCTGCCCTCAACCAGGGCCAGCCAGCCCGTCTGATTAACCTGGAGGAGGAGGCAGAGGCCCTGGTGAAACCCCTAGGCTTGCTGACCCGCAAGCCCGTCATCTATGCCGCCAATGTCTCGGAAGATGACCTGGCCACGGGCAATGCCTGGGTGGAGCAGGTGCGTCAGCAGGCCGCTACAGAGCAGGCTGAGGTGGTGGTGATCTCCGCCCAGGTGGAGGCGGAACTGATCGACCTGGGTGAGGCGGATCGCCAGGAATTTTTGGCAAGCCTGGGGGTTCAGGAGGGGGGGCTGATTAGCCTAATTCATGCCACCTATACCCTGCTGGGGCTGCGCACCTACTTCACCACCGGCCCTAAGGAGACCCGAGCCTGGACCATTAGGGCCGGCATGCTCGCCCCCCAGGCCGCTGGGGTGATCCACACCGACTTTGAACGGGGCTTTATTCGCGCTGAAACCGTAGCCTACCAGGATCTGGTGCAGGCGGGGTCGATGGCCACCGCCAAGGAAAAGGGCTGGGTCCGCAGTGAAGGAAAGGATTACCTGGTGCAGGAAGGGGATGTGATGCTGTTTCGCTTTAATGTCTAGGCAGGATACCTGTAGGCAGGGTACTCAGGATCGCTAGCCTGGACATTGACCCCAGCCATGGGCCATCCAAATTGGTTAAATCTATCTACAATTTGAGCTATTCCATAGCATCACGCCCCTTAATGATAAGGAAGGCCTGGCTTAGCTCAAGCATCTATGGATAGCCTACACTCCTGGGCGGCATGCCCTGCAGTTGTTTTTAGTCTGGCAAGGTACCCCTGTGACCTCCCCTCAGCCCCGTTACCCCTGGTTAACTTCCCCCCTCCAGCATCTGCGGAGGTTACCGGCCTGGGCGCTGCTTTCCCTAGTAATGAACGGGCTGCTATTTTTTACGTTGTTAGTCATGCTCCAGCGCGGCAGTCGCTCCCCTGACCCCATGCTGGCCAGCGCCACTGCGGTGGCGGCGGATGCCCGGTCCCAGCCCGAGGCCATGTTTACCCCCCGTCTGGGCAACCGTCAGGTCCTCAACTACGACCAGTGGGTGGGGTTACTAAAAACCGAAGCGGAGGCCGCTGCCCGAGCCAACCTGCCCCACCAGGCCATCCTGCTGGGGGATTCCCTAACCCTTTGGTTTCCCCCAGAGCTTCTGCCCGGTCGCCAATCCTGGCTTAACCAGGCGATCTCGGGGGAACAATCCCTGGGTTTGTTAAATCGCCTGACCCTTTTAGACCAGAACACCCCTGAGGTGGTGTTCATCATGGTGGGGATTAATGATTTGATTTGGGGAAGCCCGGTCCCTGAGCTGGTCAATAACCTTGGGGCGACGGTCAAGTACCTGCATAGCGTCCATCCCCAGGCCCGCATTGTGGTGCAGTCAATTTTGCCCCACGGGGGCGCAGCGGCCACCTGGGAGGGCCGCGATCGCCTGGCCAACCTCTCTCCCCAGGAGATTGTGGCGGTGAATGGTCAAATCCGTCAGGTGGCTACGGCGGCGGGGGCCACCTACCTCGATCTCTACCCCCTGTTTGTCAATGATCAGGGCTACCTGCGATCGGACCTGACCACCGATGGTCTGCACCTCAACCACAATGGCTACCTGGTCTGGCGCACCGCCCTGGCGATGGTGAGTGAGGCCGACTATCCTGGTCCTTGATCCTGTTGATAGGCGCGCCAGCCGCCATAGTTGGTAATCTCCCGTTGGCCCTGGCACAGTAGGGGCTCCGCCAATACCCCCAGAACGATTTCTCCATCGGCCAGGGTGACCTTGCCAATGCAGAGGCCCGGGGGCTCCTGCTGTAACACCTGCACCAGGCCTGCCGCCGGAACGGCCCACACCTCCAGGGCGATCGCCGCTCCGCCCTGGTCTACCCGCACCATGCCAGGATGGACATCACCAATGGACCAAAGACGATAACTGGGGCTGGTGGTGGTTTCGTAGAGAAAGGTGGCTCCCACCTTGAGCAGGTTCGGGTTGAGTTCCAGACCCCGCATCAGGGTGCCGTTGACGGCCAGTTTCAAAGAGGATTCCATCGCAATTGGGGCTAGGGTTCGAGCAGTGTTAGGGCGACTGGTTGAGGTAAGCAGAGGAGACGGGAAGAAATCACCTATTGACTGGAACTGGCTGGCCATTGGGGTACCAGTACCGGTCGGTTATTTTCTTGCTTGATTTCGTAGGTTAGCCGGCTCGAACCCGAGGCGCAGCAGAGAGCATCCTCGGGCTGATAACGGTTAAAGGAGGCGCCAATGTAGTCCTCCCGATAGAGGTTAGCATCCACCAAACTACCGTCGGTGCGGGAGTCCATCGGGATAGGAGACAGGGTGCCGATGAACTGCCCACCGCTAAAAACAAACACCTGGTAGGCGAGGGGGCGACACATGCCATCGGCATTGGCCATGCCGCTGACCAGGGTGGTCTTGCCAAAGACCTGGGCCGCCCCCATCAAAGACCAACCCGCCGCCTCCACCAACCGGTCCTCTGGCAGGGCCGCAGAGCGTCTACCCAACTGACAATTGCCTAGATTGCCTCCCCCCTCAATTTGAGGAGCCCGGGGGATAGCAGAGGGGGCTTGGTTCCAATTGGTTTGGCTATCTAACCAGGCACCACTGGGCCCAGTTTGGGCGAAGCTGGCAGGGGTAACTAGCATGGAGCCGCTGACTAGCAGGCTGGCGATCGCACTGAAGGATTTTATCATGACAACTTAACGGCTTTCAGATTAGCAAGGTGGCGGGAGACAGCTAAGCTCAGAAAAAACTGGCCCAGCCCTCTGGAGAACTGAAGCAAGTAGACCAGCCCTGCCACGGGTAATTGGAGCATAGTAGCCTAGCAAGCGTAGTATACCTGGTCTAATTTAACAATCGCCGTTTCCTAAAAATCATCATTCCCAACCCGCTTCTGTTTAGGAAGAAAGAACATCCTGATCCTTGGCGGCAACCGGTAGGGTGAAGTAAAAACAGCTACCTTGCCCTAGTACACTCTCCGCCCAAATTCTTCCCCCATGCTGTTCAACAATGCTTTTACAGATCGCCAGGCCAAGCCCTGTGCCCCCCTTCTGGCGGGAGTCAGAGACATCCACCTGTTTGAAACGCTCGAAGATGGTTTGCAGCCGGTCAGCGGGGATGCCCCGCCCCTGATCCTTCAGGGTAAATAAAACCTGGTCGGCGGCGGTCAATTCCGCTTTTAAGTACACCGCATCCCCAGCGGCGGAGAACTTAATGGCATTGCTGAGCAGGTTGGTGAGGGTTTGGACGATCGCATCGGGGGCCACCCACAGATCCAACTCCAGGGGTTCCAGGTAGACCTGCACCCCCGCCTCCAGGGCGATCTCCTCCAGCCCCTCCAGGGCGGCGGTGATCAGGGCTGACACTGGGCACAACTCCTTCACCAACTCCACCTTGCCCGAGGTGAGCCGCTCCAGGTCAAGAATATCGTTCACCAGTCGAATTAACCGCTCCGTATTGGCTAAGGCCATTTTTAGCAGGTGTTGGGCCTTACCAGGACGGTCCTGCAGCACCCCAGCATCGAGAATGCCCAAAGCCCCTCGAATGGCGGTCAGCGGAGTACGCAGTTCATGGCTAACGATGGCAATGAAATCATCCTTGAGGCGATCAACCCGCCGTCGCTCGCTGATGTCCCGCACCACCAGCAGAATTTCCTCCTGGCTGACGGGAATGATCCGGGCCTCTTCCCAGTAAACCTGCCCATTCAGGCTAAATTCGTACTCCTGTCGCTGCATGGTACCGGTGGTGAGGGCCAGTTCCATGCAACGTTGCCGCTCCGCCGCCACCCCTGGGGGCAGATTCTCATACATACTGTCCCGGTCGATCTGGCCCTTATCCCCCAGCCAACGAACCGCCTCCAGATTATAGATTTCCATGGGCTCCCCCTGGGGACTCAGCCGCATCAGCAGATCGGGAATAGCGTTGATCAGAGCCTGCTTGGTGGCCTCACTGCTGGCCAGGGAGGCGGTTTGTTCCGCCACCTGGGCCTCTAACTCCCGTTCGTAGTTGGCCCGCAGTTTTTCCGCCTGACGGCG
This sequence comes from Leptolyngbya sp., assembly GCA_040381765.1. Taxonomy (GTDB): domain Bacteria; phylum Cyanobacteriota; class Cyanobacteriia; order Phormidesmidales; family Phormidesmidaceae; genus Nodosilinea. The sequence goes on from JBEIGU010000066.1 coordinate 10,205, forward strand.
CTCCCGAATGTCTTGGAAGGTGTTGATGGCGTACAAAACCTGGCCGCTAGCATCAAACACCGGAATGGTATGGACCTCCAGGGGAATGCGCCCCACCTGCGTATCCACCTCCAGGTCGTCAGCGTAGGCGGTTTCTCCCCGCAGGCCACGGATTACCGGCAGGCGATCGCCGGGGTAGGGCTGGTCACTACCAGCCAGGTAAACCGCCACATTGCTGGCCAGGGGGTTGATCTTTCCGGGTTTGTCCAGGTTCCCCAGCAGGGCCTTCCCCTTACTGTTAAGAAACAGCAGGTCCCCCCGGGGATTGTGCACACTAATTGCCACCGGTACCCCATTCAGAAAGGTGGCCAGGGTATTTTCCCGGTTTTTCAGAGTACGGAAGGAGTGCACCAGCTGGCCCACCATGCGGTCAAATCCCTGGCGCAGGGCCTCCACCTCCTCAATCCGGGTGGGGTGGGTGGGGGGCACCACCGCCATGCCATCGGTGAAGGCCTGGGTGGCACGCTTCAGGGATAGGATCGGTCGAGTGATCGACTCCGCCGTCCACAGGCCGATGCCGATTACACCGGTCAGGGCCAACCCATAGAGCAGCAGGGTGGGGTCAAAGTAGGCCGCCTTAGCGGCAACCACCTCCGCCTCCGGCATCACCACCACCACTCGCCAATGCAACTGGTTCTGCAGGGTAAAGGGCACCACCCGGCCCAGGTAGCGAGTGCCCTCCCGGCGAAACCTGAACTGGGTGGCGGTGGCCTGGGGTTGGATCGTCGCCGCCAGTTGACCGGCGATCTGGGTGATCGGGTCCTGCACCTGGGCTGGCGATCGCCGCCAAACCCCTGGGTCCAGGCTGAGGGTGTCCTCGCCAGAGCTGGGGGCATCGGCGTGGACCGGTGATTCATCGGTGGATAGCGCCACCAACTGTCCGGCTTCATCCAGGATGAAGGCCTGACCCGTATCCCCAATCCTGAGGCGGCGCAGAAAGGCCCCCAATTGATGCAGGTAAACACTGGTGCTGAGTACCCCCCGCTGGCCCTTAGCATCGGTGAAGGGCAGCAGGTAGGCCATCATCACCAGGGGGTGGTTGCCCCCGGTGGTGGGGGCTACGGTCGTGGACCAAAGGCCCTCAGGGTGTTTCTCCAGCAGCAACCGCCAGGCCGGGGCCGGCAGACCTGGCCGTAACCCTGGGGTGGGGGGGGTCACCTGACGATGGCGGATCTCCCCGCTCAGGCTGGTCACGGTGGTGGTGCTGGAGGCCAGAGGGGATGGCCGATGGGTGATCTCGATCTGATCCGGTTGGGGGCGGCCTACGGACAGCAAACTTTGGGGCTCCGTGACGATCATTAAACTACTGACCTCAGGGTAGAGACGCAGCTGTTCAATGAAGTAGGTTTCCAGGGTTTTGACCTCCAGGGGATCGAGCAGGCCCTGGGTAATTTCCGCCCGGTGGTGTTGGGTGAGGCGCAGGGGGATCTGAAAATAGTTGGTCAAGCTTTGGCTAATCTGATCGCTAGTTTCCGCGATGATGCGATCGGCCATGGTGGCCATGGTGCGTTGATGGGCCCGGTAGGAAAAGTAGCTGAGTAGACCGGTAATGCCCAGCAGCTGGATCAGGAAGGGTAGGATCAGTAGGGTGCGGAGGGAAAATTTCATCCTCAACTACAGGGGGTATAGACAAAAGGTGTTTCCCCCCCGTTCCTGGGCCTCCCCTAGGGCCTCTTGGGTCGTGTCAATCAGTTGGGTAGGGGTGAGGCCGGGCCGGGGGGTGGTGCCGCCAATCCCTAGGCTCAAGGTGAAATGGGGGCTGGGTAAATTAAGGTCCAGGTCGTGGGCCATGGCCAGTTGGGCGATGCCCCGTTGCACCCGGGTGGCCACCCGCAGGGCGCCATCCAGGTTGGTGTCGGGCAACAGTAGGGCGAACTGGTTGCGATCGTAACGAGCCACTAGGTCATGGTTAGGGTTAATGCTGCGCTGCAGGGTTTGGGCCATGCGGTACACCACCGCGTCCGCCGCCTGCTGCCCATAGATCTCCTGGTAGGGCGGTAGTTGATCAATGGCGCACAAAATTAAGCACAGGGGTGACTGATCTCGATGCTGACGTTCCCACTGGCGCTGCAGCACCCGATCAAAATGGTCCCGTTGGCCGACAGGGTTCAGGCTGTCATCCTCCCAGGGCTGACCCCAGACCATGGCCTGCTGCTGTCGCATATGGTCTACCTGTTGGCGCAGGTGCGATCGCTCAATGCGGCTCAGCACCCGAGTGACTAACTCGGGCCCCACCACCGGCTTAGCAATTAAATCGTCACCCCCCACCTCAAAGATTTGGCGAACGGCGACCTGGTTAGGGTGGGGGGTGGCGATCAAGACCGGCAGGTTACCGTACTGGGGATCCTGCCGCACCACTTGACAGAGATCAAGGCCACTGAAGGTGGGCATATCCATGGCCAAAATCAACAGGTCCGGATGGCTCTGGCGCAGTACCTGCCAAAACTGTTGGGGGTCATCCAGTTCAATCACCCGTAGCCCCCAGGGGGTGAGCAGCTCGGCGATCGCGGCCCGGTCCAGGGCATCGCTATCCACCACCATAACCCGGGCCTCTGGCCGATCTCCCCCGGCCAGCACACCCTCCAGGGCAGCAAGGATTTGGTGGGCGGTGAGATCGGGGGCCAGGCAGCAATCCACCTGTAAACGAGCCACCTGCACCCGTTCCTCCAGGCTATCCTGGAGGGCCAGCACCACCACCGGTAGGCTGGGGTGGGTGGCTTTTAGCTGCCGCAGGGGGGCCAACCTATCCACCAGGGGTAGGGTCTGATCCAGGGCCACCAGCACCCCATCCATGGCGGTGGGGCCAGGCCCTTGACCCAGGCTGGCCCCATCCGTCGTTGCCTCTAAATGCCAGCCTCGGGGGTCAGCCGATCGCTGCAAATCCGCCAGTAAGTCAGGCCCTAAACCCAGGGTTTGAATCCGGTAACCGCCGCTGGTAGGGGAGGTGGGGGCCTGGTCAAGGTGGGCCAGGCTTTGCTTTAGGGCTAGCAGGCAATGGGAGAGCTGCAGCACCTCCGCCTCCCCCAGGGGCTGGTCTAGCAGCAGCACCTGTTCCATCTCACCGGCCTGGGTCGAGGCCTCAGCCTGGCCAAAGGTGCCTAACCCCCCCGCCAGGCGATGGGCTTCCTCCTGGATCACCAGGCGTTGCTGATCAGAGATGGACCCCGCCTGCAGGGCCCGTACCCCGTCTTCAATCACCCTGAGGCGCTGGGGTAGGGAGGCCTGAAAGCGAACCGTAATCCGCTCCAACTGTTCCGAGCCCTGGGGAGATAGGGCTGACTTTGCCGTCCCCTGGGGGCATTCCCGTAATCGGTAGCCCAGGCCATAGACGGTTTGCACTACGTTTTCGCCAATCCCGGCCCGCTTCAAGCGGTTACGCAGATCCTTGACCAGGTTAGTCACCGCCCCCTCCGTCGGTGAGTCATCGATGGTCCACAGGTGGTCTAAAATCGTGCTGCGGCTGAATACCCGCTTAGGGTAGCGCAGGAATAACTCCAGCAAGCTATATTCCTTCGGGGTTAGGGGCACCACCTGGGACTGGTAGGTGACCTGGGCCTGCACCGGGTCCAGGCAGAGATCCCCCCAAACCAGGGAGGGGATGGTGGTGGCGGTTCTACCGCGGCGCAGCAGGGCCCGCACCCGGGCCAGCACCCGGGATACCTCAAAGGGCTTGGTGACGTAATCATCGGCGCCGGCATCCAGCCCATTGATCACATCCCTGTCCTCCGCCTGGGCGGTCAACATCAAGATCGGGGTGGTAACCCCCTGGACCCGCAACTGGCGGCAAAGACTCACCCCATCCAGGTAGGGGATGTTGACATCGAGCATGATCAGGTCGTAGTTCCACAGCACCGCCAGATCAAGGGCCGTGGCACCATCCTCCGCCTGTTCAACGGTGTAACGGGCCAGACCTAAATGGAAGGCCAGTAATTCACGAGTGGATTGATCGTCTTCGACCAGCAGGATTTTCATGGCACCAGGTAGACGGGGGAGGGGCTCAATCCGGGGGCTGACCGGCTGGAGCGGGCCAGGGGGCGGGCCGCGCCAGAACCCCGGTCCACCCTGATCCTTCAATCGATCAAGTGGGTTCTAAGGGTTCTGGCCAAAGCGATATATCCTCACCAGGGTAGCAGCAAGGCCAGGGCCTGTCACCGATCCCCACAGTTCTGGATCAGGGTAAGCGGTCTAGATTAGCCTGCCGTCTTGACTCCCCTTAATACCCTTAGTACTTGATGCGATCTCGATCGTTGGGGTGGGGTTTGGTGTGCTTCACCACAAAGTCAATGATCTTACCGGCCACATCCACCTCCGTGGCCTTTTCTATACCCTCGAGCCCCGGTGATGAATTCACCTCCATCACCACGGGCCCGTGGTTAGAGCGGAGCAGGTCCACCCCCGCCAGTCGCAGCCCCATGGCCTTGGCGGCCCGGATGGCGGTACTGCGTTCCTCCGGGGTGAGGCGCACCCGGGTCGCCGACCCCCCCCGGTGCAGGTTGGACCGAAACTCCCCCGGCGCCCCCTGGCGCTTCATGGCGGCGATTACCTTGTCCCCCAAGACAAGACAGCGGATATCCATGCCGCCGGCCTCCTTAATAAACTCCTGTACCAAAATATTCGCGTCTAACCCCCGAAAGGCTTCGATCACCGACTTGGCCGCCTGTTGGGTTTCCGCCAGCACCACGCCGATGCCCTGGGTGCCCTCCAGCAGCTTAATCACCAGGGGAGCGCCCCCCACAATATCCACCAGCCCATCAATGTCCTTGGTGGAGTGGGCAAACCCCGTCACCGGTAGACCAATGCCGCGACGGGCCATGATCTGCAGCGATCGCAGCTTGTCCCGCGATCGGGAAATGGCCATGGAGGTATTGGCGGTAAAGATGCCCATAATTTCAAACTGGCGCACCACGGCGGTGCCGTAGAAGGTCTTAGAGGCGCCGATGCGAGGAATTACCGCCTCCACCCCCACCAGGGGTTGGCCCTGGTACATCACCTTGGGGTTATGGGAGGTGATGTTCATGTAGCAACGCATGTGATCAATCACCTGCATTTCGTGGCCCCGCAACTCCCCAGCCTCCTTCAGGCGACGGGTGGAGTAAAGACTGGAGTCCCTGGACAAAATCACAATTTTCATAGGTACCTAGGGCTGGGCGGAGGCTAAGGGGTCTGGGGGTAAGGGTTGCCGGTAGGAGTGCCCCGGATCAACCCAATAGCGACGCCGCAGCGCCTGACGACCCAGCAACAGGCGAAACCCCATCTCATCTCGGTTGGTGAGGGTGAGTTCAATCGGCCAGGTATTGCCGCCAACCTGCAGGGTGGTGATCACCACGGGCCGGAGTTCCGACTGTCCACCAGAGTTTCGTACCATACGATCCTCCAAAAGGGCAGCCTCAACCATGACAATATGGCGGTCATCCCGTTGTAGGGGATGGGCCTGGAAGCGCACCCTGGTCTGGCCGCCCTGGTCAAACCGCTCCAGGTCGAAGGCATGCAGGGCGGAGGACCGGGCGCCGGTGTCAATCTTAGCCTTAATGGCCTGGACGCCAAACTCCGGTAGGGCAACCCACTCTCGCCAGCCAATTATGTCGCAGGACTTACCGGATTTACTAGCCATCACATCTCTCAAGGGTAGGGAATGGGGATGACGCCATCATCCCCTGGGATCGGGGAAACCCGGGGATGAGCTAAAATAAATACTCGCCCATTGCCGGCTCCTATGGTTCAACTTAACAACGGTATCACCCTGTTCTTCAGCCTACTGGTAGAAGCCCTACCGTTTTTGCTATTAGGGGTTATTTTTTCCAGTGTGCTGCTGTTATTTGTGGATGAGCAACGGCTATTGGCGGTGGTGCCACGCCACCCCGTACTGGCGGCCCTGGCCGGTAGCCTGATTGGTTTTTTGTTCCCGGTGTGTGAGTGTGGCAACATTCCGGTAGCCCGGCGCCTGTTGATGAAGGGGGCCCCCACCGCCCTCACCATTGGTTTCCTATTGGCCGCTCCCACCGTTAATCCAGTGGTGTTTTGGGCCACCTGGATTGCCTTTCGCGACCAACCAGAAATTGTTTTTCTGCGGGTGGGGTTTACCCTGTTGATTGCGGTTACCATTGCCCTGATCTTTAGTCGTCAGGCGGATCTGCGCCCCTTCCTGCAGGATAGTTTAACTCGCCTGATGGTCAATTCTGCCCCAACCCAACCCACCCGCCCTGAGGACGACTCCCCCCTGCTCAGGTCCGGAACCTTTTTGATCCAGGCCCCTGGCCAGGTCCTACAGCTGGACGCCAACCCCGCCCAGGTGCTGGCCCAGGTAACCACCCTACCTGCCTCCTGGCGATCCCGCTGGGGTCTAATGGTAGACAACATGGTGCTGGAAATGCGGGAGCTGGGGGCGGTGTTGGTGCTGGGCAGTGCGATCGCCGCCATTGTTCAGGTGGCCATTCCCCGGGAGGTGGTGCTGGGGCTAGGTCAGGGGCCAGTCACCTCCATTCTGGCCATGATGGCCCTGGCCTGGGTGGTATCCATCTGTTCTACGGTGGATGCCTTTTTCGCCCTCTCCTTCTCCTCCCTATTCACCAGTGGCTCCCTGCTGGCCTTTCTGGTGTTTGGGCCGATGATTGATCTAAAGAATATTAGTCTACTGCTGACGGTATTTAAGGGCCGGGCGATCGTCTATCTGTTTGCGCTGGCAGCCCAGATCACCTTTCTGTTAGCCCTGCTGATGAATCTCTATGGTGGTTAAACCTCCCTCCCTCTCCCCCTCACCTCCTGGTTTTCGCCGCTGGCCCTGGCAGAGCCTGGTGGACGGAGTCATGTTGGTGCTGTGGGCAGCGGTGATCGCCCGCTTTAGCCTGACCGGTAAACTTTACCTGCTCCTCCACCCTGACTACATGTGGTTGGCCTACCTGGCCCTGGTCCTACTGTTGTTGCTGGGGCTGTTGCGCCTGGCCCAGGTGTGGCGGGCTGTCCGGCAGGGGCAACCCGCTCCCCGATCCCAGGAGCATAGCCCTCTACTGCCGCGACAGTTGAGCTCGGGGGTGTTGATTGCAGTGGCCACCTTTGGGTTGATCTATAGTCCCCGCCCCTTCACCAGCGAAACCGCCTTTCAACGGGGCATTACCGATGTTTTAGGACAGACCCGATCGCGGCCCCAGCGGCTGGTTTTGAGCCGTCAACCGGAGGAGCGCACCATTGTGGATTGGGTGCGTACCCTGAATGTCTACCCCGAACCCGACGCCTACACCGGCCAGCAGGTGAAGGTGATCGGCTTTGTCACCCCCATGCCAGACTGGCCCCAGAATATATTTATGATTTCCCGCTTTGTTCTCACCTGCTGCGCCGCCGATGCCTATCCCGTGGGGCTGCCGGTGCAGTTGCCGGCCTCAGCCCCCGTTCCTGAGGCGGACGCCTGGTTGGAGGTGAGCGGCACCATGACCACCGCCAGTTTAGGGGGCAAGCGACAGTTGGTGGTGGGGTCCGCCACCCTCACCCCCATTCCCACCCCCCGTAATCCCTACGAATACTAGCCATGGCTCCCCGTCGCCTAGCCCGTTCTCGCCCTCCCCGCCGCGGCCAACCTGGGGACACCCCCCAACCCCTGGACCACTGGGCGGTGTCCGTGATGGTTACCCTTACCCTGGCCCTGACGGTTCTCATCCTGGGGGGGGATCAGGCCGCCGCCCGGGTGCGGGATTTCAGCTGGCAGCAGCGCCAGGTTGGCGCCGAGGATCGGGCCTTTCTGCTCACCTTTAGCCGACCCATGGATCGAGCCAGTGTGGAAGCAAACCTGAGCCTGAGCCCGCCCCTGCCCGGCAAGTTTAGCTGGGCCGGACGCCGCATGGCCTATACCCTCACCGAGCCCATCCCCTACGGCCAGACCTTTAGCCTCAGTCTGTCCCAGGCCAGCGATCGATTTTCTGCCCAAAGTGATAAAACCTCTGGTTTTCAGCCCTTCCAGTCGGAGTTTCAAAGTCGCCCCCGCGTCTTTCTGTACATTGGCTGCCAGGGGGAGGAGGCGAATCGCCTGGTGTTGGCGAATTTAGCCCAGCGTCAGCGGCTAATTCTGACCCCTAAAAACCTGGTGGTGTTGGACTTCAAGCCCTATCCCCTGGGCGATCTGGTGCTGTTTTCTGCCACCGATCGGGATCGGGGGGATGCCCTGCTTAACCAGCAACTCTATACCGTTACCACCGGTATTCAAATTCGCCCTCCGGAGGCTCTGCTGGGGGAGTCGACTGCGGTCTGGCGACCCTCCGATAATGACTCGGAGTCAGGTCAGCTGGAACTGGTGCTCGATCATCGTCAGTACCAAAATCTTAAGTTTGATCTGTCCGCCGATGGCCAGGTGATTGTGGTGCAGCGGGTGAATCGACAAGACCCCACGGACTTTGGTCCCTGGGTGGTGCGTTCCGGGCAGGAGCCCTATCGACTGGAAACCGAACCGGGGGGAGACTTCATGATTGCCCCTGACAGTCAGTCCCTGGTATTGCTTCAGGGAGAGGGCACAGCGATTATCGATCTGGCACCCGATACTCCAGCCCAGGCGGGCCAAACCCTGGATTTTCTGCCCGGCTATGGTCAGGTTCTGGATATCGCAGCGGATGGCACGGCGGCGGCCATGGTGAACTTTAATCAGAATGACCCCAAGAAACGCTTTATGGAGTCGCTGTTTTGGGTGACTAACCAGGGTCGGGAGGAGGAGTTGTTAACCGTTAGTGGAACAATTCTAGACGCCCAGTTTGATGCTCACCAAAATTTCCTGTACGTACTGGCCAGTGAACTGCTGACGGAGCCATCCCAGGACAACCTGACCACGGAGGGCTACGTTGAACAGCCCCTGCTGCTGGCGATCAATCTGAAAACCCAGGCCATCATTAAGCTGCTGCTACTGCCCCAAAGGCCCCGCATCCACATGAGTTTGGCCCCCGATGGGAGATCGCTGCTGTTGGATTTAGATCAGGAGGAGCCGCAATCGGTCAAGGTGGGGCGCCCCCCTCCGGATGCCGCCCCTGAGATTTGGTACCTGCCCCTCTCCCCAGCCTCCGATCCGTCCGGTCCCCAGATTAGTGACCCAGAGACCTATCCCTTCCAGGGCCTACAGGCTACCTGGCTACCTTAATCGCCGGTCTGCCAGCAGGGGCTTGTTATTTAATAAGTGAGGGCCCCGATTGGTAGTGGGTAAGTTTTTTGGTGGGTTGGGGGTGGGTTCCTAGGACCAGGAAAGACCTGGTAAACTTAACAGGTTTTCACTAAACTACACAATATTATTTATAGGTGGCCTGTTTCACCATCCAGACCCACCTGACCAGCCCTACCGCCGATTAACCCCTGCCTCTTCTCCCTGAACGACCTACCTTGCCCCCCGAAGCCCTAGACCCATCTATGAAAACCAGCGTCGCTGGTGCTGCTTGGCGATCGCGGCGGCTGACTGCTCTGTGGGTAGGCCTGTTGGTGGCGATCGTCCTGCTGTTAGGGATTGCCACCTATCGCCCGGTGGTCGATCCTTACCTGGAATCGGTTCTATCCCTATCGGGGGATCGCTCCCGGGGAGCAGCTATTTTTCAGATGAATTGCGCCATTTGCCATGGACAGACCGCCAGGGGAGAGATTGGTCCTAGCCTGGTGGCCATCACCGATCATCGCAACAAAGCCAGCCTGGTCGATCAGGTGATTAGTGGCAAGACTCCACCAATGCCTCAATTTCAGCCCGATCCCCAGGCTATGGCGGATCTGCTGCAATACCTGGACTCCCTTTAGGATTGCCTAACCGACCGACTTCGATGTGCTTGATTAGGGGGGAAGGGAGGTCAATACATTATCGTTCTGTCACCCCGGGTTTCCCCAATCGCTACGGGGGTAATCCGCCGCTGCGGAGAGGTTGATTTTTTTGATCCCCGAATGTTTACAAAACTCCATAACCTTGTTAATCTTAATACAGGTAAGTAAATGGACTTAGTTCCTGACAAGCCTAATTTTCAAACCATAAATACCAAGGATTAATATATTATGACCACGACTCTACAGCGGCGTGAAAGCGCCTCCCTGTGGGAGCAGTTCTGTCAGTGGGTGACCAGCACCGAAAACCGCCTCTACATTGGTTGGTTCGGCGTGCTGATGATCCCCACCCTGCTGGCTGCTACCGCCTGC
>JBEIGU010000067.1:0-20365 GCA_040381765.1 Leptolyngbya sp.
CTTTGAGCTTTTGGGCAGTTTTAATATACAAAGACTTGAGCGTATCGGTCAGTTGAATCGGGGGAGTTGTAGTCATCGGGGATTCACCAGGCTAAATGTTTCTCCTATTATCCCAGGATCACATATTTTATGGAAGTCTCCAAGGCAGATGGGCTCGCCCCATTGTCACCGCAGGTTTCCATTTCGTAGGTCATTTGAATACTCCGTATGAAAACGAACGACGTATTCAATGTAACATTCATCCCACGTAGTCGGTCAACTCCAGCGGGTCCGTCAGCAGCCGCTGACCCAACCCCGCCGTCACCCATCGCCGCCAGTGGTGCAGATAGCGGTCAATGTGACGGCCCGTCGCACCCTGCTCATTAAGCCGACCGACCTTCTCCACCATCCGCCCCACGGTGCGGGCCGCTACCCGCAACCCCGCCGGGGTCACCCAGTAGCCCAAAAAGTCAAACCCCTTCGTCGTCCGCCCCAGGGCGGTCTTATCCGGGTGGGGCACCACCCGCAGACGGGCCATCTCTTGCCGCACCGCCCGAATCGCCCGCCGCAACTGCCAGCGACTCGACGCCAGCACCACCCAGTCATCCATATAATCACCCGCTGTTCGCGGAAACAATACTGCCCCTTCAGCAACAGGGTTTGAATTTGGGGTTTGCGCTCCGCCCAATGGCGGCGTAATGCCCAGATATCGCTGTTGAAATGATGGTGCTGCCGCCGCTGACAGACCCAGGCGTAGGCGGCCTCCAGGGTAGCCTCGGCGGCGATGCGATCAATTATAAATATTTTCTATGGTGTTATCTATAACTTCTTAATCAATACAGGTAACTTGGCATCTGATCAATGAATTTGCGTCGTTTGAGGCTTCTCATTGGTTGACTGACAAAACTCTCAACGCTGGCGGCTAGAAGCCGCGCCTAGACAGGCAAAACCCGCCTACGCGGGTATGGATCAGTCGGCGAAGGCCGACTTTGTCTGTATAGCAGCGGTTTGAACCGCCCTAAGCCAATGTTTTGTCAGTCAACCAGGGCTTCTCAACGGGGACTTTACCCGCGGTTATTGAGTAATTTCTGTAATTTTTAGTACTCCAGATCACTTTCTTCAACGTTCACGCCATGTAATGAGATTATCAACATAAATTTGCTTTATTCCCTATTCCCTACTCCTGGGGCCGATGTCACCCTGCGCTACGGAGAGGTGCTTAGCTGGATCAGCTCCACCCGGTAGCCATCGGGATCTTCGACAAAGGCGATCACCGTGGAGCCGTGTTTCATCGGTCCGGGTTCACGGACAACCAGAGCCCCTAACTGCTTGAGGCGATCGCAGGTAGCGTAGATATCCTCCACCCCCAGGGCAATATGGCCGTAGGCGGTGCCCAGGTCGTAACTATCCAGGCCCCAGTTATAGGTGAGTTCCAGGACGGTATGATCGGCCTCATCACCGTAGCCTACAAAGGCCAGGGTAAACTCGCCGCTGGGATAATCCTTTTGGCGTAGCAGGCGCATACCCAGGACATCGCAGTAAAACGCAAGGGATCGCTCCAGGTTGCCCACCCGCAGCATAGTGTGAAGCAGTCGCATGGTTACAAAAATGGGAGACAGATTTTTATTATGGCAGATCCGTCCCTACCAGCCCCAGGATTGGCCTGCTGTCTGGGGACTTTTGCAGCCGGTGTTTCGAGCCGGTGAGACCTACGCCTATGCACCGGAGATCTCAGAGGGGGAGGCCCAGCGGGTGTGGGTGGAGGTTCCCCAGGTCACCCTGGTGGCGCTTTCTCCTGGGCAACAGGTGGTGGGCACCTATTACCTGAAACCCAACCAACCGGGCTTAGGCAGCCATGTGGCCAATTGTGGTTACGTGGTAGCCGCCACCGCCCGGGGGCGGGGAGTGGGCTCCGCCATGGCGGAGCATTCCCAGCAGTTAGCCAGGGATTTGGGGTTTCGGGCGATCCAATTCAACCTGGTGGTGGCCACCAATGGGGCAGCGGTACGGCTCTGGCAACGGCTGGGCTTTCAGGTGGTGGGGCGGCTACCAGGAGCCTTTCGCCATCACCACCACGGTTTTGTCGATGCCCTGGTGTTCTACAAGTCCCTATAGACTTTGCTGTTGCCAGCGTTGATAGAGGTCGGGGCGACGGGCCTGGGTGCGCTCCAGCTGTTGGTGGTGACGCCACTGGGCGATGGCCTGGTGGTCCCCCGATCGCAGCACCTCTGGCACGGCCCAGCCCCGAAACTCGGCTGGGCGGGTGTAGTGGGGATAGTCTAGCAGGGGCGTTTGAAAACTATCCTGGGCCAGGGACTCGGCTTTGCCAACGGTACCCGGTAGCAGTCGGATCACCCCGTTGACCAGGGCCAGGGCAGGAATTTCCCCACAGGTGAGCACAAAATCCCCCAGGGAGACTTCCCGGGTGAGTAGATGGGTGACCCGCTCATCCACCCCTTCGTAGTGGCCACAGATCAGTACCACCTGCCGGCAGTGCTCAGCCAACTGGTGAAGCAGGGGCTGATCCATAATTTGCCCCTGGGGACTGAGTAAAATCACCTCCCGGCCCGGCACCCAGGGGAGGGATTCCACGGCGGCAAAGATCGGCTCTGGCTTCATCACCATGCCCACCCCTCCACCGTAGGGCTGATCGTCAACCCGGTGATGCTTATCGGTGGTAAAGTCCCGAGGATTGGTAAGATGAACTTCGGCAAGTCCACGTGCCAGGGCCTTAGCAATTAGACCAGAGGCCAGGGGTGAGGTGAAAAAATCTGGAAACAGGCTGACCACATCAAATCTGAGTGGTGGCGGCCCGTTTAGACTGGTCGTCATGGTCGGGGTGATTCCTCTGCAATGACCTGATCTTAAACCCGAAATCTTGTCTATCATGCAGCAAGGCTGCCCCATCAACCACTGTTAATTCCCTTGTTTGATCAATCCATGTCCCCTGTTATGCAACACGCCATACTAGCCGTTGGTGGTGCAGAAGATAAAGTCCACGGTAAGGAAATCTTGCATACCTTCTTTGAACACGCGGGTGGATCAACCGCTCGGATTGGTATCATTCCCTGCGCATCCCAGGATCCGGCGGCGATCGCCGGTCGTTATCAGCAGATTTTTGAAGCCATGGGGGCCCTACAGATTGCAGTTATGGACATTCGCGATCGGGCCCAGGGCGAAGACCCCTCCTGGAAAACCGTGGTGGAGCCCTGTACCGGCGTGTTTATTACCGGTGGGGATCAGGTGCGTCTCTGTGGCCTGTTGGCGGATACCCCCTTAATTGATACTATTCGCCAGCGGGCCCAGCTGGGCCAGCTCACCCTGGCGGGTACCAGCGCTGGAGCGGCGGTCATGGGACACCACATGATCGCCGGCGGTGGCAGTGGTGAGTCCCCTAATCGCACCCTGGTGGATATGGCCATTGGCCTGGGTTTTGTACCGGAAGTGATTGTGGATCAACACTTCCACAACCGTAATCGGATGGCGCGGCTGATCAGTGCCATTGCCATGCAGCCCGATCGCCTGGGGCTGGGAATCGATGAAGATACCTGTGCCCTGTTTAGCGGTGATGGCCACTTTCGTGTGATCGGCAAAGGGGTGGTGACGGTGTTGGATGCTGAGGGGATGACCCACACCAATGAACCGGATGTGCAACCCAACGATCCCCTGAGCGTCCATGGCCTGCGCCTACACCTGTTGGCCCACGGCGATTGTTTCGACCTCAACCACCGCCGGGTTCTTGCCGCTATCTAGTGTCCCCGGCGACAATAGGCCTGCTCCTGACGGCTGAGTTCTGACCCCTGACTCCCCTGACCGAGCTGCCGTATTTACCCCGCCCAGTCCTAGGGCCGGTCACCGGGCAATCGCCAAAGGTAGACCTGAGGCCGTTCCCCACCAATGGTAATCAGGGTAGATGGGGACTGTAGAACAAACCGCCAGATATCTCGATCAAAACCCTGGATTCGGCGTACCGGCTTTTGCTGATGCAGGTCCCAAACCAGGATGGTGCCATCCTGGTCTGCACTCCAGAGGTCAGCCCCCTCAATAGCCAGGCTGTTGACATAGCTTTGGTGGCCCTCCAGCACCGCCTGCTGAACCCCAGAATCAATCTGCCACAGGCGGATAGTTCGATCAGCGGAGGCGCTGATCAAGGTCTGGTCATCCTCGCTGATGGCCAGTTGATTAATAAAGCTGGTATGACCCTGAAGGGTGCGGGGGGCGGGGATGGCTCCCTTGTCCAGATTGGCCAGGGGCCACAGCTGTAGACTTTTCCCCCCACTGATTAACCAGCCGTCATCGCGCCTGAAGCGCAGATCGTTAACGGTACCTTCTGCCTGCCAACTACGCTGGCCCGCCTCCACGGCCCTGGGCTGGGGTGAGGAGCCCAGGGGCCAAAGTTTGATCAACCCGCTACCATCGGCGCTGGCCAGGTGTTGGTTGTTGTTACTCACGGTTAGAGCGTTAATGGGGGCGGGGTGGGCATTAGCAATCTGACCGCGGGGCTGGCCGCTGGGTAGGGCCCAAAATCGGATGGTGCGATCGTCGCCAGCACTGATCAGCATCGTCTGGTCAGTGGTCACCGCCAGGGCCTTGACCACATTGCTGTGTTGACCGATGGTGCGCATCAACTGACCCCTGGAGAGATCCCAAAGGCGGAGGCTGCGATCGGTACCTGCCGTAATCAGGGTTTTACCGTCATTCAATAGCAGCAGGTCCTTAATTTCCCCCTGGTGCCCCGTCAGGGTGCCCGCGGCAGTCACCCTGGTCTCTGGGATCGAAAACTGGGCTAAGCCCGGTAGCCTGAGCAGACCGAAGCGCTGTAGGACATAGCCACCTAGGGGTAGGGCCAGGGCCAGGGCTAGCAACCAGGGCCACAGCGGATGGCGTCTGGCCTGCGGGTTTAGGGTGGTGACAGGCCAGGCTGGAGTTGCCTTTAAATCAGAGGGCGGGGTAAGGGCGGGGGTGGGATGCGATCGCAATTGGGCCAGGCGCTTTAAAATTGCTGCCGTATTTTGGGGGCGATTTGCCGCCGCTGGTGCCGTCAGCTGGTCGATCAAATTGGCCAGGTCAGCGGAAATTTGGGGAGCATACTGACGCCAGCTAAACTGGTTGGTGCGAGAGTCATAGATGCCTGGGTCATTGGGCAACTTAGCGGTCAGCAGATAGATTAGGGTTCGACCCAGGGCATAGAAATCCGACTGGGGTACCGCCTGTCCCTGTTCCTGTTCCGGTGGGGTGTATCCTGCCGAACTGACCGTGGTAATACCACTATCCCCCAGCTGGGCCAGGTAGGTCTGGGTCACTTCCCGAGCAGCCCCAAAGTCCACCAGCACCAGTTGTCCTGAGGAGCGCAGCATAATATTGTCTGGTTTGATGTCCCGGTGAAAGTAATTTTGCTGATGTACCAGGTGTAGCACATCGGTAAGTTGGGCCAGCCATAGAATCGCCTGTTGCTGGCTGATCGGGTGGTTACCCTGCTGTACCATCCACTGCTTCAGGTTGGGGCCATCAATTTTTTCCATCACCAGGCAATGGCTAGGTTCGGTGCTGTCCTTGGCGAAATAGTGAAAGTAACCGTTGGCTTCCACCCGAGGCACCCCAGGATGACGCAGTTGACCCAGAACCTGAGCCTCCCGCCGAAATAACTCCACCACCTTGGGGTTCTGGTTATAGCTTTCCTTCAGGACCTTTAAAATCTTGGGTACATTGCCTTCGTAGGCTTCGTAAACTCGGCCAAACCCACTTTGATGACTGATCAGGCGCATCACCCGATACCGCCCCTGCACCAACAAACTAGAACCGCAGGCGGCACAATTAGGACGACTGTTGTTCTCAGGGTGCTGGGGCTGGGGACAACGAGGATTGATACAAAGGCTCATAGGCTAGGGCAGAGGGTATGCCGCCATGGTATGTCAGGAGAGCATGGAAACCAACCTAAGCTTTTCGAGATATGAGTCGCTCGCACCCCAAAGGACGGGCTGCAAGCAGCGGGTGGATGACTTGCCATGGAGATCCCTGGTATTCGAGACTAGCCTATCCGTAAGATTTATTTATATGCTAAGGCTAATCTATGGCTGGCGCCAGATTCCCGGGCAAAATCTATTGTTATCATTGAGGAAACACTATGGGGGCTGCCTCCGATCCTCTCGACAGAGGTCAGGTACAACTCAAGCTACTGTTATTTATCGATAAGCGCCCCAGCTTAGCCCAGCAGGTACAACGCATTCGCCGGTATCTGAAGGGATTCGCCAGTCAGTCTCCCTTTCATTTAGACGTGGTGGATATTGGTGAGCAGCCCTACCTGGCGGAGCACTACAAGCTGGTGGCCAGCCCTGCCCTGATTAAAGTCGCCCCCCTGCCCCAACAAATGCTGGCGGGTAGCGATATTGTCAGCCAACTGGAGTACTGGTGGCCCAAGTGGCAGCAGGAAACCCTAGATCATGCCAGGGGCCCTAAAAACGGTGAGGCGGGCCAATTGGTGCCAAGTCCATCCCCACTTACCCAGGATGGATTGATTTACCCAACGGAATTAATCAAACTTTCCGATGAGATTTTCCGGATAAATCAAGCCCGGGAGGAGTTAGAAGCTCAGTTACGGTTTAAAGACCGGATTATTGCCATGATGGCCCATGATCTGAGAAACCCCCTGACCGCTGCCTCGATCGCGATCGAGACCCTGGAACTGGGCTATGCCCCAGACCAGAGTCGCCACCTTAACCTCAGCCCAGAACTGACGGGGCAACTGCTGAAACACGCTAAAACTCAGGTCCAGACCATTAATCGGATGATTACAGACATCCTGAAAACCGCCCGGGGAGCCTCCGTAGAACTGCAACTCCATCCTCAGGAGCTGGACCTGGTGGCCCTTTGTGGTGACATTGTTGGGGGGTTTCACGATCGCCTTCAGGCCAAGCAACAGCGGTTAACTCAAGAAATTCCTACGGACTTGCCGACGGTCTATGCCGATGGCAACCAGGTGAAGCGTGTGATCATCAACCTGTTGGATAATGCTATCAAGTACACCCCCCAGGGGGGACAGGTCTCCCTAACCGCCCTCCACCGCACCACCCAGAAGGTTCAGGTGGGGGTGATCGACACCGGTCCCGGCATTCCCCCAGAAAACCGGGACCGGGTCTTTGAGGAAAGTTTTCGACTGCAGCGGGATAGTAGCAAGGAAGGATACGGGTTAGGTCTGGCCCTCTGCCAACGCATTATTCGGGCCCACTATGGTCAGATCTGGGTAGATTCGGTTCCAGAGGAAGGTAGTGCCTTTTATTTTACCCTGCCGGTATACCGGGCCTGAGTCCCCCAGGGGTCCGACCAACCGCAGAAAACCTTGCTGATCTTAGATGAATTTAGGCTAATTTAGGATATGGCCACGCCTGGCCTGGTCAACCTGCAGCAGCCCTAGCCTGGGTCAGAACCTTGACCCGTTGATCGGTGCCTTTCCTTAACTTATAACCTATCTCAAGACGATCACCGACCTATGGATAATAAATTAATGCTGATGATTCCCGGCCCTACCCCAGTGCCGGAGCAGGTACTCCTGGCCATGGCCAAGCATCCCATGGGCCACCGCAGCGGTGAGTTTAGTGCCATGATGGCGGAGGTGACGGCTAATCTGCAGTGGCTGCACCAAACCCAGAATGATCTGCTGATTTTGGCCGCCAGTGGCACCGGCGCCATGGAGGCCGGCATCATTAATTTCCTGCGCCAGGGGGATCGAGTCCTGGTGGGGAATAACGGTAAGTTTGGCGAACGTTGGGGGCAGGTGGCCCGGGCCTATGGCCTGGAGGTCCAGGAGATCACGGCACCCTGGGGCCAGCCCCTCGACCCCACGGACTTTAAAGCCGCTCTGGATGCCGATATTGACAAGCAGATTAGGGCGGTGATCATCACCCACAGCGAAACCTCCACCGGTGTTTTGAATGACCTGGAAATCATTAACCGCCATGTTAAGGCCCACGGCGACGCCCTGATCATCGTTGATGCGGTGACCAGCCTGGGGGCCTGTTCCCTACCGGTGGATGAATGGGGCCTGGATGTGGTGGCCTCGGGCTCCCAGAAGGGGTATATGATTCCGCCGGGGTTGGCCTTTGTCTGTGTCGGCCCTAAGGCCTGGGCTGCCTACGAAACCGCTAATCTGCCCCGTTTCTATCTAGATTTGGGCCCCTATCGTAAGGATAGCCGTAAGCACACCACCCCCTTTACCCCTCCGGTAAATCTCTTCTTTGCCCTGCAGGCGGCTTTAGCGATGATGCAGAAAGAGGGATTGGAGGCCATTTTTGATCGTCACGATCGCCACCGTCGGGCTACCCGGGCGGCTATGGGTGCCCTTAACCTGCCCCTATTTGGCGCTGACGACTGCGCCAGCCCCGCCATCACCGCGGTCATGCCCGATCAGGTGGACGCGGAACAGGTGCGTTCCATCATGAAGAAGCGGTTCGACATTGCCCTGGCTGGCGGTCAGGATCACCTGAAAGGCAAGATCTTTCGGATCGGTCACCTGGGTTTTGTCTGCGATCGCGACATTCTCACCGCCGTTGCGGCCCTAGAGGCCACCCTGGACCATCTGGGTTACCCCCAGGCTAGTCTGGGGGGCGGGGTCCAGGCAGCCAGCCAGGTGCTACTGGGTTAGGGCTATCTTCTCCCGCATAATTGCAGGAGAAGACAATCGATTGATTTTATCGCTGCAGCATTGTTTGGCTATATAGTATAATGACGTAAAGTTTGTTTTGCCTACCGGAGTATCATCCTGTGGATACCAGCTTGATTTTTCGTCAGTTGTTTGACGCTGACTCCGCCACCTACACCTACCTGCTAGCCGACCCCATCAGTGGAGAAGCGGTGCTGATTGACCCGGTGTTTGAGCAGTACCGGCGCGATCGGGCCCTGCTGGAGGAACTGGGGCTTACCCTGCTCTACACCCTGGATACCCACTGTCACGCAGACCATGTCACTGGGGCCTGGCTAATGCAACAGGCCCTGGGTTCTAAAATTGGTATTTCTGGCCGCTATGGCGCCCTGGTGTCAGGAGCTGACTACCTCCTCGATCAGGGGGATCGGGTGAGGTTTGGCGATCGCTATCTGGAGGTGCGGGCCACCCCAGGGCACACCGATGGCTGTCTAACCTACGTGCTGGATGATCACACCATGGCCTTTACTGGCGACTGTCTGCTGATTCGCGGTGCTGGTCGCTGCGACTTTCAGCAGGGTAACGCCAGTAGGATGTACCACTCCATCACTGAACAGATCTTCAGTCTGCCGCATAGCTGTCTGATCTACCCCGCCCATGACTATAGTGGTCGCACCGTTTCCACCGTCGGTGAAGAGAAACAGTACAATCCCCGCATTGGCGGTCAGGCCGATGAACGGGACTTTGTCGGCTACATGGATAACCTGGGCCTACCCCACCCCAAGAAAATCGATCAGGCGATTCCGGCCAATTGTGTCTGTGGCCGCCCCGACCCTGCCATCCTCCCTGGCCTGGCCAGTTGGGGGCCAGTGTACCTGACCTACGCAGGCATCCGGGAAATCGACCCCCAATGGCTGGTAGAAAACCTCGACCAGGTGCACGTGTTGGATGTGCGGGAGATGGAGGAATTTAATGGTCAGCTGGGTCATATTGCCCATGCCCAGCTGATCCCCCTACCGGAATTGGCCCAGCGGATCGGAGAAATCCCCCCTGACCGACCCCTGGTAACGGTCTGTCAGTCAGGGCGGCGCTCTGCCCAGGCCACCGTGATTTTGGCCAAACAGGGGTGGATGGAGGTGGCTAGCCTGCGGGGGGGCATGCTCGGCTGGCAGGCGGCCAACCTGCCGATTACTCGTGATTTGATTCAAGATTAGGACTACGGCCAGCCCCCAGTCGCTGCCAGAGTCGCTGTACCCCTAACAGGAAGAGTCCCAGGGCGGCAATGCCAAACACCCCAGCCCCCAGGGCAACCATCCCCACCACCAGGGTGCGGACGGCGGCGGTCAGGTTGATGACCGTTGGATTGTCGGAAAGGACTGGTTTCTGGGCAAAGGTGGTAGCGATCGCCGTCATCAGACGGTAGGCCAGCAGGGCAATGGTGGCGGCCATCAAGGCGCCGCTAAAGCATTTCAGCCACTGGGCTGGGGAGGTCGGCTCAGGGGTATGGGGGCTCGGGGAGGAGGGTTCGGACATCGTTAATTTTCCAATAGTTGTACCCCAGTGGGTAGGCACCGGGCGGTCCAGAGACCCAGATCAGGATCGGGCAGGGTGCCACGCACCTGTGCCATAAACTGGTCCGCCTCGGCCTGGCTGGTCACCAGGGTAAAGACGGAGGGGCCGGATCCGGACATGAGGGTACCCAGGGCCCCCAGTTTGTTCCCCAATTCCGTCATGGTGGCCCTGAGCTGGGCGGTCTGGGGATGGGCGGGGAGGACCACCTTTTCCAGATCATTATAGAGCTGCTGCCCCATGGCCGGCAGGTCCTGGTGGGTCAGCGCGGCCACCATAGGACCAGCCTTAACCTGGGATCGCCGAGCCCCAAACTCACTCTGGTAGCTATGGCCAAACTGGCTACGATAGGCGCCATAGGCCCAAGGGGTGGAGACCATGGTGGATTGATACTTGGCCAGTACCACCCAGAGCCCCTCGATGCCCGGTAGGGGATCCAGCTGTTCCCCCCGCCCCGTGGCAAACAGGGTGCCCCCCGCGATGCAGAAGGGCACATCGGAGCCTAACTCCGCCCCCAGGGCCTGTAGTTCCCCCTGGGTTAGCCCCAACTGCCAGAGCAGATCCAGGCCCACCAGCACGGCGGCGGCATTGCTAGACCCCCCCGCCAGTCCTGCCCCGATCGGAATCTGCTTATCTAGACTGATTTCTACCCCTCCCCACTTGTCCATAACCCCGGGAAAGCGATCTACTAGCAAGGCCGCCGCCCGATAGGCCAGGTTGGTGTGATCCTTGGGTACCAGGGGATGGTGGCAAACCAGCCGAATGCTATCAATTCCGATGCTACGCACCGTGATCCGGTCCGCCAGGCTAATGCTTTGCATCACCATGATCAACTCATGAAAACCGTCGGGGCGATCGCCGACAATTTCTAGATAGAGGTTAATTTTGGCCGCCGCCAACAGGGAGTACAAACGCATAGGTCGGGAAAACCCAGATCAAGGAATGCTTCAAAACCCCAGCCAAGCAGGGATGGGGAAGGAGAGGCCAGGGGCTAATTCTACTCAGATTTAAGGCCCGGTCCCTAGCCACCTCCGGATTCCCTTCTTAATCATTCTCCCTCAGAATTTTACCCTTCTATGGGGTATTCGGGGGACCATCTGAGCCCTGGGCTAGATAATGGCGCGACCACCGGCAGAGAAAGTCCCCCGCCGTTAACCTTCCGTGTGGCATGGCAGGCCCCACCACTGGCTTGCCCGAGGGGTGATGCTGAACCTGGTATCCCCATACCTGCTGGGGATGGCTCCAGAGTTGGGGGTGGCTGACGGCGGGTTGGCTGACAAAACTAACTGTACCCGGGCCTAACCAGCCCGAACTGACATGGGTAAACCGGTCATGGCTGAGGCGGTGGAGAGGCATCGGTCCGACAGCGGGGACGCCCCAGCCATCCACTAAAAATAGAGCTAAAACCCCGCTCCGATAGCGCTGCCAGTGCTGGGCCAGGGCCACCGCCCCGACACAGCCCGCACTAAAAGCCCAGATAATTAAATGGGGATAGGCGGGGTTGATCCCCCGGGCTGGCTGATCATCCCCCTCTAGCCAACGGCGCAGAGCTGCACCCGACAACACCGCCAGGGGAGACCCAGGACTAAAATGCCGCATAGGCAGTTGGCTGAGCCGACTATCCTGACTAACCATGGCGAGGATACCCTCGGTCTCCCTGGGGGAGTGCATGCCGTCACAGATCACCAGGTACACCGGCCTACCACCCATATACTGGCCTCTCCGGCATGAGAGTGCTACCCTCATCCTGCTTGAGAAACATGGATAATTCCATCGTTTTATATCGATTTTATTGATTTCATGACAATTGAGTCCTTTTCTACCTAAACTTAGGATATAGCCTGGCTTGAACTAACCATGATGGGGGCAGAGATCGCCTACAGGCTAAGCCATCCCCAGCTAAGGGATGGGCAGACAACTGGCCACTGCTCCCAGTCCAGATGCTAATCGAGGTATGCAAAATGTCTCAAAGAATTTTGAACCTAACACTGCCCGTGGTGTCCGCTAAGGTTGACCAAGTCCTGAGGGACAATGCGCTGAAACCAACCCTGGATGTCCTTGCCATCAGCGACCTGCGGGACCGCCTTACCACCTATGTCGTGCGTCACTTACCAGCGGTTTATGTCACCCTTGACAGTGAAGAGGTTGGCACCTTCAAGGATCCGGCCGATGTCGCTCACTATAACTACTATCCTGAACAGCAGTTGGCGGAGATTGAGCAACTGATTCAACAGGGGTTACGGGCTCTGATGGCGGTGGAGCCTCCTTGCCCTGTCGCAACCTTAGAAGCCGTGGAGGGTATTTCCTGCTGGTTTGGCTAGTTTGCCATTATCTTGAGGAGAGTCTACCAGTCTCCCCTGGCCCGCTGCCCAGGTTTTGCGAAGGAATCCTAGGGGTTCGGTTCTACCCAATAGGCCAATGGGCGACAACGCTTTACCCTCGTATATAGATAGCATAATCGAGCAGTGTCCCGAGCTGGTTTATAGCTGTGGCACTGTGGAGCGAGGTAGAACGTTGGTACAGGTTCCCCTATCCCTTAGTCAGGTTCTGCGACAGGTTCCTTTCCTACCGATGGATGAAGGGGAGGATGGGGCTGGAGTCGGCCAGTGCTTTCACCTTGGTCTTACCAGCATCGGTAGGGCGGAGGATCTGCCGATGTTGGCCCTGGCTCGACAGCAGGCGGAGCAAGAATGGCTGGGGGCGATCGCCGCCCTGGCGAAATTGCTCCTCTACGCCAACTCCAGACCAGAGCCCTACCCCCCTGATCGACCCATGGGGGTGGCCCTGTCGGGGCCGTTTCCGGTGCTCCCCGATCAGCTACTCGGACGAACCCTCAGCCATTGGCTGTTGATTCCTGAGCCCCTGGAGCAGATTTTAGCCGTAACCCGTCCCCTGTTGCCCGGCCAACCCTCCCCCCTTGCCGGTAACTTCCGATCTAAGGTGACCATGGTCCCCCTCACCGGTGGGGATCCCCTGGCTCGGGAGCGGTTTTGTCTGTTGCTAACCGCCAGGTTTAGTTTGATCTTGCTCCTGGGGGAGGACGGGGAGGGGCAACCCCAATTTCAATTTTCCTTTGATCCGGAGGCGATCGCCGCCGTGTGGCAGCAATTGCGAGGGCGAGTCCTGCAAGCTCGACCGCCCCTGCTGCCCCCCCTTGATCAGGCAGTTGAGGAATTTCCCCCGGTGCCGCCAGATTATCGCCTGGTGACCCACTATAGCCATTTGCTGTTACAGGAGATCCGATCCCTTGCAGATGTAACCCCTCTAGCCGAAGGGCCAGAACCCATTCAGGGGTTGGTGGACCCGTCACCCCGGCTGGCTGTGCCGCAGGAGAGGGGGCACAGAGTCCAGCGATTATCAGGGCCAGGGAAGGCGGGGCACCGCCTCAAGGCAGATCCCCCTGGCCAAAGCAGTGATCGAGAATTACTCAAGGCCATGGCCCATGAAATCCGGACACCCCTTACCACCATTCGCACCTTGACCCGGTCCCTACTCAAACGTAAGGATATCGGCGAGGAAATACGAAAGCGTCTGGGATCCATTGATCGGGAGTGCACCCAGCAAATTGATCGTTTTAATCTGATCTTTACGGCGGTGGAGCTTGACTCAACCCCGACCCAAGGGCGGCGATCTCCCCTATCGCCCATTTCCCTGCAGCAGTTGTTCGAAGATTCTATTCCCCTCTGGCAACAACAGGTGAGCCGCCGTAATCTCAGCCTAACGGTGAATTTACCCACCCATTTACCCCGAGTGACCAGTGATCCCACCATGTTGAACCAGGTTTTGACTGGTCTAGTCGATCGCTTTACCCATAGCCTTTCCCCCTACAGCCACATTGAGCTAACCGTTACCCTGGCGGGTCACCAGCTGAAGTTACAGTTTCAGTCCCGTCCCCCTGATCAAGGGCAAACCGACGGGACTAGCGAGACGGTCGATCAGTTTTTAGCCTCTCCCTTTAAGACCCTGGGGGAGTTACTGATTTTTCAACCGGAAACCGGTGGTCTTAGTCTCAACATGAAGGCCACTAAAAACCTGTTTCAAGCCCTGGGGGGTAAGCTAACGGTGCGTCAGCGCTCCCAAACCGGTGAAGTCTTAACAGTATTCCTACCCCTGGAAACTCAGTAAACCAGGGAAACCATAGCTCCTCACCCGACAAACAGGCCAAATCAGCGCCTGATCCAGATGGGACGTAGTCCAGCGGCCCTAGCACCAACAACATCATCCCCCTGGCTATCCCCCACATGCCAGGCGGAAGCTGGCTGACAATGGTGTTTCTGTAAAGCAATGGTGAAAATGTCAGGGTCGGGTTTGGCCGCTCCCGCCTCAGAGGAAATAGTGACCGACTGGAAATAGTTAGCCAGGTTCAGCGCCTCCAGAACGCGGTACAACCGGGAATCAAAATTAGAAATGATTCCCAACTCAATGCCCTGTTGTCGCCAACGTTCCAAGGAGACTTGTACATCCGGATAGACTACCCAGGGATCGGCGGTGGCGAAGTGGGCGTAAAGATGGCTAAAAAACTCGTCAAAGTTGACGAAATGATCAAGCACTCCCGCGCTACTAAAGGTTTGTTGGGCAACCAGACGCCACCAGGAATATTCCTGGTCCGCTAGAGAGATCCCCTGGTCTACTCCGAAGGCCATGGGCTGAGCCACCTTAAAGGCCCGAAAAAAGGCTTGATTCAGTGCATTCCCATCAGCTTCAACCCCATAATTATGGGCTAAGTCGCCATAGATTTGGCCCACACTGCCGGCCACCCCAAACAGCGTACCCACCGCATCTAGAAAAATAACCCGGGGAAAGTTAACCGCCATACCACCCAGCTATCCTTTTACACCGATAGGGGAACATCAATACCAGCAGCGGTCAAGTCGATCGGCTGCCAGGGTTTACCATCCAGGGCCATCTGCTCAATTAAACTGGCGAGACGGAGGGCCTTAAGGGCCTGTTCCCCCCCGACGGAGGGGGGTTCACCACCACGCACACAGTTAATAAAATGTTCCAGCTCCGCATGGAGAGGTTCAATGTTACTGGTATAAACCTTTTCAATTAAGCCGTCCTGGCGATACAACACCTGTCCGTAGTCACTGGAACAGTCGGCAGTGGTTTGACGGTGAATTAGAATTTCATTGTTGAGAAAATCGGCTTCGGTGAGGGAGTTTTTGCAGTGGGCGGCGATGGTGCGAATCTTGCGATGGGTCACCTTGCTGGCGGTTAGGGTGGCGACAATACCATTACTAAAACCCAGGGTAGCAGTGACGTAATCTAGATAGCCGGAGGCCGCCACCCGGCCTCCACTGGCGGTCAAGGTAGAGACCCCTGACCCCGATAGCTCTAGCAACAGGTCAATGTCGTGAATCATCAAGTCCAACACGACGGAGACGTCATTGGCCCGTTGGGAATAGGGACTCATGCGACGGGCCTCAAGGGCAAGTAGCTCCTCCGTGTTGAGGACCTTATGCAGCTCCTGGAAGGCTGGATTAAAGCGCTCAATGTGCCCCACCTGAAGAATGCAGTTGGCTGCCGCCGCCGCATTAACCAGGGACTCGGCTTCCGCAATACTGGCGGCAATGGGTTTTTCAATTAAGACGTGCACTCCGGCCTGCAGACAGGTTGTACCAACGCTGTGATGGAGGCGGGTGGGTACGGCGATACAGACAGCATCAATGTGGCTGAGTAAATCCTGATAGTCTTCAAAGAAACGGACTCTATACTTACCCGCTGTATCTAGCCCCCGCTCCACGTTGACGTCGGAAATACCCACTAGTTCAACGTCTTTAAAGCGACTGAGAACCCGGGTATGGTGCTGTCCCATGTTACCCACGCCAATCACACCAAGACGAACTGGATCGGAGAAATGGCGGTGGGGAGAAGTCATGTCTGGAGATGGGGAATTGGATTGGGACACGCCTGTCCCTCCTTATGGGGACGAAAAGAGGCCGAACTATGAGGAGCAATGAAGCAGGAGGACAACGGTCAGATGGTAGCAACGATGGGAAAAGGCAAACCAATCTTTGAAAGTTGCTTCAGCCAGATTGCCCACGATGCCCTGACTCCTTAGAACACGGCTATGGTAGGCAAGGGTTAAAATCCCTAATCTTCACAATTCTTTCAGATACTATCACAATGATCAGGGGTGTAAAGATTAACCTAAATAACTCAGCTGCCATAGGATAACACGGGCTTTGTAGCCCCATTCCTGTCGCCATCGCCCTGGACCCCAGATCATGCAACTAAGATCGGCTAGAACGCCTACCCAGCATGTTTGACGGGCAAAGCCGTATCCCTAGCATCTTGACTCAAGCCAGGGGATCCTCTAACGGGTCAACTTAGTCATGAGGATATCCTCTAGTTTAGGGCCATCGGTAGACACCACGACCCAACGGCGATCGCCATCAACGTAGGCCTCCCCCTCCCGGGGAATCTTTTGCATGCGATCGATCAAAAAGCCTCCCAGGGTTTGGTAATCATCGCTATAGGGTAGATTCAAACCTAGTAACTCATTAACGGTGTATAAATCGGCTTGGGCCTTAATCCGGTAAGAGGTTTCATCCAGTTTTTGTACCACCTCTTCAGCGGTTCCATGGATTTGGTGCACCTCACCAATAATTTCCGTAGTTAAATCCCGTAGGGTAAGTAACCCCGCCGTACCCCCAAACTCATCCACCACCACCACCAGTTCCTGTCCTGTGCGTTGCATGGTACTAAGAATTTCGTGGAGCGGAGTCGGTTCAGGCACGAAACGAGCCGGCTGGACCCAGGACTGAATCGAGGTATCTAGGGTGATCTGGCCCTTTGCCAGGGGCTGTAGCAAGTGCTTTAAGTCCACAATACCCTGAATGTCATCAAGGGATTCGCCAATGACTGGGTAACGGGAGTGGGCGGTTGTTGCCACCATCTCAAATAAATCCGCCAGGCTGGCGGCATCGGTCATGGCGTCAATCTGGGTACGTGGCACCATAATCTCTCCTGCGGTCACATCCCGAAACTCAAACACGTTGTTTAATAGCTCCCGTTCCTCCGCCTCCAGCCCGGGGGTTTCGGCCGTGGTGCGAATAATCAACTGCAGTTCTTCGGGAGTCAGGCGACTATAGCCAAGCTGGCTACTGTCAGGAATGCTCAGGGAACGGAGGAACAACCGGGTGGACTGGTTCAAAATCCAGATCAAGGGGCTAAATAGACGGGCAATGGTTAAGCTGGGGGGGCTGAGAAGCCGGGCTAACTGCTCTGGGTAGAGCATGGCCAGGGATTTGGGGCAAAGCTCCCCCAATACGATTTGTAGGTAAGCCACTAGAAAAAAGGCCATGGGGATAGCAATGGCATGGGCCAGGGCTTGTCCCTGCCCCTGGCTAATCGGAAGGTGGCTAATCCCAAACGCTACAATCGTAGCCATCGTTCCCTCTCCAATCCATCCCAGAGCCAGGCTAGAGAGGGTAATGCCCAATTGGGTCGTGGATAGCAATCGATCCAGGCTACGCTGTAAACGCTGAACGGTCTTAGCCTGGGCATCTCCCTGGGAAACCAGTTGGCTAATCCGCGATCGCCGCACCGAAACGATGGAGAATTCGGCGGCGACAAAGAAAGCATTAATGCCAATTAGCAAAAAGACCGCCATCAGTCGAGAAGCCACCGCACTCAGGGGCAATGTCTCAGGAATGACTAGACTCAGGTACGGGGAAGGGAGGGACATAGGGGATGAGCAAGGCCCACAAAAATAGCAGTTCTCCTACTGACCTTCACCACTCATGCGAGCCTTGACCTCCTCCAGAATATCTGCTTCCTTGGCCAGTACCAAGTCTCCATGGTGGCCAGGATTAGCTTGCTGGCTAGCGGGAGTGCCGCTGGTGGGGCGAGCCTCAGGCTGTCGAACCCCAGTCAAGGCTTCCCGACCTAGGGTAAATCCCCAAGATGCACTGACTACCCCAGCACCAATCATTAAAGATAGTAAGGTTAGAGTTAAGGCGACGGCAGAATTCATTACTTCCTAGGGCAATAGATCCAGAATAGGCCAGAATTAAAGCTTCGGGTTAGAATAGATTAATGACCAGGGTTGGCCGAGCGGATGAGGCAGCGAACTCATAATTCGCCCCA
The DNA here is from genome assembly GCA_040381765.1 of Leptolyngbya sp. Lineage (GTDB taxonomy): Bacteria > Cyanobacteriota > Cyanobacteriia > Phormidesmidales > Phormidesmidaceae > Nodosilinea. Next base: position 18,275 of record JBEIGU010000067.1, read on the forward strand.
GGCAGGTTCAACTCCTGCACCCTGGATGAACCTTTGCTTTCACTATCGGCAGGCAGTGGGCTAGACTCCCGAAGCAGCTAACGGCCTTCGAAGATGAACTGAGTTCCCACGCTAGCGGATCCAGTGCCTGTCATGGTCAGCAAACTAGTGGTGTAGGGGTTGGTTAAGTCAGGAACCCGCAAAGTTGGGTCCATGCTATTTTGTCGAAACATGGCGTCCCTAGAGGCGACAGAAAGGGCATGAGCATCCCATTCTAATTCCCGCTCAGGAAAACCAAAGCCAAATATCCGACCGACCTGTCGTCCTATACTGCGATTTCTAAAGTAATCCTGGGAATAGGTAGAAGCCAATTCTCCCATGGCTTCTGGCAGTGTTAAGGGCCTGGTCTCCTGGCCTAGAGCTCTAGGAGCAGCCAAGCTGGTTAGGGCAACCAGCGCCAGGGTAATGCTGGAAAAACCCATGAGTCTGATAGCCATAACTAAATCTCCTGATTCAAGTATTATTAGGGCCTTGATTATAGCGGTTTTCGATAGAGTGAGATACACACTTGCTGAGTCTTCCCCCCCTAGCGTCTGGCTGTTGAAGCTTCATGCTGTATCTCCCCTTGATAAGGGGGCGGCGGGTTGATCGCACCGTACTTCACCAGGGTGGAATCTGCTATGAGCGCCAATTGTTAATTAACGATCTTAATCTTGATTGCTATCTAAGGAGACCTCTACCGAGGCGGCAAGATACCAACATTCTTAGGATTTAGAGAGGGCCTCAAAAGCTAGCCTAAATCTAAGAACCAAAGAACCCTCCACTTCTTATACCGCAAAACAATCAAACTGACACGATTAAACCCCCTTGTGTTTTACCGTTAGAGAATTAGCTATGAGTGACCATCTAGCCATTAAGACCCCGGATTCAACCCCGATGCCCTTCCAGTTTGATATCCCTGGGCCGACCCTGGCCACTCTCCCCGCTGAACAGTTGCGGTCCCACCTACTCAACCTCATCTGTCAGGGAGCCTACCAGGAGGGCGACTTCATCCTTACCTCTGGTCAATCGAGCCCCTACTACATCAATGGCAAGTTGGTGACTCTTCATCCCCAGGGGGCCTTGATGATGGCTCGGTTATTGCTTGATCAACTCCACTCAGACACCCTAGGGGTAGCGGGTCTCACCCTGGGGGCCGATCCGATGGTAACGGCGGTTAGCCTGGTGGGGCTCTATGCTAATCACCCCCTATTTCCCCTAATTATTCGAAAAGAGGCGAAGGGGCACGGCACCAAAGCCTACATTGAGGGATTGAGTTTACCGCCCGGGAGCCTGGTAGCCGTTTTAGAAGATGTTGTTACCACTGGTCAATCGGCCCTGAAGGCTGTAGAACGGCTGCAGGCGGCAGGCTATCAAATTAGGCAGGTTCTAGCCCTGGTTGACCGCCAACAGGGAGGAGGGGAGTTGTATGCAGAGCGTCAATTAGAATTTACCAGCCTATTTACCATCGCTGAAATTCAAGCCTACCGACATCAGCTAGAATTTTCCACCACCGTTTAAGCCCAAGCCTATCTAGCAAGCAACTCACCGCTAATTTTCTCCGACTGGAGTTATTAACTTGTGAAAAGTTCCCTTACCAAGGGCCACGGCGATTCTGTAACTTGTTACTTAACTTGTCTTGGTTTTCTGGGAGCCATGGTGGCTCGTTTTACTCGAGCTATCCTTGAGGCTCCATAGATTCCAGGCGATCGCCATACAAGGACTACACTCCTGAAAGAGGATCCTGGTTGGTTGAATCTTCACCTCCAGGGTTTTGTCAAAAGTGGGTAATACGGCTGTTTTTTAGCCATATAGGTGAGCTTTCTACATAGATTTTTCTATGACATAGAAAGCGTCCTGATCCGCTCAATATTTTCGAGTAGTAGAGAGGAGAATCCAATGACCATAAGTCCCCCTGAACCGGGGCAAAAAGTCAGGGTAGTGGTAGATAAGGATCCGGTACCGACCTCCTTTGAGAGGTGGGCGAAGCCGGGTCATTTTGACCGCACCCTGGCGAAGGGACCAAAGACCACGACATGGATTTGGAACCTACACGCCGACGCTCACGACTTC
>JBEIGU010000068.1:0-20265 GCA_040381765.1 Leptolyngbya sp.
CTCAACGCCAGTTGTTGAGCAGTATTATGACCCTTGATGAGACGTTCCAATTGCTCACGTTCGTCTGCTTCTAACTTCACGGGGGGTGGGGCAAGTTGGGGCAAGGCACTCTCTCCATTCATACTCCTGTTCTGATAAGATAATAACTTACGCCCTAGCCTACTAGTTAACGATCAGGTAAATAGGCAATAGGATTGACAGTACCGTTTCCAGGCAAGTGAATTTCAAAGTGGAGGTGGGGCCCAGTGCTATAGCCAGTACTACCCATTTGAGCAATGGATTGACCCTGGTTGACCTGTTGACCCTCTCGTACTAACAGTCGGCTATTATGGGCGTAGCGAGTCATGCTACCGTCACGATGCCGAATGTCAACTACATTACCATAGCCACCAGAATTCCAACCGGAACGAACCACTACCCCACTGGCAGCTGCCACAATAGGCGTACCCACTGGTCCAGCAATATCAATGCCCCGATGCATACGACCCCAACGCCAGCCATAACCAGAGGTAAAGGTGCCACGGGTTGGCCAGACATAGCCATTGGACTCAGCTGGGGCCTGTGGCAAGAATTCTCCAGCACCAGGAAGCATAGGCATGCCGGGAACTACAGTCTCTCCGCTAGGGATGCTGGGCAAAGGACGATAAATGTCAGGATTCAGTGGAGCTGCAGCTAATAAACGCTGACTATTATCGATTGTGGAAGGGGGAGAAACACTCACCTCATCAACACTAGAAGAATCAGCTTTAGCTAACCTAGTCGTACTCGACAAGTTGTCAGCTACGTCAGCGGTCACCCAGTTGCTCGCTGTTGAACCAGTAGTTTCATTAGGGTCCGAGGGAATCGGGGGAACACTGGCGGAAGAGGTGACCGATCTCGAAATATTAACGCTATCAGACTGTCCGACTAACGAGCTAAGCTCTTGAGTCCGAGAGCGTTCCAATTGCTGACGCGCTGAAGCTAACTTAGAAGCTAGTTGATCACGATCAATGACAACGGTATTAGCTTCTCGGATGCGAGCTAAGGAATCACGAATCCTCTGTTCTCGATTGACAGCATAGGAATCGGCAGCGATAAACTTAACTTCAGCTTGGGGGGATGGTTGATCCACCTGAAAATTGTTGGAGGGATCTGTGCCAGAATCTAAAAGAGCGATCTGAATGGAACCTCTGCTAGTAGGTTCACCAGATTGGGTAGAGGCACTAACCCAAGCAGTCTCTGGAGAGGTAGACAATGGCTCGGGCAAGGTAACCGGTACCAGAGATCCGGTGGAAGAAAAACTGACGAGGGTCTCAACTGCAGCTGAGGGTACTTTTGAACCAGCTGGAAGGACATTTACTTGAACCGGTAAATGCTCCGAGCCTATTTCAGATGGAGAGACCTGACTAGGAGTTGATCTAACAGATGGATCAAGGGTTGCCCACCCACTACTAAATTCTTCAGTTGACCCTAGGGTCAAACTAGAACTTGATGATGAAATGGAACCTAATGATGAAGTAGGTGTAAATTCACCACCAATTCCCCCAGGGGCTGAAGTAGAGGTATCGCGAACACTGGTGGTGGGAAGAGAATCGTCAGGAGGTACCTTAAGCACCTGCCCAACTCTCAATACCTCATCGGCAGAAATGCCATTAGTAATCTCTAAAGCCTTAATATTTGCCTCGTGATGCTGAGCAATCTGCCAAAGACTATCACCAGACTCAACGGTATAATAGGCAACAGCTCCAACTGAATCGGTTTGGTCACCACCTGCTGAATTGACGGTAGCTAGGGAAGTGCCAGATTCATCGATCGCCAGAACAGGCTCTTGGGCAGACAGCAAGGGAACGGATGCCCCAAAGGTCAAGGCTACACCTATCATAGTCATAGGACCACTAATCGACGACGGACGCATGACTGATGACAGGCTGGGCCGCTGCACCTCAGCCTCCTCTGGTAAGCCACCATTGACCGTAGAATCTTTGTGAAACATTTGCTTTAGGGAACTCAAGGAACGACCTCCTACTAAACCATTACGCGACGGTTGAACCATACTTCCGCAAAACAACATTAAAGTACATGGCCCAATAGTTGATTGACAGGGAAACAGTCAAACGTCATATAAAACCTGGACCCGAAACAGCAAGCTTCACTTGACTAGTCCTAGACGAGCAATCAGCTCTAGGTAAGAATACCTTGAGGTGTCAGGTTAAAGCAAGTTTACACGAGTAAACAAAAAAATCAATCCCTATCATTCTTGACCAAGAGGTTCTGAAACTCTTACAAAAAAATTTAACTTTGCAAACACAACACAAATATCTTTAACCTTCCGAAAACCCTTTGACAAGTAGGGGTGAGTTTGAAGGACTGCGACTGGAGAGACTGAATTTGACTGTTTTTCCCCCTCAACTAGCTTTAAGTTGATCTCTGAGACATCGCTGCTGACGGGCATTGTAGGGGACTTGTCCAGCCTTAATCTGTAAAAGCTGTAGGTACTATTTAGGCAAGTTAGGAGGATTAGCGGAAGTAAGATATGAATTCCTTATCAGGTTTCCTTTTTTTTGTATCACTCGCTACCTGGATCTGATCCTGGTGGTTGTACAGCCTCTCTTCCCATGGGTCGTAGAGGTCTTAAGCCACAGGCACTTCAGACCCCGAAGGATTGTCTCCTAGAGCGTAGGGGCGTAATTCCTGCTGTTGTAGAAGATATTGCTGTTGTAGAAGATATTGCTGTTGTAGAAGATATTGCTGTTGTAGATATTTTGGCAAATTGGCTGAAGTTATTTCGGCTCTTCCGGCTTAAGTATGCTTAATTGCCCTAGGACGACCTAAAAGTACTGCTATGCAAGGCTTTTAGCGAAAAAATAAGTCTTTAGAGTTCTTTTTGCAGGACTTAAGGCTTGTAAGCATTGGTATGATGAGGTTTTAAGCTTCTCGAGCTTTAAAGTCGCATGGTCAGACCGGAAGAGCCGTTATTTCTTGGATACGGACAAAAATTTTTGGAGTTTGTTAGCTAACAGCTCTCCATCACTGTTGACAGATGAATTTACTTAAAGGTCTAACAGTAACCAGGTGACTCTGTTGAGAGATGGATTGACTGTCGGGTGTATGCCTGGTTTAGCAAGATAGCTGGCGAAGGGCCTCAAATAGTCCCACTGCTGCACTGGCCGAAAGATTCAAGCTTCTAACTAGGGTTCGATCAATCGGTATGCGGAGGGTTTGATGGCAAGATTCCAGAATGGAATTCGGTAACCCGGTGGTTTCACTACCAAATAATAGCCAGTCATCCGGTTCATAGCCAATATCTAAATAACTTAATCGTCCATAAGTTGTAAAACCCAGCAGTCGGCCGCCTTGTTGTTGTTGATAGGCTTGAAATGTCGCCCAATCGACGTGGAGGGTTAAATCAACCTGGGGCCAGTAATCTAAGCCAGCTCGCTTGAGGGCTCGATCGCTCAGCTCAAAGCCCAGGGGTTGCACCAGGTGTAGGGGGGTTTTAGTGGCGGCGCAGGTGCGGGCAATATTGCCCGTATTGGGCGGAATCTGGGGATTAACAAGAACCATCCGAGGCATGGCAGCAATCTAGGGGACGAGGTATTGCACAACGCATTCATAAGCTAGCTGAATTGTCAAGCACTGATAGAGATTATTAATGCTTGACTCTGCTTTTAGGGTTGTGGTGGATTAACCTCTTAATAGCTTAGCGCCAGGTTCGGTAAACCGAAACAATTTAGGGGTCGCCCTCACCCGCTAAGGCCCAGGGCTGAATAGGGTTTTGACCAGAACGCCTAGAACGCCTTTGATCAGTCCAATTCATGCAGGGTAAGCGTTCTGGCTCCCTTCTACCAGACTACGGCTATAGAATGGAGGCCAGATCACTGCAGCCTTCTCAAGGGCTAGCAGTAAAATCCTAGATCCTCACTCCTAAGGCCTTTCTCCTTACCTAACCCATGTCCAACCGCACTCTCCCCCTCAACGACAGTCTTCACCAATACCTGCTAGACCACTCGCTGCAAGAGCCGGAGGTGTTGGTCGCCCTCCGTCAGGAAACCGCCCGCCATCCCCTGGCGGAGATGCAAATTGCTCCGGAGCAGGGCCAGTTTATGGCGCTTTTGGTGCAATTGCTGGGGGTCAAAAAGGCCCTGGAGGTGGGGGTGTTTACCGGTTACAGTGCCCTGCGGGTGGCCTTGGCCATGCCCGCCGATGGCTGTTTGGTGGCCTGTGACATTAATCCTGAGTACACGGCGATCGCCCAGCGCTACTGGGCTGCCGCCGGCGTTGCCGATCGCATTGATCTGCGGCCGGGCCCCGCCCTTGATACCCTAGACCAGCTGATCGCCGCTGGGGAAACCCAGCAGTTTGACTTCGCCTTCATCGACGCTGACAAGGCCAATTACCTACATTATTACGAGCAGGTATTACAACTGGTGAGACCCGGGGGCCTGGTGGTGATTGATAACGTCCTATGGTCAGGGCGAGTGGCGGATCCAACAGTTCAGGATAACCGTACGCAGGCCCTTCGCCAGTTTAATCAACGGCTTTACCAGGACGATCGCATTGTCTTGAGTTTGGTGCCCATCGCTGACGGCCTCACCCTGGCTTTAAAAAAATAGCTAACGGCCTGAACGACAGCCTTCCAGGAAAGATCCGTAGCATAAACTACAGCTTGATGGGCAGTCGCCCCGGTAATGATCAGCTAGTTAATATCTTCTCGCTTTTTTGGGGGCTCCTCTCCGGTGTTATTTAATGCCTACGACCCTGGCGATTTCTATGATGAACTGTTTGTTAACCAAGGCCAACCTCGGCCTGAGGCCGAACTCCTGATTCGTCGGGTCAATGCCATGACCCTGGTGGAGTTACGACAACGTCAGCAGGCGGTACAGAACACCCTGTTTAAGCTGGGAGTGACCTTTAACGTCTACAGCGATACCCAGGGCACCGAGCGCATCTTTCCCTTTGATGTGATTCCCCGGATCGTGCCAGGGCAGGAGTGGTCCTGGTTAGAAAAGGGCTTGAAACAGCGGATATACGCCCTTAACTGCTTTATCCACGATATCTATAACGATCAGAAAATTCTCAAGGATGGGGTGATTCCCTGCCATGTGGTGGAATCGGCACCGGGCTTCCTCAAGCCCTGCATGGGGCTAAATCCCCCCAACAATATCTGGTGCCATATCACCGGTACCGATCTGGTGCGCGATCGCGACGGCACCTGGTACGTCCTGGAGGACAACATGCGTTGCCCCTCCGGTGTCTCCTACGTGCTGGAAAATCGCCGGGTGATGAAGAGTACCTTCCCCCACCTGTTTGCCGCCATGGACATTGCCGCCGTGGATGACTACGCCAGTCAACTGCTGGAAACTTTGCTCAACCTGGTGCCGGAAACCTTGATTAATCCCCGGGTCGGGGTGCTGACCCCTGGCATCTACAATTCCGCCTACTTTGAGCATTCCTTCCTGGCCCAGCAAATTGGCGCCGAGTTGGTGGAGGGGCGAGACCTGGTGGTGTCGGATGGCTACTTGAAAATGCGTACCACCAAGGGGCTGGAGCGGGTGGACGTGCTGTATCGGCGCATCGACGACGACTTTATCGACCCCCAGGCCTTTCGCCCCGATTCCCTGTTGGGGGTACCGGGGTTACTGGAGGTTTACCGGGCGGGGCGGGTGGCCATTGCCAACGCCCTGGGTACGGGGGTGGCGGACGATAAGCTCACCTATGCCTACGTACCCCAGATGATTCGCTACTACATGGATGAAGACCAGATCATCCCCAACGTGCCCACCTTTATCTGCGAAGACCCCAGCCAACAGGCCCATGTGCTGGCCAACCTGGATCAACTGGTGGTCAAGGCCACCAACGCCTCCGGTGGCTATGGCATGCTGGTGGGCCCCCACGCCAGCGAGGAGGAGCGGCGGGAATTTGGCGATCGCATCCGGGCCAACCCCCGGGGCTACATCGCCCAACCCACCCTTTGCCTATCCCGGGTGCCCACCCTGATCGACGGGGGGTTCGAGGGTTGCCACGTGGATTTGCGGCCCTACATCCTCTACGGCCAGGATATCTACGTTAACCCCGGCGGCCTCACCCGGGTGGCGCTGAAACGGGGGTCCCTGGTGGTGAACTCCTCCCAGGGCGGCGGCAGTAAGGATACCTGGGTGGTCAACTCCATTGACCCCAACGCCCAACTGCCGGTTTAAGATGAAAGCCCTGCACAACGGGGTTGGCCAGAGGGTTGAACAGCCCCGACTCCCCGTCAGCTCTGGTTGGAAATTCCCCATCCCCCGGGGCTGGCGCGGGCCCTTACCCAGTTCTCTTCATCCCTGCTCAATACTGCCCCCTTTACCGTCTACCCTGGTTTGCCATGCTAAGCCGAGTTGCCGATTCGATTTATTGGATGAACCGCTACGTGGAGCGGGCTGAAAATGTAGCCCGCTTTGTCGATGTCAATCTCAATCTGTTACTGGATGCCCCTCCCGGCATGGAGCAGCAGTGGGAGCCCCTGGTGATCACCACCGGTGACCAAAGCCTGTTTCGGCAACGCTACGGTGAAGCCACCGCCGATAATATCCTGCGCTTTCTCACCTTTGATCGGGAGTACCCCAACTCGATTATTTCCTGCCTGCGATCGGCGCGGGAAAACGCCCGATCGGTGCGGGAGGTGATTTCCTCGGAAATGTGGGAACAGGTGAATGCCTTCTATCTAATGGTGAACGAGGCCGCTGATCAGGCCTTGGTATCGGAACTGCACACCTTCTTCCCGGAGGTGAAAATGGCCAGCCACCTGTTTGCGGGGGTGATGGAGGCCACCATGGCCCACACCGAAGGCTGGCATTTTGGTCAACTGGGGCGACTACTGGAGCGGGCCGATAAAACCGGTCGAATTTTAGATGTGAAGTACTATATTTTGCTGCCCTCGGTCAACGATGTGGGCTCTCCCCTGGATGACCTGCAGTGGATTGCCCTGCTCAAGTCCGCCAGCGCCTACGAAATGTACCGTAAGTCCCAGTACCGGATTACCCCCCGGGGGGTGACGGAGTTTTTGATTCTGAATCGAGAGTTTCCCCGCTCTATCCAGTTTTGCCTGATTCAGGCGGAGCATTCCCTCCATCAGATCTCCGGCACCACCGCCGGCACCTGGCGCACCGATAGCGATCGCGCCCTGGGGCGGCTCCGCTCCGAGCTGGATTACCTCACCATCGAGGAAATTAGCCAGCGGGGGCTGCACGAATTTTTGGATGATCTGCAAATTCGCCTGAACGACATTGCCGATCAGATTTTCTCCGACTTCTTTGCCCTGGAGCCGGTCTAAGCCTCTATCAACTTTAAAGTGACGGGTTGAGACAGGAAGACAGGGAATCCCATGCCTGGATGTTCTCGCTAAAGCGATAGTTGCCTTATGGCACTGACGGTGCTTGGCCTGTAGCGGCCTGGCAGCAGTTACATCCAGGCCAGTGCAGCAGCCCTGGTCAAGTTTTTTAACTGCGCTGCCAAACCCATTGGTTTTCGAGATAGAGTACCCACCAGTGTCTAGCGCTTTTCCAGAATATGTTCAAACGCCATTCCTTCAGCGGTTTAGCAATTTTATCCCTGTCAGGAGTTCTATGGGGTGCAGCCCTGGGGGCTCCAGGCTTAAGGGCAGAGGTGACTTTACTAGACAAAGCAGTCAGTCCAGCGCTACAGTCCCGGGTGAGTCCGATGGGGCCACCGGCACCCTTACCGAGGCAGGCCCTTCGCTTCTCTGCTCCGAGTAGCGAAGAGAAGGCTGCCCAGTGGTTTGAAGCCCATCGCCAGCGTCCTACCTTACTGCGGGCCTTCGTTCAGCGTATGCCAAAGGGCGGCGATATCCACAGCCATCTCAGTGGAGCAGTCTATGCCGAAGATTACCTGCGGTGGGCGGCGGCGGATGGCTATTGTGTCGACCCCCAGGGGCCTGCCTTGGTGGAACCCAGCGCCTGCGGGCAGGATAGCAGTTACTTCCCGGCCTCTGAACTCTTCAATCGCACCGCTACCTACGATGCTCTGATTAACCTATGGTCTACCCGCAACCTACCCTTTGCTGGGCAGTCAGGCCATGATCAATTTTTCGAGGCCTTCGCTGGTTTTTCTGACATTTCCTCAGAGTTGGCTCGTCAGGACGATATGGTGGCTTCCGTGGCTAATCGAGCCGCCAAACAATACATTGCCTACCTGGAACTGATGATGACAGTGCAGGGGAGTGAGGTGCGTCAGCTAGGCCGGACCGTGGGCTGGCAGGATGACTTTGCCCAGATGCAACGCCAGTTGATGGATAGCGGCCTGATGGATTTAGTGGCTGTAGGCGCTGAGGAGATGGCGAAGCTTGAGGGACAGGTGGCTCAGAACCTGGGTTGTGGTACGGCGGCAGCTCAGCCAGGCTGTGGGGTGACGGTGCGGTATTTGCAGCAAACAACCCGTACCAAGGCTCCAGAGGAGGTGTTTGCCCAGTTTGTCTACGCCTTTGAATTAGCTAAGGCCAGTGTCCAGGTGGTGGGTATTAATCTGGTAGCCCCAGAGGATCATCCGATCGCCCTGCGGGACTACACTCTGCAGATGGAAATGCTGGAGTTTTTGAAAAAGCAGTCTCCTGAGGTGAAGGTTTCCCTCCATGCCGGTGAGCTGGCGCTGGGTCTGGTGCCACCGGAGGAAATGACCTTTCACATCCGTCAGGCCGTAGAGTTAGCCCAGGCCAGCCGCATCGGCCATGGAGTCGCCATCCTCCACGAACAGAACCCCTTTGAACTGATGGCGGAAATGGCTAAACGGGGGGTGCTGGTGGAAATTTGCTTGACCAGTAATGAGGTGATCCTCAATGTTGAGGAGGAGGAACATCCCTTTTTAGAGTACCAAGCCGCTGGTGTACCCCTAGCCCTGGCCTCCGATGATGAGGGCATATCCCGGATTGACCTGAGTAATGAGTACTTGCTTGCGGCCCTGCGCTACGATCTGACCTACCCAGAGCTGAAAAAGCTGGCCCGCAACAGTTTGGAGTATAGCTTCCTAGAGGGGGATAGTCTGTGGCAGTCGCCCCAGTTCGCCGCCGTGACAGCGGCCTGTGCCGAGGATGAACCGGGTGATCGGGCCCTATCCCCTGGCTGTGCTAGCTTCCTGGCCCAGAGTGATCGGGCCAGGGTCCAGTGGCAGTTGGAAAGGGACTTTGCTGAGTTTGAGAATCTCTCCTGGTTCTAGCCATGGCTGTTGAACCCCGGCAATTGGTCGTGGTCGGGGCGGGGGCCGCCGGGGTATTTGGGGCGATCGCCGCCGTCCAGGCCAATCCAGCCCTGGTGGTCACCGTCCTCGAGGCTGGCTCGGCTCCCCTGGCTAAGGTCCGCATCTCCGGGGGGGGCCGCTGTAATGTCACCCACGCCTGTTTTGACCCAGCCCTATTGGTAAGCCACTATCCCCGGGGGGCCAGGGAACTGCGGGGCGCCTTTAGCCGTTTCCAGCCGAGGGATACCCTGGCCTGGTTTGAGCAACGGGGAGTAACCCTGAAGAGGGAAGCGGATGGGCGCATCTTTCCCCGTAGTGATGACTCTGCCACCATTATTGACTGCCTGCTGGGGGAGGTGGCCCGCCTGGGGATTGCCCTCCACCTGCGACAGGCGGTGGTGCAGGTGGAGCCTCAAGGCCAGGGGTTTGGGGTGACCACCCGGGGAGGTCAGCGGTGGTCCGGCGATCGCCTGCTGCTGGCCACCGGCAGCGGTGGGGTAGGCTACCGCCTGGCCCAGGCCCTAGGCCATACCCTGGTGCCCCCGGTCCCTTCCCTGTTTACCTTCACCATTGCCGATCCCCAGCTGCGCAGCCTGGCCGGCATCGCCCTACCCGCCGTCCACCTCAAGCTGGTCTTGGAATCGGCCCCGCCCCTGGAGCAGACCGGTGCTCTGCTGATCACCCATTGGGGCATGAGCGGCCCGACGGTGCTCAAACTCTCAGCCTTCGGGGCCATTCCCCTACAGCGCCAGGGTTATCGGGCTACCCTGATGGTCAACTGGTTGCCCGGTAGGGCCACCCCAGAGCAGGGGAGGTCAGCCAGCCAGCCCCCTGACCCAGGTTCAGATCCTGGGGGTTCTAGCCAAAGCCCTACTTCCCCAGATCAATGGCGTCAAACCCTGCTGACCTTTAAGCAGGAGCAGGGTAAACGGTCTCTGGCCAGTGCTACCCCCTGTCCCCTGCCGCGTCGGTTATGGCAATACCTGGTCCAGCATCGGGCCGGCTTACCAGCGGATTTGACCTGGGCCAGTCTTTCTAAACCCCAGCTCAATCGTTTGCTAACCTGCCTCACCGCCGATGCCTATGCGATCGCCGGCAAAGGAGTATTCAAGGAAGAATTTGTTACCTGCGGCGGCATTGACCTGCGGGAGGTCAACTTTCAAACCCTGGAGAGCCGCCGTTGCCCAGGCCTTTACCTGGCGGGGGAATTACTTAACATCGATGGCATTACGGGTGGGTTTAACTTTCAAAATGCCTGGACTACGGGTTGGCTCGCCGGCCAGGGGATGGCGGGGACTCACTTAGACTCACTTAAATAACAAAACTTCCGCACCCGATCAAACTCGGCATCCTGCCAGGAGTAGGCAAAATGACTGATCGCCTGAATCTCTGGAACGGCCCGCTGAATTGCCTCCATTTGAGTTTCCAGGGCGGGCCGATTATAGGTGGGTTTACCCCAGACCCCAGCAATGGCGGGCATAATCAGGGGTGAATTAGGACTGGGAGACAGTTCCACCACGCGACGAATGCCGTCAAGAATGCAGCCGGTATGGCCACAGACGGCGTAGGCCATAGGGTGCCAGGCCAGGGTGGTGGGGAAGCGTTGCCAGTATTGCAGGCGGGAGTCAAAACCTCCGGTACCAACGGTTTGATTACCCTCAGGGAAAAACACCGCCCCCGCCCCCAGCCCCATGCGTTGCACCTGGGCCTGGGCCTGGTTAAGAAAGTCGACTACCCCCTGGACGGCATGGGCTACGGTCAGCTGCCACAGTTCTGCCTGTAATTGGGGCCGCAGGCTGGGGGCGGTTGGTGGCGGTTCATCGGGCTGACGGGGGGGAGAGGGGGAACGGCTCTGCCACAGGGGCTCAGGTTCGTTGGGGTAGAGGCTGCGGACATCATCGATGTCGGCGTCGATCAGGTAGCCGCGGCTGATGTAGCGACGCATCAGTTCCAGCCCCTGGTTATTGGAGGCCCGCTGAAATAGCGCATCCCGGGAGGCCTGGCCGTAGATCCAGAGATCATCAACGCTATCCGCCACTGAGTTGGGCCCCACCCCCCGGGGATAGCGGACGTAGTCAAACAGGACGTTGTCTGGCTGCCGACGCAGGACCGCCCCTAGCATCTGGCTGTAGTCAGACCATGCCTGGGGATGGTAGGGGTCGACAAACACCTCATCGGGGTTACTGGAGGCTCCAGACTTGGCGTAGGTAAAGGTGCTATGGCCCTGACCATTGAGGGCCAGAACCTCCTCACGATCGTCTCGCAGGCCATAGGAGTAGCCAAAGTTGAGGGTAAACAGCCAGGCATCCACCTTGAGCCCCCGGTCTCGCCCCTTGGCGATCGCCTCCGCCAGCAGATCCCGTCGTTCGTAGCCAGCAGCCTGCACCACCGATGGCCAGATGGTGGGGTTATCCGCCTTAGGGAGAAGTACCTGACCGCCATAGAAGGCCTCCACGTAGACTTCGTTGTAGCCCAGGCTTACTACCCGGTCCATAACCGCTTCCAGTACCCCCGGTTGGAGGTCACAGGGATATAACCGCACCCACACCGCCTGACGGGAAGGCCAGGTGCGCGATCGACAGCGGCGGACCTCTTCACCGTGCTGACGCACCACTGCCTGGTACCGAGCCTGGGCCTGGGGGTCGCCGCTAAAGGCTGCTTTTCGGAGGGTTTCCTTGGCGGTGGCGGCTTCCTGACTGACCTGGCAGTAGGGATTCAGATCCAGGGCGAGAGCCGGTGGCACCATCGCCCCACCGCTCATCAAGCTCGCAGCCCAACCCAAACCCAGGATCAGCCACCGCCCTAAATCGAAGCCTGGCCTGGGATTGGGCATTGAAGCTATGGGTGCCACTGGCCTAGCCATCGCCATTTCCTGTGGTAAGCTCAACTGTCCGGGTAGAAGACCCCTCAGGCTCCTATAGTATAGCTGTTTTGGCTAGAAGGCTTAGAACAGGGTTGATGGAAAAGATAACGCTTACCCAGGTTCCGCCAGATCAGGTTCTCCTGCCGTCAAGTCAGGATAGTGACTCAGCAGGAGGGCTAACTTCATGCGCGGAATATAGGGCCACCCCCCCTTTGTCTCCATATCCTTAAGTAAGGCGTAGAGGCTATGGCGGTTATTCGGTAGGGCATCCTGAAAGGTAGTTTCACAGATCTGGCGGTGGCAGGCCTCTAGTAGGCGGAGCAACTCCAGCAGAGCCAGGCTGTCTCCCCGGCGCACCAGGGCGGCTTGCTCAATCAACTGTGCTAGATCCTGTAAATCTGGGGTCAGGAACTGTTTTTGGGAAAGGGTAATAAACTCAGGCATTATCTAGATCGAGTGTGCTCCAGCGGCTTTTGGCTATAGCTTAATGCCCCCCAGCGGTTTAGGAAAATCCACAACGTTTCTTTAATCAGTCTTGATGGTTAGGTAGGAAATTGGCCTGGGTTTAGTCTGAACCCAGGTCCAGGCTTCAGGCGCCCTTCCCGGCTCCGAATCTGATCAGATGCTCAACAAGGGGGATAGAGCCATGTAAAATGGTAATTTGAGGTTCTATTTAAGCGTAGCCTACTTCTATTTGGGGTAGGCGATCTTGAGCCTACTCTGGCCATGCTAAGGCACCCGCGGGGTCATGGGTCGTACCGTTGAAATCATCTCCGCCAAGCCTCCAGAGCACCCCGCTGTCAATCTCCTATCCTGGGATGCAGCCTGTTTTATATACTGATTTGAGGTAAACAATGAGGTACCGCGCCCTTATCATAGCGTTCTTGGCCATTTGTCTGAGCGTACTGACCGCCTGCAGCGAGGCCCCCAGTGCCACCAGCAGTGTGCCGCTCACCTATGACCAAATTCGTAATACTGGTTTAGCTAATAAGTGTCCCCAACTATCGGAAATGACCCGGGGTACCCTGCCCCTGGAGGCGGGTAAAAAGTATCAGTTAGTGGGCATGTGTATCGAACCCACCGCCTATTTTGTCAAAGGGGAAGCCACCTCTAAGCGTCAGGAAGCTGACTATATCCGTGGCAAAGTGTTGACTCGCTACACCTCTAGCCTTGACCAGGTGCGGGGGGATGTGATGGTTCAGCCTGATGGTAGTCTACTCTTCTCGGAAACCGGTGGCATGGACTTCCAGGCCATTACCGTCCAGTTACCCGGTGGTCAGCAGGAGCCCTTCCTGTTTACCGTTAAGGGGTTAGTGGCCCAGTCCCAGTCGGGGTTGAATGGTATTACCACCTCTACGGACTTTGAGGGTGATTATAAAGTCCCTTCCTACCGGACCTCAAATTTCTTGGATCCTAAGGGCCGGGGCCTGGCTACAGGATACGATACGGCGGTGGCCCTACCCGCCAGCGGTGATAGCGAAGAATACGTGAAGGAAACCACCAAGGCCTTTGATATTGGTCAGGGTCACATTTCCCTACGGGTCTCTAAAATCGACGGCAACACTGGCGAAATCGGCGGTACCTTTGAAGCCGAACAGCCCTCCGATACAGACATGGGCACCGCTGCCCCAGTGGATATCAAACTCCAGGGGGTTTTCTATGCTCGGCTAGAGGAAGCCTAGAGGGCGTTATGGACTAGCCTTTAGTTCATCATCACCTGGGCCAGAACATCGGTTCTGGCCCATTCTTTATCGACCGTCTCCGAGGTTCAGGCGATCGCTCAACTGCCGTAGGGTTTGGGCCAACTCCATATCCTGCTTGATCTGTTTTTCGACTTTAGTGCAGCTGTAGAGGACCGTGGTGTGGTCCTTACCGCCAAATTCATCGCCAATTTTGGGTAGGCTCAGGCTGGTATGCTGACGCATCAGGTACATGCCAATCTGGCGGGCCTGGCTAACCTCCCGACGCCGGGAAGCACCCTTGAGGTCCGCCACAGAGACCTGAAAATGTTCCGCTACCGTCTCCATCACCGCAGCGGGGGAGGCGGCCATTTTCTCGCCGGGTGGGTTGAGCACGGTGCTGAGGTGCTCGACGGTCATCGGTAGGCCCGAAATAGAGGTGTAGGCGATCGCCCGAATCAGAGCTCCCTCCAACTCTCGAATGTTAGAGGTGTAGCTGGAGGCGATATACTCAATGGCCTGGCGGGGCAGTTGTACCTGCTCATACTCCGCCTTCTTCTGCAAAATAGCAATGCGGGTCTCAAAGTCCGGGGTTTGAATATCAGCAATCAGCCCCATAGAAAAGCGGGAAATCAAGCGCTCCTGCAGGCGAACAATTTGGTGGGGGGGGCGATCGGCGGCCAGAACGATCTGTTTACCGGCTTCGTGGAGGGTATTGAAGGTATGGAAAAACTCCTCCTGGGTGTACTCCTTGCCCTCAATAAACTGGATATCATCTACCAATAAAATATCCACATCCCGATAGTGAGATCGGAAATGTTGCATACTGTCCTTGCGAATGGCGGTGATCAGGTCATTGGTAAACTGCTCTGTGGAGACATAGGCAACCCGGGCCTGGGAAGCAATTTCCCGACGGTAGTGACCAATCGCCTGCATCAGGTGGGTTTTACCTAACCCCACTCCGCCACAGAGGAATAGGGGGTTAAACTCCCGTCCTGGGGCCTCCGCCACCGCTAGGGAGGCAGCATGGGCCATGCGATTGTTGGAGCCCACCACAAAGCGGGAGAATACCGCCTTGTGGTTGAGGTCGTTATAGCTGCCTGAGTGACTTTCCCGAGGCTCTAGTTCCGGCGATCGCGGCGTTGAGCTAGGAGCTGGCCACTGCCCATTACTGGTTAGTAGGGGCGTCATCCCCGTTTCCCCGGACTCTGCCACCGTCACCTGCACCTCCAGGGGTTTGCCCAACAGCACTTCTACCACCTGGGCAATGGTGGTGACGTAGTGTTTTTGTAACCAGTTGCGGGCAAAGGGGTTGGGGGTAGAAATCACCAGGGTGGTATCGGTCAGAACCTGAGCCTGGGCTGGTTTAATCCAGGTTTCAAAGGTAGGCGGGCTGAGTTGGGCCTTGAGCTGGCCCAACACCTGTTGCCAGAGCTGATCTAGCGTCTGATCCACGACATACCTCCTTAGACTGGGATGGTTTTCAGGGGAAGACGGGAGTGGATCCCGTCAGAAAAGGGTGGTAATCCATGGATGATCGGGGCGTGGCCCGGATCTATAGGGTACTCGATACCCGTTCGGAAAAACCTCTGGAATCCACCGGTAGGGTTCAGAAGTTCATCGCATAGAGTAGGAATGGTGGATCACCACAGCAAATCCGATCTGGGGAAGCTCCCAGGCAAGGACTGGAGGACTGGGGTGGCGGCGGCTACTGTTGGAATCAAGGTTCAGGCGGAGGTTTGTCTATCATGCTGGAGGAGTATCCTATTTTGACCGTTGGGGATCCCCGTTTGCGGGTGCCATCACAGCCGGTCGTAGATATTCAGGATCCCCAGTTCCAAGGGTTGATCGACATCCTGTTACAAACTGTCCAGATCGCTAACGGCGTAGGCATTGCCGCCCCCCAGTTGGGCTACCCCCAGCGAGTGTTGGTGCTGGCCTCTCGTCCTAACCCCCGCTATCCCCAGGCCCCCTCCATGGATCCCCTGGTGGTGATCAATCCCGAGACTCTGGCGGTGAGTGACCGGATGGAGCGGGGTTGGGAGGGCTGTTTGAGTGTCCCTGGCCAACGGAGCGCAGTCGACCGCCATCACCAGGTGGAGGTAACCTACCTGGACCGTCAAGGGCAGCCCCAGCAGCGGGTATGGCAGGGATTTGTAGCCCGGATCTATCAACATGAGTTTGATCACCTGGAGGGGCAGCTATTTATAGATCGCCTTGACCCCCAGGCAGAGGTGCTGTCGGAGTCCGCCTACCAAGCTCGGATCGCCTCTGATCCGGGGTTGAGGTAGGCCCAGATAAGCTAATCGTTGGTCTGCTTAAGACAAGACTGGGATTCCGCTTCCTTGCCGTTACCTGGGGCTGGTCGGGTTAACCTTTCTGAAAAATATCCAAGGCTAGGGGTGCAAAGGGAAAAACTGACCTATCCTGGTATGCTATGAGTCTTCAGCCTAAAATTATTCATCTCAATCTACTGGATACCGACTACGCCAAGATCCTGGCGGGGGCCAGGATTCCTGCGGAAAACCAGCAACGCCTGGCTCAGGAAAACTATGATTTTGCCAAACTGGGTCAACACATTGCTCGCTACCGCTATGGTGGGTTAGATCAGCAGGGGCAGGATGATGTTCTCTGCACTATTGCCACCACGGCGGGGTTATTTTCCCTGGCGGATGTGGAAGATATCAACGATCGCCTCCGCTACACCGGCCAGTTTTACCTCACCGAGGGGGAACGCCAGCAGGTGATCAATTGGCTGATGGATGAATTGGGGGTCGACCTGGATGATTTGGAGTAGCGGAGTACCCTCCTTCACGAATGCCGGTCACGCCATCCGTCCATTACCAGACCTCCGCACTGCGGTCGAGGGGGCGACTTCAGTCGGAGTTGGGGCTAAGGGACTGGGGAGGATCGACGTGACAGCGATCGCTACAGCTCAGGTAGCCCGACTCTGCCCGTTGAGCCACCAGGGTGGCCAGGGGGGGGCGACCGGTGAGGGCCAATCGCCAGTTAGCCCAAACCCCATACAGACCGTCCACCAGGGGACCCACCAGGGGCCAGCCAGTGGGGGCGTAGATCCAGCCTATCCCCAGAACCTGGTAGACCTGGCGAAACACCTCTACATTTTGAATCACACGGCCATCCGCCAACACCCCATGGATGCGACCCATGGCGGTGGCGTAATCAACCCCACCGTGTTGATTGGGGTCGTAGTCAGGGGCGGCGATGTCGGTAAACCGCACCAGGCCACGGCCCCGATCCTGCTTGCGCAGAAAGTTGACCTCCCGCAAGCAGAGGGGGCAGTCGCCATCGTAGAGTAGATCAACTTTCCATGGGGGGAAAGGACGGGAAGAATCGGAGAAGAAGGACATGGAATGTGGAGAGGGCTGAGGCCTCGTCATTTAACTGATACCGATTACACCCAATAGTACTAGCTAGATCTGAGAGCTAGATCAACTTGGGGAAAAAACTAATTCACCGCTTGTCGACCCTGTTTGCCCAGTCGTACAAAGACAAACCAGCCCAGGGAAACCAGGTAAATAGCCAAACCCACAATACCAAAGAACCCCAGAAAACCAGGAGTGTAGTTGGCGTGGAAATACTGCTTGTAGAGCAGGGGTGGCTGCAACCAGGTTTGACAGTCGGCGGCGGTGAAACGACTGGCACTAAAAGCGCAGGGTAAGAAGGTCAATAAAATTGCTGCGCCCAGAAGGTTATAAAAGGTCACCGCCCAACGCCAGGCACCGAAGCCGAGCTTTACCAAAGAATCAGGCTGTTCGGTAATTTCTTCATTGAGATCAACCCAAAACCAGAGACTCAGGGGGATTAAAATTCGAGCCATCAGCCCCGTTAGAAAGCTAATTTTAAGGCCACCAATCATTAAATAGACGGTGATCATCAGCAGGCTAGCCACCTTCCAGTAAATCGTCAAGAGACGACTAATGGGCTCATTTTTGATCACAAAGGCCCAAACCATTAGTGCTAGAGGCAGAAATACGGTAAACAACACCGCTAAGCGGTAGTCAGTCCAAACTAGCGATCGCAACAGAGAGGTTCCTAACATGGCCGGGCCCTAGCAAATGGCTAGGTCATTTTAACACCGAGGTTGCCGATGCTGACCCGAGGGGGCTAAATTCATGCCCCATCCACCCTGGCAGGGACTGGTTGAGATCAGCAGGGGAGAGGGGGAGACAGGGGACTAGGGAACGTTTAGGGCTCAATCGCATTCTGATCGCCCCCTAGGGACAATACAGGGTATCCCGAGTATGCCGACCGGTGGTGGAGTTTGTACCCCTGGCCACCTCACAGAGCATGGCATTCACCTTGGGGGCCAGTAAAACATCGGTAAAATCAGCCCCATCGATCTTAGCTTCCCGAAAATCCGTATCAAAGGCATAGGCCCCAACCAGGATGGCATTAGTCAGGTTAGCCCGCACCAAGCGAGCCCCATCCAGGGTGGCACCGGTCATATCAGCACCCTCCAGATTTGCCCTGGCCAGGGTTGTATCAAACATCCGTACCCCCTGCAGGTTAGCGTGGCTGAGGTTAGCATCCGCCAGGTCAGCCCGGGTATAGTTGTTACCCCGCAGGTCCTGGTGGGATAGGTCAGCCATTCTCAGGTTTTGCCGATCAAAACTTTCGGCGGCAACGGGGCCAACCCAGAGCCCCCAGGTAGCCAGGGTGATCACCAGGGTGAGGGGTAACCACCGCCATGGAGAACCAATCACAATCATGCCTCCCTCAGGTAAAACAGAAAATCAACGATATAGCTGTAGCCCTTTAGCTCAGGACACCGAGCCTAGCTTTGGGCCTCAGCCCATGGCATCCTAGTTTTGTCCTAACCGGACTGATGGCTACCATAGCTTTTTCCACTATAGCGCCGCCGCAGAAGGGTTAAAAAAAAGCTCCTACCGTTGGGTAGGAGCTTAAATAATCCTGGGGCAGCAAGCCCCGCAGAAGTTAAATCAAAACTCAGCTCTAACCAGTACTAGTCAAGATCGCTCATGGCTAATACGGGTTCAGATTCCCGATCAATCCCCTTCTCGAAGCCAGCTTCAGCAGCACGAGCGCGACCCGCATGCCAGAGGTGACCGACCAGGAAGAAGAAGCCCAGAACAAAATGGGAGGTGGACAACCACTGACGAGGATTGACAAAGTTAACGGAGTTAATTTCCGTAATCACACCCCCCACCGAGTTAATGGAGGCGTTGGGGGCGTGGGTCATGTACTCAGCAGCGCGACGCACTTGCCAATCTTGAATGTCGTTGGTGAGCTTATCGAGATCCAACCCGTTGGGACCACGCAGGGGCTCCAACCAGGGACCTTGGAAATCCCAGAAACGCATGGTTTCACCACCAAAGATGATTTCACCGGTAGGAGAACGCATCAGGTATTTACCCAAACCCGTAGGTCCCTGAGCGGCACCAATATTGGCACCTAACCGCATATCTCGCACCAGGAAGGTCATGGCCTGGGCCTGGGAGGATTCGGCGTTGGTAGGACCGTAAAACTCAGAGGGATAGGCGGTGTTGTTAAACCACACGTAGCAGGAGGCAATGAAGCCCATCAAGGAAAGGGCGCCCAGACTGTAGGACAGGTAGGCCTCACCAGACCAGATGAAAGCCCGTCGGGCCCAACCAAAGGGGGTGGTGAGAATATGCCAAACGCCACCGGCGATGCAAATCAAACCAACCCAAATATGGCCGCCGATGATGTCCTCCATGTTGTTGACCCCGATGATCCAGCCTTCGCCCCCAAAGGGAGAGCGCAGCAGATAACCGAAAATCACAGCGGGGTTGAGGGTGGGGTTAGTAATCACCCGCACGTCTCCACCACCGGGGGCCCAGGTGTCGTAAACACCACCGAAGACACAGGCCTTCAGCACCAGTAACAGGGCCCCACAACCCAGCAGGATAAGGTGATAACCAATGATGTTGGTCATCTGATTCTTATCCTTCCAGTCGTAGCCGAAGAAGGAAGAATACTCTTCTAGCACTTCAGGTCCGCGGAGGGCATGGTAGACCCCGCCAAGACCCAGGACAGCGGAGGAAATTAAGTGCAAAACCCCCACTACAAAATAGGGGAAGGTGTTAATCACTTCACCGCCGGGACCCACACCCCAACCCAGGGTAGCCAGGTGGGGGAGCAGGATGAACCCCTGCTCATAAAGAGGCTTATCGGGGACAAAGTGGGCCACCTCAAAGAGGGTCATGGCCCCAGTCCAGAAGACAATTAGACCAGCATGGGCGACGTGGGCACCCAGCAACTTACCAGACAGGTTGATCAACCGGGCGTTACCCGACCACCAGGCAAAGCCAGTGGAGGGTTGGTCACGACCGGCAATAAAAGAATTACTAGAGAGCGTTACCACGGGGCAGTACCTCTTCGGGGAATACAAACTTCTCATGGGGCTGGTCGGTGGGCGCCATCCAGGCCCGGATACCTTCGTTCAGCAGGATGTTCTTGGTGTAGAAGGTCTCAAACTCGGGATCTTCCGCTGCCCGAATCTCCTGGGACACA
>JBEIGU010000069.1:0-20257 GCA_040381765.1 Leptolyngbya sp.
TCCCTGGAACTGGTGGCCGATTATATGCTACTGGGCGTTCCCCCCGCCGCCCTGGGGGCCATCGATGGTTCCCGCTGGCAGCGCATGGCCCAGCGGTTTGCCGAGTTCGGCATCATCGAGGTGGCTCCCAAACTGGAGGACTCCCTGGGGATCGGGTTCTGGCCTGGAGCTTAGGGGTGAAAGATAAGCTTTTTGAGCAACCTTCCTGGACGCCCAGTTTATCCTTACGCTTTTGTTCAAGTTTCTGCCCTTGCTCGACGGGCGTGGCTATCTATTGTCCGTCTTCTCAAGTTGCCGTGAGATAACAAAATAAATATAAGATCAATGACTCAGGCTTATGAAAACCAATTTAACCTGAGCTGGCTCAAGCCCTCCCCTATGAACAGTACTAACCTTATGGTGGTGACGCGAGAGGTGGCTCAACACCTGCATGAGGAGAAATCATGATTCAGACCACCCTTGCCCCGCCGCTCCGCCTCGATCGCTGGGATCCCCAGGCGCTCTTGGCCTACTACCAACGGGCCTGGGTCCTGGAGGACCGGCTATGGCAAAGCCTGGTGGGGGATGACCCCTTCTACCTCAACCCTGACCCCCTGCGTAATCTGCTGATTTTCTACCTGGGCCATACTGCGGTCTTTTACGTCAATAAACTCAGGCAGGTTGGCTTAATCCAGGAGGCCCTGCAGCCAGACTATGAAGAGCTCTTTGCCGTGGGGGTTGACCCAGAAAAACCCGAGGAAATTGAGGGCAAGGTCGCCCAACTGCGCCGCGCCCCCCTGGCGGAGGTCTGGGGCTATCGCCAAACCGTTTACCACCACATCGCCGATCTGATTCACCAGAGCAATTTCACCGCCCCCATCACCCCTGACCACCCCCTCTGGGCCCTGATCATGGCGATCGAGCATCAGTACATCCACATCGAAACCTCCTCCGTGCTGATCCGGCAGTTGCCGGTGGCGATGGTCCGCCGCCCCGCCGATTGGGTGTACCTGCCGGGCAACGGTGAGGCGCGCCCCAACACCCTGGTGGCGGTGCCGGCGGGGCCCGTGCGGCTGGGCAAACCCCAGGATGCCCCCAGCTACGGTTGGGATATTGACTATGGCGATCTCCCCCTGCAGGTGGCCCCCTTTCGGGTCAGTCAATACCAGATTACCAACGCAGAGTTTCTAGCCTTTGTTCAGGCGGGGGGCTACGAAACCCCTACCTACTGGTGTGCCGCCGCCTGGGGGTGGAAGACCCAGCAGGCCGTCACCCACCCTAAATTTTGGTTGGCGGACCCGACAGCATCGGGGGGCTACCGGTACCGGGCCCTGTTTGATGAAATCCCCATGCCCTGGCAGTACCCGGTGGAGGTCAACTACCATGAGGCGGTGGCCTACTGTGGCTGGTACAACCAGGTTACCGGACACCGCACCCGCCTGATGGGGGAGGCGGAGTGGCAACGGGCGGTCTGGGGCGAGTCTCGACCGGTGGCGGACTACAACCTGGACAGCCAGGTGGGTTCTCCCCATGGGGTGGGGTCCAGGCCCACCGCCCAAACCGCCATGGGCCTCTACGACCTGCGCGGCAATGTCTGGGAGTGGCTGCGGGATCCCCTCACCCCCCTGCCCGGTTATCGGCCCCATCCCCTGTACGAAGACTACTCCGCCTGCTATTTTGATAGCGAGCACCGGATGATGGCGGGCGGCTCCTGGATCACCTCCGGGGCCGGGGCCCTGCCCCACTATCGCAACTGGTTTCGGCCTAACTTCTATCAACACGCGGGCTTCCGCCTGGCTGAAGAGACCTAACCCCCATGACTTCCTCCTCTCTCTACCTCAGCAGCACCGCCGCCGGCAGCGGCAAGGCCCTGGTTTCCCTGGGCATTCTGGAGCTAATCCTGCGGCGCACCCCCAGGGCCCACTTTTTTCGGCCCCTGATTCCATCGCCGGAGCCGGGCCAGCCCCCCCTGGATGAGGATATTAACCTGATCCTCAACCACTTCCAGCTGCAGCAAAGCTACGAGGAGTCCTACGGCCTGACGGTGACGGAAGCCAGCGAATTGATCGGCCAGCACCAGGCCGATCAGGCCCTTGACATTATTATTCGCAAGTTTAAGACCCTGGAGCAGCGGGGGGATTTTGTCCTCTGCGAGGGCTCTGACTACCTGGGGGAAAATTCCGCCTTTGAATTTACCTTTAACCAGGACATTGCTAAAAACCTGGGGGCACCGATTCTGATCCTGGGCAATGCCCAGGACCGCTCCTGGGAGGAGACCCTGAGCCCCATTCAAATGGCGGTGGAGGCCTACCAGAGCCAGGGCTGCGCCCTGGTGGGGGTGGTGATCAATAAGGCCGATGCCGAGCAACGGGGGGGGCTGCAGGCGGAACTGCAGGGGCGGTTTGGCCAGGAGGGCTGGCTACTGTCGGTGATTCCCCACAACCCCCGCCTCAGCAGCCCCAGGATGCGGGATATCGCCGACCAGCTGGGGGCCCAGGTGCTCTACGGCCAGGGGCGGCTCAAGAACCTGGTCACCAATCGAATTGTGGCGGCCATGCAGTTGCAGAATAGCCTCAACTGGGTGCAGCCCGATTGTTTGGTGATTACCCCCGGCGATCGCGGCGACATTATTGCCGGCATGCTCCAGGCCCACCAATCCCACAGCTACCCCAACCTGGCGGGGCTGTTACTATCCACGGGGCTGCAGCCCGATCCGGCCATCGCCCGTCTGATCGAGGGCATCCCCGACCCCCTGCCGATCCTATCGGTGAAAACCGACACCTTTACCACCGCCGCCCAGGTGAAGGAGGTGCACAGCACCCTCTGGCCCGACGACCAGGAAAAAATTCACCTCAGCATCCAGGCCTTTGATCAGTACGTTGACCTGGATCGCCTGGGGGAACAAATTCGCACCGTGCGACGGCGGGGCCTGACCCCAAAACTGTTTACCTACACCCTGCTAGAGCAGGCCCGGGCCCAGCCCCAGCACATCGTCCTGCCGGAGGGCAACGATCTGCGCATCCTCAAGGCGGCGGCCACCTTAGTCAACCGGGGCATCGTCAGCCTTACCCTGCTGGGGGATCGCCAGGAGATCCAGCGGCTGGTGAACCAGCACGGTATTGATCTGGACCTCAACCAGGTGCAAATCCTCCACCCCGCCAGCAGCGATCGCCGGGATGCCTACGCCCAAACCTTCTATAACCTGCGCCGGGCCAAGGGGGTCACCCTGGATAATGCCCTGGACGTGATCCACGATGTCTCCTACTTTGGCACCCTGATGGTCTACCAGGGAGATGCGGATGGCATGGTGTCGGGGGCGGTGCACACCACCCAACACACCATCCGACCGGCCCTGCAGGTGATTAAAACCAAACCGGGGTTCTCCGTGGTGTCATCGGTGTTTTTTATGTGCCTGGAGCAGCGGGTGCTGGTCTACGGTGACTGTGCCATTAACCCCAACCCCACCAGTGAGCAGCTGGCGGAGATCGCCATCGCCTCCGCCGACACCGCCCGCACCTTTGGCATCGACCCAAAGGTGGCGCTGTTGTCCTACTCCTCCGGCGAGTCGGGCCAGGGGGAGGAGGTGGAAAAGGTGCGGCGGGCCACCCAAATCGCCCGCGATCGCCGCCCCGACCTGCTACTAGAGGGGCCGATCCAGTACGACGCAGCGGTGGATGCGGAGGTAGGATCCCAAAAGATGCAGGGGTCCCTGGTGGCGGGCCAGGCCACCGTGTTGATCTTTCCGGACCTGAATACCGGTAATAATACGTATAAGGCGGTGCAGCGAGAAACGGGGGCGATCGCCATTGGTCCGGTGCTCCAGGGGTTGAAAAAACCCGTCAATGATCTCAGTCGGGGCTGTACGGTGGAGGACATCATCAACACCGTGGCGATTACCGCCATCCAGGCCCAGCAGACTAAACAGGCCCAATCCTAGTATTCGCCCTCAGCTTCCCTCAGCTTTACCGTACCGGTGCAGTAGGCCGCCGTCAGCGGCAAGGAGGACGGTATGGAGGTTTCCTTTGGGGAAAAATTAACGGCGGTGATGGCCCGCCACGGCAGTCTCTGGTACCTTGGTCTGGATCCTAATCCGGAGTTGTTGCCCCCGGCCCTGCGGCCCCTCTACGATCAGCGGGACTCGCAGGCCCTGGCCGCCTGGTTGATCAGCCTGATTGAGGCTACCCACCCCTACCTCTGCGCCTACAAACTCAGCCTGGGCTTCTACACCGCCCTGGGGCCGGTGGGCCTGGAGCTGTTGGGTGAGGTGCTGGCGGCCATGCCCCCCGCCATGGTGGTGATTTTAGATGCTAAACACAGCGACCTGAATAGCAGCTCGGTGCTGGCCCAAACCGCCTTCCTCGACTGGCGGGTGGATGCCATCACCCTGAGCCCCTACCTGGGGCAGGAACTGGCGGCCCGGTTCCTCATGTACCTGGACAAGGGGGTGTTGATCAGCTGCTACGATGCCAACCCCAGTGCCCAGGTCCTGCAGGCCTACCCCCACCCCTCGACTCCCTTTTATCTGCACCTCATGCAGGACTGTCAGGGCTGGGCCAGCCCCGCCCAGTTGGGTCTGGAAATTGGCGCCAGTGATCCGGCGCTGCTGGCCCAGGTGCGTCAGGTCGCCCCCGATCGCTGGATCCTGGCCCGCAGCATCTGGGCTGACCAACGGGGCAGCCAGGCCGACCACCTGGAGGGTTTGCTGGCGGCGGGGCTGGATGCCCAGTCGGGGGGCCTGCTGTTGCCAGTTAACCAGGATGTGTTGGGGGCCCCAGACCCCGGGGTCCTGGTGCAGTGCCTACGGGATCAAACCCAGGCCATCCTCGATCGCCGCCCCGCGGTCAACCCCGCCTGCCCCCTGTGGGTATCCCCCCTGGCCCCCACCCCGGCCCATCCCCATACCAGCTTGATTTTGCAGCTTTTTGACGTCGGCTTTCTGCAGTTTGGTGACCATGTGCAGGCCTCCGGGGCGGTCTTTCCCTACTACATTGACCTGCGTCGGATCATTTCCGCCCCCCAGGTGTTTGAAGCGGTGATCCAGGCCTACGCGGAGATTCTCGAAACCCTGCCCTTTGATCGGATCGCCGGCATTCCCTACGGATCCCTACCCACCGCCTCGGGCCTGGCCCTGCGCCTGAATCGACCGTTGATCTTTCCCCGCAAGGAGGTCAAGGCCCACGGTGCCCGTCGCCTGGTGGAGGGCAACTACCAGGCCGGCGAAGTGGTGGTGGTGGTGGATGATATTTTGATCAGCGGTAATAGCGCCCTGGAGGGGGCGGCGAAGCTACAATCCTGCCAGCTGCAGGTGAGGGATATTGTGGTGTTGATTGACCACGGTTCAGGGGCGGGGGAGCGGCTGGCCCAGCAGGGCTACCAGGCCCATGCCGTGCTCACCCTGGCGGATATCCGGGATGTACTGTACGGGGCCGGGCGCATTGATGCCCATCAGTTAGCCCTACTGCAATAGCCATCGCCCCATTATTACTAGCTATTACAGCTGTGGGGGTCTCTGCTAGAAAATAGGACAGTTACAGGCCACCTCCTGCTTCAATTTCTCACCTAACCCCCAGTTACCCAAAAATCAGAACAGTCTTTTCTGACCCAGGGTTGGTATGCATTTCTATGGTTAACATGTTGTTCATCAATATCCATCTATGTACGCAAAATTCTGGCAGGTTAGTCTCCCAGGGTTTTTGGTAACGCTGCTGCTGATTGCTTGCGCTCAATTTGCGCCGTCGCCTCAGTCGAGTCAGCCCCAGGCAACTCAACCCGCCCCTCAAACTTCGATGCTTTTAGTGGCTGCTGCCGCAAGTCTCCAAACAGCACTGCAGGAAGTAACCACCCTCTACATCCAGGCCAATCCGAACCAGACCATCAACTACACCTTTGCGGCTTCTGGTGCCCTACAGCAGCAGATCGAGCAGGGTGCGCCCGTAGACCTGTTTATTTCGGCGGCTGTCAAGCAAATCAAAGCTTTGCAGGAGAAGGGGTTGCTGGAGGCGGGAACTCAAAGGAACTTACTAACCAATCAGTTGGTTCTGATTGTTCCTAAGCAAACGGCTGTGTCTTTGACGGACTTTAATCAGCTGATTCAGCCAGAAGTGAAACGTATTTCCCTGGGAGAACCCCGCAGTGTTCCAGCGGGACAATACGCGGTGGAAGTCTTCAAGAATCTAGGAATTTTGGAGCAGGTGCAATCTAAATTTGTGTTGGGCAACAATGTCAAATCTGTGCTGACGGCTGTGGAAACAGGTGATGTGGAGGCCGGGATCGTTTATAAAACTGATGCTATGGGCTCAGACAAGGTGACGATCGCCGCAACGGCTGATCAGACCCTGCATACTCCGATTGTCTATCCGATCGCCGTTTTGAAAGGGAGTAAATCGCTGGAGGAAGCTAGGAAATATGTTGACTTCCTACAAAATAGTAGGGCAAAGTCAGTATTTGAAAAATATAGATTTGGACTTGCCAGGTCCTGACTCAATGCTTTTACCCGATCTGTCCCCCCTATGGGTTTCCCTGAAGGTATCGCTGTTAGCAACAGTGATTACCCTACAGATGGGAATCCTGGTTGCCTATAGAATGTACCGATATCAGGGAAAGGCGCGATCGCTAATTGACGGCATTTTGATGATGCCGTTGATTCTGCCGCCAACGGTTATCGGTTTTGTACTACTCATTTTGCTGGGTAAAAATGGAGTTTTAGGACAAATTCTGACCCAGTGGAATTTAAGAATTGTGTTTACCTGGTATGCTGCGGTTTTAGCAGCGGTTGTCGTATCATTCCCACTTATGTATCGATCAGCGTTAGGAGCCTTTGAGCAGATTGATACCTTAATTTTAGACGCCGCCAGAATTGATGGGGCATCAGATCATGCTGTTTTTTGGTATGTTAGTTTACCCTTAGCCTCTCCTGGCATTGTAGCGGGTACGGTGCTGACCTTCGCCCGTGGGTTAGGAGAGTTTGGTGCAACATTGATGATTGCGGGAAATATCCCAGGGCAAACTCAAACGATGCCCATGGCCGTCTACTTTGCCGTTGAGGCCGGTGCCACTCAGGAGGCATGGTTCTGGGCCATGATCGCGATCCTGATCGCTTTGGCGGGAATCGTTACGGTGAACTCGTGTAAAATCTAACGCCAGTCCTGAACAGGGGATAGCGTTAAACAGGACCTACCCCGGGTTGGATGTTACCGCTGCCCTGCTGATCCTAACCCCTATGGGCCTGGACAGGGCGATCGCCGATCTTGACCGAGGGGTGGAACTGGCTCCCTAAAAAAATCCTAAAACCCTATGATTTCCCCTGTGGCCTTGGGCACACTCTGAGAAAGATCAGGGGAAGTGGTGATCGAGCTCATGGAGCATGTTAATAATCTCGTCAATAGTCTAATGACCTACGGCTGGCTCAGTCCTAATCTGGCGATCCAACGCCGTCTCTCCCAATGGCTGTTGACCCGGCCCTATCTCAGCTGCGACCAGTGGTTTAATCGATATTGGAACCAGCCCGGTCCAACCCGGAGCTACTCCCGGGACTTAATCGAGTTTCTCTACACCCATCTGCAGGAATACACCGGGCTGGAGGTGGGCCGCCTCCAGCCCAGCGATCGCCTGGTGGAGGATCTGCAGTTTCCCAGCATTTGCTGGTTTGACTGGGGCTTGACCCTCTGCACCGATTTCTACGATACCTTTGGGGTGGATATCAGCGATCGGTTTGATGAGGGCTGTCTAGAAACCTGTGCTGATTTAGTGGATTTCCTCAACCTTGCCCTGGACCCGACTGCACGGATCTGCCCGGTGCCGGGGCTGGGAATGGGGTAGCCTGGGAGATGGTTTAAACTGGTAGCAATGGTTTGTTGTTCCGCCTGTGACCGAGTCTTACTCCCTTATCCCACCTCAGGAAACCAAGGCGGATCTACGCCGTCGTCTGGTTAAGGCGCGGCAGGGCATTCCCCCCCAGCTATGGCGACAAAAGAGCGATCGCATCTGCGCCCACCTGCTCAACTGGGACTACTTCCGCCGCTGTCGGGTGATTTTGGCTTATACCAGCTTTCGTCAAGAGCCTGACCTCAGCCCCCTCACCGAACACCACCCCCACTGGGGCCTGCCCCGCTGCGTCGAGCCGGTGCTGCACTGGCACTACTGGTCCAGACAGAGCCCCTGGCCCCTACAACCGGGAGCCTACGGTATCCTGGAACCCCACCCCCAATCTCCCCCGGTGGACAGCAACCTAGTGGATTTGATTTTGGTGCCAGCGGTGGCCTGTGACCTGCGGGGTTACCGCCTGGGCTACGGGGCGGGCTACTACGATCGCCTGCTTAGCTCCCCCCCCTGGCGGGCCATCCCCACCCTGGGGGTGGTATTTGAGTATGCCCGCCTGCCCAGCCTGCCCCGCGACAGTTGGGACTATCCCCTGGGAGGGGTTTGCTCTGAGAGTGGGTTGTTCCTGGGGGATGGCTATTAGCATCCAGGACCGTCGCCTGTGCCCCGCTTTCGGGAGTGCCCATGGAGAAAGGGCGGGGCTGCCGGCGCCACTGGGGCAGCAAGGTAAAGCTACAGCTTTGAATAGCTTCTCGCCAAAATCAGAATTACTGATTTTCCCTATCCTGGCTAGCAGAGGGGAGACCTTTGCTGGTAGGGTAAGCGATGATTCTTTCCCTTAACCTGGCCATGGTCGCCGACTGGTTTTATCCCTTTTCCACCCTCTACGCCGGTACCCTGGTGAAACGCTACAAGCGTTTTTTTGCCGATATTCAGCTGGATACGGGGGAACTGATTACCGCCCACTGCCCCAACACGGGACCCATGACCGGTATCTGTCACATCGGGGGGGCAGTGATGGTCTCCCATAACCCCAGCCCCAAGCGCAAACTGGCCTATACCTGGGAACTGGCGGCCATCAACGATACGGTGCCCACCTGGGCCGGTGCCAATACCGCCCTGCCCAACCGGGTGGTGCGATCGCTGCTGGAATCCCGCATACTGCCGGAGCTGGGGCCCTACACCACCATCCAAACCGAGGTGCCCTACGGTCAGGGCCATAGGAGTCGCATTGACTTTTTAGTCAGCGGCGCAGCGGTGCCCCCCACCTACATTGAGGTGAAAAACACCACCTGGGCCCAGGGCCAGGTGGCTCTATTCCCCGATACCGTCACCAGCCGCGGCCAAAAGCACCTGCAGGAACTGATCGATCTGGGGGCGCAGGGCCGGGGGGTGATGCTGTACTTCATCAACCGGGGAGACTGCACCGCCTTTGCCCCCGGCGATCAGGCCGACCCCACCTACGGCCAATTACTGCGGGCGGCGATCGCCGCTGGGGTACAGGTGCTGCCCTGCCGTTTTGAGGTCACCCCCCAGGGCATCCGCTACCTGGGGTTGGCCAGCCTGGCCCTCTAACCCTGTTAAGACTTGAGTAGGGCCACCAGGTGGGGGAGCTCCGGCAGAATTAATTCCCCCAGGGCCAGCTCCACGGCGCCCCTGGAACCCGGCAAAGCAAAGATCAGGGTAGACCGGTACACCCCAGCGATTGCCCGGGAGGCCAGGGCCCGGCTGCCCACCTGCTGAAAGCTGAGCTGGCGAAACAACTCACCGAAGCCCGGTAGGGTTTTCTGCAGTAAACCGCTGACCGCCTCGTAGGTGAGGTCGCGGGGGGCAATGCCGGTGCCGCCGGTCAAAATCACCACCTCCACTCCCCCGGGCTGGCTCCACTCCTGGCAGAGGGCCAGGATCAGGTCAACCTGGTCGGGCACAATGCGATAGTCCTCGACCCGATGCTCCGCCCCTAACAGCAGGGTTTGAATCAGCTGACCACTGCTATCAGTGGCGGGGGTGCGGCTGTCACTGATGGTGCCCACCGCACAGAGGATCGGTCTGGAGAGGGGGGCGGGATGGGCCATCGGCTAGCTTTTGGTAAAGCCCAGGCCATTTTTCTCGGCGTAACGGCCCATGAACCGCATGAACCGGTCCCAGTCCTCAACGGTTTTCATCACGTAGGTGGCCTCAATCCCCGCCGGTTCGCCGTTGACGAACTTGCCGTTGACCTCCCGGGTGACTAATTCGCCCTCTTCGTCCACCAGGTACATGCCGGTGACCTCGACCCCCTCCTGGCTAAGGGCCTGGGGGTAGTCAAAGTAAAAGGTGGCGGCGCCATTAGAGCCGTCCTTGGCCCGGGTGATTCTGACATCGGGGACTACGGGTTCGGCGATTCCACGGGCAAATTGAATTTCGGCCATGCCAAGGTTCCTTGAACAATCGGATAGGTTAAATCCCTGGGGATCATCTCATCATCTCATGTTATCAGTTGCCCATCCCCATCTCCCCGTCTGGTATCGCCGTCCCTTGTTACACTGCTAAGGCGTAGCTGTGATCCAAGACCTTGGTTTTAACCGTTTCTCCCGATTCCCTAACCCTGGTGTTGCCAGGCTTTAAAGCCCTGGCGGACCCCACCCGCCTGCAGGTGGTGGACTTGCTGCGGCACCAGGAAATGTGTGTCTGTGACCTCTGCGATCGCATCCAGATTGCCCAATCCAAGCTCTCCTTTCACCTCAAGATCCTGAAGGAGGCTAACCTGGTCCAGGCTCGCCAGCAGGGTCGGTGGATCTACTACCGCCTCAACCTGGGCCAATTGTCAGTCCTCGAGCAGTACCTGGCGGAGCTTCACCAGAGCACTGCTCTACGGCCGGCTTGCCCCTGTCCCCCCGATTGATCGATCTCCATGGCTTCACTAAATAGCTTCGAACGTTACCTGACCCTCTGGGTATTGCTCTGCATCGTGATTGGCATTGGGCTGGGCCGGCTATTTCCTGGCCTGGCGGTTAGCCTGGATGCCCTCAGCCTCTATCAGGTCTCCTTACCCATCGCCTTCTGTCTGTTCTTCATGATGTATCCCATCATGGTGAAGATCGACTTTTCCCAGGCCAGGCGAGCCGCCCAAACCCCTCGCCCCGTACTTTTAACCCTGGTGGTTAACTGGTTGATTAAACCCTTCACCATGGTGATCATCGCCCAGTTTTTCCTGGGGGGGCTGTTTCGCCCCCTGCTCCTGGAGACAGAGATGATTCGGGGAGCACCGGTGGCCCTGGCAGACTCCTACATTGCCGGTTGCATTTTGCTGGGAATTGCCCCTTGTACCGCGATGGTGCTGATGTGGGGCTATCTTGCCTTTGGTAACCAGGGCCATACCCTGGTGATGGTGGCGGTTAATTCCCTGGCCATGTTGGTGCTTTACGCTCCCCTGGGGCGCTGGTTGCTGGCTACGACTAACCTGGTAGTGCCCTGGCCAACCATTGCCCTATCGGTGCTGGTCTATGTAGGGTTGCCGCTGCTGGCCGGTGGTCTCTCCCGCCGCTGGATTTTGTGCCACCGGGGTCAGGCCTGGTTTGACCGGGTGTTTCTGCGCTACCTGAGCCCGGTGGCGGTGATTGCCCTATTAACCACCCTGGTGTTGTTGTTTGCCCTGAAGGGGGATTTAATTGTCCGCCATCCCCTGCATATTGGGCTGATCGCCATCCCCCTGCTGATTCAGACTAACGTTATTTTTTGGGTGACCTACGGGGCCGGCCATAGACTGGGACTGGTATATGAAGATGCCGCTCCCGCCGCCCTGATTGGGGCCAGTAATCACTTTGAGGTGGCGATCTCCACCGCCGTTACCCTATTTGGCTTGAACTCCGGTGCGGCCTTGGCCACCGTGGTAGGGGTCCTGATTGAGGTACCGGTCATGCTGCTGTTGGTAGAGCTGTGTAAACGGACAGCCTTTTGGTTTCCCCGGGCCCCAGAAAAAGCTACCCTGATCGATCCAAGGCTTCGTTGACCCGGGGGGCAGTCCCAGGGATTGACCCCACCCAGCTCCCCAGAGTTCAGCCTAGGGGCCTAGCCTTTGAGCTTTTGGCTGAGCAGTTGGTTGCTCAGCTTCGGATCCACCCGACCGCCACTCTGTTTCATCAACTGGCCGACAAAAAAGCCCTGCAACTTGGTTTTACCCCCCCGATAGGCAGCCAGTTCCTCCGGGTGGGCCGCCAGCACCTGATCAATCAGGGCGGCAATCTGGGCGGGGTCGGAGATTTGGCTAAGGCCCCGTTGGGCCACCATCTCCCGGGGGGAGCCGCCCTGGGAGAGCAGCTCCGGCAATAGATCCTTGCCGATTTTATTGCTGATGGTGCCGGCGGCAATCAACTGCACCAGCTCGGCCAGGGCGGCGGCGGTGAGGGGGAGATCGGCGATCTCTTTTTTCTCCGTGTTAAGGTAGGCGGCAATATCCTGGGTGATCCAGTTGGCTGCCAGCTTGGGGTCAGCTCCCGCCGCCACCGTCGCTTCAAAGTAGCTGGCGATGGTGGATTCATCGCTCAGCACCCGGGCATCGTAGGCGGAGAGGCCCAGGTCCTCCTCGTAGCGGTGGCGCTTTTGGGCGGGCAACTCCGGCAGCTCGGCTTGCCAGGCCTGCCGTTGGCTAACGGACACCAGAATCGGGGGCAGGTCGGGTTCGGGGAAGTAGCGGTAGTCGCTGGACCCTTCCTTGGAGCGCATACTCTTGGTGCACTGGTTACCCTCATCCCAGAGGCGGGTTTCCTGCACAATCCGATCGCCGGTTTGGATCGCCTTCACCTGACGGCTAATTTCGTAGTCGATCGCCCGTTGAATGGCACTGAAGGAGTTCATATTTTTGATTTCCACCTTGGTGCCAAACTGCTCTTGCCCCAGCGGCCGCACCGAAATATTCACGTCACAGCGCAGGGAGCCCTCCTGCATGTTGCCATCGCTAATCCCCAGATAGCGAACAATCCGGCGCAGCTCCTGGGCGTATTCCGCCGCCTCCTGGCCACTGCGCAGGTCAGGCTCTGAGACAATCTCCACCAGGGGGACGCCGGCCCGGTTGTAATCCACCAGGGAATAGGTAGAACCAGCCAGGCGATCGCTGCCGCCGTGCACTAGCTTGCCAGCATCCTCCTCCATGTGTAGGCGGGTGATGCCAATCCGTTTGCGCCGGGCCGCCTTGGTTTTTTTGTCCACCAGTTCAATCTCCAGCCAGCCATGCTCGGCGATGGGCAGATCGTACTGGGAAATTTGGTAGTTTTTAGGCAGATCGGGGTAGAAATACTGCTTGCGATCAAACTTAGAATAGGGGGCAATCTGACAATTGAGGGCCAGCCCCGCCTTCACTGCGTACTCCAGCACCGTCTGATTGAGCACCGGTAACACCCCTGGCATGCCCAACACGATGGGGTCAATGTAGGTGTTGGGCTCCGCTCCAAAGGCGGTGGAGGCCGGCGAGAAGATTTTGGTTTCGGTACAAAGCTGACAGTGGGTCTCCAAACCAATAATGGCTTCGTACTCGGTCTTAACAGGGGCCACAGTGGTCATAACCGCTCCACAAACGTTGATAAGGTCAGCGTCCCTATTTTAGCGTAGCTATCAATAACCCCTGGCGCTTCGGCACCAGGGGCGATTTCTGTATAGGAAAATTAAGTTTAGAGAGTCGGTTACCCAGAGGGCAATTTGCGATAACTCGCAGTTTTCATGATGGCGGCGGTGGTTTCCCGTGGATAGGCGGCCTAGATCGAATTCACAGAAGGTTAATAGGAGTCCTGTTTATTAAAAAAATAGATGTTTTTAGAAGTAATACTGCGGACTATTAAGATTCAGGAGCTTGAGTTGCCGAATCAATGGGTAGTTATTTCAGGTTTTATGAGGTTATGTAACCACTGCGGTTAAAGGCTGAATGGACTAGGGAGAATGACCCTAGGCCATGGATGGCCGGGCGTGGTGTAAGCTCCCCCCCTCGACAGCATGGTTTGACTCCCAGAGGTGATAGTGATGGTGCCCTTTCTCAAAACCGCCCCTGAGGCCGATACGGAAACCAAGATCCTGAAGGCGGCCCTAAGGCTCTTTGCCCAACAGGGCTATAGTGGCACCACTACACGGCAGTTAGCCCAGGCGGCTGGGGTGGCGGAGGGTACCCTGTTTCGACACTTTGAAAGCAAAAAGGCGATTCTGGTGGCGGTGGCCAGCCAGGGTTGGGTGGAGATCCTCACCGATCTGCTGACGGAATTGAGTGAAATGTCTAGCTACAAAGCGATTGGCCAGGTGATGCAGCGGCGCATGCTCAACCTGCAACGCAATTCTGCTTTGCTACGGGTGTGCTTTATGGAAGCCCAGTTTCACCCTGAGTTGCGGGAGCAGATTCAGACTGAGGTGATTGGCAAAATGACTGACGTGGCCGAGGCCTTTTTCCAAACCGCTATGGATCGGGGCGTTTACCGCCCCCTGAACCCCCGCATGGTGGCCCGGGTGTTTTTGGGGATGTTTACCGTGGCGGGCTTTAGCCAGGACACTCTGGGGGATGGCGGCAACTCGGCCCAGGCCCTGAAGGAGTTGGGTGAGTGCCTCACCGATATTTTCCTGAATGGGGTATTGGCTTGAGCTAATCCCATCAGACTTATCTATCCCGGGCTTTTCCCAAGGGGGAACCGGATTGGAGCTGGGGCTGAAGTTAGTAGACCCTGGCCTAAATCCACCTACTTTCCCTGGCCCCATAGCTTTGGCCCTTCCCGTGAAGGCTTAGCCCTTAACTGTCTCCGGCCGCAACTGGCTCAGGTCCTGGCTATCTACCTCGTAGGCGGCGCCAAAGCCTAAGATAAAGCGCCCCCCCAGGGGGCGGAGGCGAAGAATCTGAAAATCGGCTAGCGATCGCAGCATGGCCACCACTTCACCAAACCGGTCCTCAAATTCCTGGGCAATGGTTTCCCAGAGCTCCGTCTGCCGCTCCACCAGGGTCACCTGGCAGTCATAGGTGAGGCGCTGGCGGGCAAATACCTGGGGGCTCTGGCCCTCGTCTTGAATCAGGAGAACGCTGGCCTGGCCGGTTCTGAGCAAATTACCGGTATGGGCCGAGAGGCCACTGACAAAGATATAAAAATGGCGATCGCCATCCATCACGTAGGGAGCATAGCTGGCCTGGGGGCTGCCATCAGAATTAACGCTGGCCAGCATTAGACTTTTGAGTTGGCTAGGCAGAGCCTGGTAGGCCGCCAAAACTGCCATAAAATTGCCCATGGCCTCTAGACAGGAATAGGAATAGTAGGATTACATTAGTGGAATTGTGTTCCCACTGCATCCCTAGGTTGGCATTATGTCACGATTATCCCGTCAGGTGCTGCCCACCGATACCTACCTGGCCAGTCTGAGTACGACGGATTGGGCTACCCTGGCCAGGGGCCGGGTGCTCTTGAAGGGGGGCATGGGTCAGTACGGGGTGATGGTGGCGACCTCGGTGGATGGGGCCACGGCCTGGCAGGTACTGACGGACTATGGTAACTTCCATCGCTTTCTGCCCACGGTGGCCGAAAGTCGCGTGGTGGGGGTGGAGGGCGATCGCACCATCGTAGAACAGCTGGATCGCCGCCGCATCCTACTCTCCACGGTGGAGTCCCGGATTCGCACCGAAAACCTGGAACTCAACCAGCAGCAGATCAGCTTTCAATTGTTAGAGGGCAACCTGGAATACATGTATGGTCACTGGCGGCTTGATCTGGCCCCACCACAGTACAGATCTCTCCTGCTGGTATCCCAACAGGTACAGGCGGCGGCGGAGCGGGACCTGGGTCCCTTTAAAGGAATGTTTTACCGATTGTTTGAAGCCAGCCTAGTGGAGACGATCCAGGCGGTGCGTTCGGAAATGGAACGTCGCTATCCAGGTGCCGGGGCAGGGGATACAGGGGTTGACTCCACGTTCAACTGAGATGGGACTCCAGGGCCTTTTGGACCTGTTCGCCAATCCAGGTGTTAAATAACTCCTCCAACAGGCGCTGGCGGGTGGGGTCATCTAATTTGGCGGGCAAAAACTTCTCCAGTCGCACCACCACAAACCAGTCCCCTACCCGAGCCGGGGGCCATAGCTGCCCCGGCTGACTGATGGAAAGCATCTTGGCCAGGGCGGGGTGGGGCACCGACAGCTCTACCGGGCCAATTAGCCCACCGGTCTGGGCCTCCTGACCTTCGGAAAACTGCCGGGCCAGGTCGGCAAAGGGCTGGCCATCGTCTTGAATGCGAAAGTAGAGCTCTTGGGCTAGCCCCGCCTCCTGGGTACGAATCAGGGAATAAAGCACCCGGTCTAGCTGGGTTTTGCGCTGCAGAAAGTAGGATTCTACCTGATTACCCCAGGTTTCTAGCTTAAACTTCTGTAGCTGGCGATCGCGGAGGGCAATGGGTTCTAAATCCGTCGGGGTCAGCCCCCGCTGCGCCAAAAAAGCTTGACATTGGTCGTCAGAGGTCAGTTGATGCTGGTGCCGAAACTGCTCAACCGCTGTGGCTGACTCTGCTTCAGTCAGGGGCATGGCGGCCATAGCCTGATCAAGGATCAGTTCCTTTAGGAGGGCCGGTAGTAGACCGTAACGACGCAGCCGGGGGACCAACTCCCCAGGCTGAATGGGTTGATCTCCCACCCGCAGGAGATCGGTCAACTCTGAGGAAGACGACACGGACATTCACCTAGAACCCAACCCTCAACCAACCCCAACCTGGGCCCGATAGCCCCGACTGGCCTTTCCTATTCTACCCCTACCGTCCGGCGCCGAATGCCTAATCCCCTCGAGATCGGTTTACCCGGCCATCGCCGCCAGTAGGTCCTCGGCTAGATCAACATTGGTGGTGACGGACTGTACGTCCTCCAAGTCCTCCAGGGCATCAATCAGTTTGAGCAATAGCCGGGCCTGGTCGGCATCCTCCACCAGCACCGTATTGCTGGGCACCCAGCGCAATTCCGCCTCTTCCACCTGGTAACCCTGGGTCTTGAGGGCCGTGTCCAGGGCTTCTAAATCGGCGGGCGGGCAAAAGACCTCGGCTCCGGGGGTATCGACCTCCAGGTCGATCGCCTCGTAGGCTTCGGCTCCCGCTTCCAAGACGGCCTCCAGTAAACGGTCTTCATCGCCGGGGTAACGCAGGGTTACCACCCCCTTTTGCTCAAACATCCAGCCCACACAGCCGGTTTCCCCCAGGTTGCCCTGGCGTTTACTAAAGGCGGCCCGCAGATCGGCGGCGGTGCGGTTGCGGTTGTTGGTGAGGGCCTCGATCAAGATGGCCACCCCACCGGGGCCGTAGCCCTCGTAGCGAATGGCTTCGTAACCCTCTTCGGCCCCCCACTGGCCCGAGCCCTTGGCGATCGCCCGATCAATGTTGTCATTGGGCACCCCCGCCGCCTTGGCCTTATCAATGGCGGTACGCAGTTGGAAATTACCGGCGGGGTCGGCCCCCCCCAGGCGGGCCGCCACAATAATTTCCCGAGACATTTTGGCAAACACCTGGCCCTTAACCGCATCCACCCGAGCCTTTTGCCGCTTAATATTAGCCCATTTGCTGTGACCCGCCATGGTCGACTACGGAGATAACTGCATTTTTGATTTTAGCGGCTTAAGCTTCGGCGATCAGGGTGGCCGCCTTAACCCCCGCCCCGATTAACCCCACCCGGGGGTTAAGCACGATGTGAACAGGAACGTTTTCCAGCAGGGAGCTAACCCGGCCCTTGTGGGTAAAGGCCGCCATGAAGTCACCCGCCGTCATCAGGGCAAGGTTTTTGGCGGCGATGCCCCCCGCTACGTAGAGCCCACCGTAGGGCAAGAGCTTCAGGGCCAGGTTGCCAGCCTCGGCCCCGTAGGCCTCCACAAACATGGTCATGGCCTTTTGGCAGAGGGGATCGCCGGCGGCAGCGGCGGTGGCGATGGTCGCTCCAGGATCAATGGATTTATGGCTGAGGCCGCTCTGCCGTTCCCAGGTGGTAATTGCCTCCGCCACGGCAGGAGACTCGGCGGCAAACCCGCGATCGCGCAAAAACTGATAGAGGGAAACAATCCCCTGGCCTGACACCACCCGCTCGACGGACACCCGGGAGATCTGGTGCTTATCCAGCAGGTAGTGGAGCAGTTGAAATTCCAATTCTGAGCGGGGGGCAAAGTCGGCATGCCCTCCCTCGGAGGCAAACACCAGGGGATAGCCCTCTAGATTGAGGGCAAAGCCCTGGCCCAGGCCGGTGCCCGCCCCAAGCACCGCCACCGGTGCGTGGGCTTGGGGCTTCCCTGGCTGCAAGGAGTGTAAATCCTCGGGGGCCAGGCCAAATACCCCGTAGCCCACGGCTTCAAAGTCGTTAATCAGGCTGACCTGGTTAAGGTGCAGTTCGGCCTGCAGGCGATCGCCCTCCAGGAACCAGGCCAGGTTAGTCAGGCTGGAACGATTAGCCACCACCGGCCCTGCAATGGCAAAACAGGCCACCGCCGGAGCCATGCCTTGATCGATTTGGTCCGACCCCTGCTGCAAAAACTCCCTCACCATGGGCACCAGATCGGCATAGGCCTGGCTGGCGTAGGTGGCCTCAACGCAGATCCGCAGGGACTGGGGGTTGTTGCCCTCTAGCAACCGTAGAATGGTCTTAGTGCCGCCAATGTCACCGGCAAGCAGGTAGGTCATGGCCTCGGGGTGGGAAGTAAATCCGGTAGGGTCTGATTTAGTTTACCGCTGCGGAAGCCCTCCAGGTCCAGGCTGACGTAGGTAAATCCGTAACTCTGTAGGGTCTGCACCAACGCCTCCAGGTCTTGATCGGCGACAAAGGGCCTAATCTGCTCCGCGGGAATTTCAATCCGGGCGATATCCCCCATCGATCGCACCCGCAGGTCCCGCAGCCCCAGCTGCCGCAGGTAGCGCTCCGCCCGCCCCACCCGTTGGAGTTTTGCGGCGGTGATGGTCTCGCCGTAGGGAAAGCGGGAACTGAGGCAGGGCTGGGCGGGCTTATCCCACCAAGGCAGGCCCAGATGGCGTGCCATCTGCCGCACCTCCAGTTTGGTGATGCCTAACTCCGCCAGGGGCGATCGGGCCCCCCGTTCCTGGGCCGCCTGGATCCCTGGACGGTAGTCCCCCAGATCGTCGGCATTCACCCCATCCACCACGTAGGGATAGCCCCACTGCTGGGCCAGGGGCTTGAGGGTGTCATGTAACTCACTTTTGCAAAAGTAACAGCGATTTGCCGGGTTGGCAGCGTAGTTGGGGTTATCCAGTTCATGGGTAGTCACCACCCGATGGGCAATGCCAATGATGACCGCCTGGGCCCTGGCCTCGTCTAAATCCTCCGGCAGCAGGGAGGGGGAATGGGCCGTCACCGCCAGGGTCCGATCTCCCAGAACATCGTAGGCCACCTTGGCCACCAGGGTGCTATCAATGCCCCCTGAGTAGGCCACCAGGGCGCGATCCATCTGCCCCAATAAAGCCATCAACTGGTCTAGTTTGGCGACTATCATGAGATCGTGATTACCAATATAGAATCTCAGTATAGCTTTGGCCAGAACGCTGCTAACCTACTCCTCCCTATGAAATTTATTCGCGATACTATCACAGTGGCGATCGCCATAGCCCTCACCGCCTTCATCGGCCTCAGCCTGGCCCGCCTTACCTACTTTGTCTTGCACGGCCAGGGATTGCTGTAGTCTGGCGCTGCTGGGGCTTCAAGGCTAGGAGGGCAGGGCCTTGGGGCGACCACGGGACACCGCCAGGCCCTACCGTCTAGACCAGGAGGAGTTAGCGGCGGGCTTCTGCCTGCTTCTGGGCGGGGTCAGCTTGGAAGGCCTTTTCTAACCGCATCACCTGCTTGGCCTTCAGGGAAAGAGCACTGCTGTCCAGCCGGTTGGCGATCAGGGCATCGACGGAGAACAACCCAGCCCCGTTAACGGTGAAGTACAGGAAGCAGGCGGCGTAGATGGCGGATAGTTCCAGGTAGGGTAAACTCAGCCCCGCCACGGAGATGTGGTGGTACATAGCCACCGTCATGGTACCGAACAGCCCCAGGGCGGCCGGGCGGGTGCATAGCCCGATCGCCACCAGGGGGGCACCGATCAGCTCTGTGTAGGCGGCGATATAGCTAAGGAAAATTGGGAAGGGTAGCCCCAGGTATTCCACGTAAGCGTGGGCAAAGCTTTCGATGTCCGCCAGTTTGTCCTGGCCGTTATGCACCATCATGATGCCGATCACCACGCGGGAGATCGCCAGGGTAGCTTGGGACCAGAGGTTGGCGTTGACGTTGGGCTGAAAGAGTTTAGTGGTGATCCGGGTGAGTTCCATGGCAAAGGACGGTGGGTTGATAAATGAGAAGAATTGAATAGATTCTTTAACTGGACAGTGGGAAGTTCTCCGAGAAAGTGAGATTTCATCAGGGTTTCAGGCTTCGGACTGCCAACAAAGACGGAAACTACTCAAGTGCCTATGGTAGAAGGGTTTCAGGCTTCTTCAAGCCCCGGATTTTGGGAGA
>JBEIGU010000070.1:0-20087 GCA_040381765.1 Leptolyngbya sp.
AAGCACAGAATACTGTCTTTTGTAGCCTCCTGTGGATCTAAGTCTAATTTTTTCTGAATTTGGGCATTTTCAAGCTCTTGATCCATATGGATTTGGATATGTCTGTTTTTGTCTATACCAAATTAGATGCGATTACCCTGACGAATCCCATACTTCTCGTTGAACTGCTTTAGGGTGCCTCTAAGGGAACGGGTACGTAAAAAGGTTTCAACCAGTTCGTAGCCAATGGCCGCCCGACTTAACTCCTCTTTAGTCTCTAGCAGGCAAATAAATGAAGTCAGGTCTAGTTCCAGGTGCTGGTCGACCTTTTTGTAGCCAAAGGGAGGAAAGTAAGCCGCATTCATCTGGCGATGATACTCATGACCATGTTGGATCCGCTCTGACAATCGTTCTACCTCGGCCCTGGCAAGGTTACAGAGTATCCGGGCATGGAGGCGGCCACCAACGGTGGTGAAGTCAATGTGGTCATCTAAACCTCTGATCGGGACCTTGGACTGAAGGCAAATCGTAATCGCCTTCTCTAAGACCGTGGGACTATCGGTCATCCGGTCAACCCGGATGAATACCGCCTCATCGCATTCCTGGCGCTCAAGAATCTCTAAGACCCTATTCAGCCCTTTGCGATTGTGTTTTGATCTGGACGCAATATCCCAATAAATCTCGTTACAGCCTGCGGCACTGAGGCGGGCCTTGTGCTGATCGAGAGCGTGAAGCTGCTCGGTGGAATTGGAGCTGACCCGGGTATATCCTATCCTGCGCATCTCGAGTACGTGTGAACTATCGTACTTATTAGTGTACATTGGTACGGGGATCAATAAGCCGAATACCCGCTGGGTGATCCATTACCATGCCCCCTGCACC
Organism: Leptolyngbya sp.; assembly: GCA_040381765.1. Lineage (GTDB taxonomy): Bacteria > Cyanobacteriota > Cyanobacteriia > Phormidesmidales > Phormidesmidaceae > Nodosilinea. The sequence continues at coordinate 862 of JBEIGU010000070.1, forward strand.
CTCAGTGAGTACGTCCAGGAGGTGGGGCGAGCCGGGCGGGATGGCGAACCGGCGGAGGCCCTCACCCTGGTGAGCGAACCTACGGGTTGGCTGGATCCTAGCGATCGCCAGCGGGCCCAGTTCTTCCAGCGCCAGACCCAGGCCCTGCGCCACAAAGCTGAACAACTGGTGCATCAGATCCCCCCAACCGGCAAAGTGGAGGAGGTCAGCCAGCGGTTTAGCCACGGTGCCATTGCCCTGGCCTGGCTGCACAGTACCGGCCAACTGGAGTGGCTTGATCCTTTCCGATATCGCCTCCGCTCCGGCCCCATCCGCCCCCCCGCTTTGCAGACTAGCGCCAGTCAGCAGATGCATCGTTTTTTCCATAGCCGTCAATGTCGCTGGCAGGCTCTCCTGATGGCGTTTGGTTTTACTGCTGAGGCTCGTCGTCTGGAGGCTTGTGGCCACTGTGATAATTGTTAAGAAAGAGCAGGGATGATGATAGTCGCCAGGCCGATTAGGACAGCACTGCGATGTCATTGGCTATGAGCTGGGAACCAAAGCTGGGCTCGGTGTCCTCAGCTAAATGGCTATAGTGATAGCCCCAGAATAGTATTGTGGCGCTGGCGACAACTAGCCAGCTGTTCAGGATTTTGACTCAGGTTCTCCCCCCAAGACGGGAGCAGTTGGCGGAGCCGTCCTTGCCAGCCTGGGGTAGCCAGGGCGTCAGGAAAATGGCGCTGCAGCACCTCCACCATAATGTCCACCGCGGTCGAGGCCCCTGGCGAGGCCCCCAGTAGAGCCACCAGAGATCCGTCTTGACTACTGACCACCTCAGTGCCCATGCGCAGTTGGCCGTGACCATTGACGTTTTTAATAATTTGCACCCGTTGACCGGCCACCGCCAGATCCCAATCGGCAGCGTCAGCCTCAGGAACAAATTGGCGCAGGCTGGCCAGGCGTTGATCCATAGATTGGACCACCTGACGCATCAAATAGCGCACCAGGTGGAAGTTCTCCAGTCCCACCTGTAGGGTGGGCAGCAGATTGCCCGGTCGCATGGAATGGGGCCAATCCCAACCGGAGCCCTGCTTTAGAAAACGGCTGCTAAAGCCAGCGTAGGGGCCAAACAGCAGGGCTTGACGGCCCTCGATCCAGCGACTATCCAGGTGGGGCACGGAGATCGGCGGCGCCCCCAGGGCGGCTTTGCCGTAGACCTTGGCATGGTGGGCGGTAATCACCTGGGGATTGTGGCAAACCAGCCACTGCCCACTTACCGGAAAGGCGCCATAGAGACGGGCCTGAGGAATTCCCGATCGCTGTAACAGAGGTAGGGTGCCGCCGCCGGCCCCCAGAAAGACAAAGGGGGTCTGGAAAGTGATACCCTCACCACTGGCACTGTGGGCCTCCACCAACCATTCACGCTCTATCCCCTGAGTTGGACGCCTGAGGTCAACTACCTGCCAACCCCGTAACAGGTTCAGGCCTTGCTGCTCCAGGCCCTCCAGCAGCAGGCGACTAAGGGTACCGAAGTTGATATCGGTGCCCCGTTCCACCCGGGTGGCGGCCAGGGGTTGATCCCGGGGGCGACCCTGCATCACCAGAGGCATCCAGTCCTCTAACTGGGGCCGATCCTGCCCCCAGACCATATCGGCAAACTGGGGCAGGGCGCTGAGTAGCTGATAACGCCGCCACAGGAAGGCGACGTTATCTTCCCCCCAGACAAAACTGATGTGGGGCACCGGCCGAATAAATCGGGCTGGCTCAGGCAGCAGGCCCTGTTCCACTAACCCGCTCCAAAACTCCAGGCTGTGCTCAAAGGCAATATTAATCGCCAGGGCCTGGTCAAGGGCTAGGGAGCCATCTTTGGTCACCGGCGTATAGTTGAGTTCGCAATTAGCGGCATGGCCAGTGCCGGCGTTATTCATGGCGGCAGTACTCTCTGCGGCCAGGTCCATCAGCCGCTCTACCACCACCACCTTGAAATTAGGATCCACCTGCCGCAGTAGGGTGGCCAGGGTAGCTCCCATAATGCCACCTCCCACCAGCAGGGCATCACACCGCTGGGTTGCCATTCAATGCTCAAAGCAAAGGAACACAGCCATCGGCAATCATTCAGCCCTGTCCACCAGGGCAACACTCAGCACCGGGTCTGGCAACAACTGACTAACCAGGGCAGGGTTTAACAGGGGAGTCCGCACCACGGCGTCATTGGCCAGGGTAAACAAAGGGTTGGAGAGGATACCAGCCAGGGAGGTGGCTACCACCATCAACACCAGGGTCACCTGCAGAGGCCGCAGGCCCGGTAAATCCCAACGGGGGGCAGGATAATTCTTCACGGCCTCCGACATTTCCTGGGGCTCTTTTACCACCATCATCTTCACCACGCGGATGTAGTAATAGATGGAGATTACACTGGTGACTAACCCCACCAACACCAGGCCGTAGGCCCCCGCCTGCCAGCCAGCCCAGAAGATATAGATTTTCCCAAAGAAGCCCGCCAGGGGGGGAATACCCCCCAGGGAGAGTAGACAAATACTCAGGGCCAGGGTCAACAGGGGATCCTTTTGGTAGAGACCGCTGTACTCACTGATCTGATCGGTACCGGTGCGCAGGGTAAAAAGAATCACACAGATAAAGCCCCCCAGGTTCATAAATAAATAAACCAACAGGTAATAAATCATGCTGGCATAGCCGGCGTCGGTACCCACCACCAGTCCAATCATCAAGAAGCCGGCCTGGCCAATGGAGGAGTAGGCTAGTAGCCGTTTCATACTGGTTTGGGCCAGGGCTACCACGTTACCGAGCACCATGCTAAGCACCGCCAGGGCAGTAAAGACGAAGTGCCATTGCTCTGACACCAGGGGAAAGGCAGCCACCAGCAGGCGAATAGCTAGGGCAAAACCGGCGGTCTTAGAACCTACGGATAGAAAGGCTACCACTGGGGTGGGGGAACCTTCGTAAACATCGGGGGTCCACTGGTGGAAGGGCACGGCGGCAACCTTGAAGGCGATACCCGCAATCACAAAGACCAGGGCCACCACCAGACCAATGGGGGCTTCGCCGCCTTCAGCGGAGAGGTTGGCGGCGATTGCTGCTAGCCGGGTTTCCCCCCCGGACAGGCCGTAGAGTAGGGAAGACCCATAGAGAAAAATTGCCGAACTGGTGGCGCCAATTAGCAAATACTTAAGGGCCGCTTCGTTGGATCGGGGGTCCCGCTTCATGTAGCCCGTCAGCAAATAGGAGGAAATACTCAGGGTTTCCAGGGCAACAAAGATCATCACCAGCTCACTGGCCCCCGCCAGGAACATGCCCCCCAGGGTAGCCGTTAGCAAAATCACCAGAAATTCTGCCAGGGCAGTACCAGACTGCTCCACATAGCGAATCGCCATGGGTACGGTCACCGCCGCCGATAGGACAATAATGCCCCGGAACACAATGGCCAGGTCATCGGCATTAAATGCCCCCAAAAAGCCTACAGGATCTGCTGATCCCCATTGCCAGGTCAGGGTTGCCACCGCTGCTAAACAGCCCAGGATGGCCGCATAGGGAGTCCAGGCTGAGGAGGAACGCCCCTGGATCAGGTCACCCACTAAAATCACTAAAATAGTTAGGATGAGCACTCCCTCTGGGGCTATGGTGCCAGCATTTAACTGGGAGGCAAGGCTAGCAAAGTCCATCGTTACTTTTCCTCGAAGTTGACGGGGGCAAGTGAAGGTAGGTCAAATTCAAATCTGGCTGACAACCTAATAAACCTATACCACGCATACTAGCGCCTTGGCGAGGTTCTGAGTATGGGGGAAGAGCCACGGAGTAAGACAACCCCATTCCCCGATCAGCCTGGGGAAAAGGATTTTTAAAGAATTATTTAAGTTTTCTCCACCATCCCCCTGAATGATTAAGTTTTTGGCGGTGGCGGTGCCTTTGGGGCCTGGCTGTGCAGTAAATTGATCACGTAGTTGGTGATTCCCTGTCCGCCGGTAACGGGTTAAAACGGGTTAAATAGATTTATTCCGAGGGGAATCATTTCATAACGTTATTTTTAATGCTAAACCATTGCTAGAGCGTCGGTGATTATCGCCCTATGTCAACCCTTGTTATTGTTGAATCTCCCACTAAAGCCAAAACTATCCGTAATTACCTGCCAAGGGGTTATCGGGTCGAAGCCTCCATGGGCCATGTGCGAGATTTGCCCCGTTCCGCCAGTGAAATCCCCCCCAGTGTGAAGGGGGAAAAATGGGCGCAGCTAGGGGTTAATCCAGAGGCAGACTTTGCCCCCCTTTACATTATTCCCAGCGATAAAAAGAAAGTGGTGAAAACCCTTAAGGATGCCCTCAAACAGGCAGATGAACTGGTGCTGGCTACGGATGAAGACCGGGAAGGGGAAAGTATTAGCTGGCATCTGCTCCAGGTTTTGAATCCTAAGGTACCCACCAAACGCATGGTGTTCCACGAAATCACTCAGGAGGCGATTCAGGCTGCTTTGCAGAACTGTCGCACCATTGATGACCAACTAGTCCATGCCCAGGAAACCCGCCGCATCCTGGATCGCCTGGTGGGCTATACCCTATCGCCCCTACTGTGGAAGAAAATTGCTGGCGGCCTGTCGGCGGGTCGAGTACAGTCGGTGGCGGTGAAATTGGTGGTAAACCGGGAGAAGGAGCGACGGGCCTTCCGCCGGGGATCCTACTGGGATTTAAAGGCTACCCTGCTGAAGGATAAATCAGCCTTTGAGGCCAGGTTGCATAGCCTGGGGGGCACCCGGCTAGCCAACGGCGGTGACTTTGACGAGGCAACGGGGCAAATTGCCCAGGGCCGTCAGGTGGTGCTATTGGATGAAGCTCGTGCCCAGGAGTTGCAAGCTCGATTGCACGCGGCGGTCTGGACGGTAAGTGGCCTGGAGGAACGCCCCTCCACCCGTAAGCCCGCTCCTCCGTTTACGACCTCCACCCTGCAACAGGAGGCCAACCGCAAGTTACGCCTATCGGCTCGAGATACCATGCGGGTTGCCCAGAACCTCTACGAGCAGGGGTACATCACCTATATGCGGACTGACTCGGTACACCTCTCAGAGCAGGCGATCGCCGCCGCCCGAGCCTGTGTAGAGTCTCGCTATGGCAATGTCTACCTGAGCCCCAAGCCCCGCCAGTACGCCACTAAAAGTAAGGGCGCCCAGGAGGCCCACGAAGCCATTCGACCAGCAGGGAGCACCTTTAGGACGCCCCAGGAAACCGGCTTGACCGGTCGAGAAGCGGCCCTCTACGATCTGATCTGGAAACGCACCGTGGCCAGCCAAATGGCGGAGGCCCGTCAAACCCATATCACTGCCTCCATTGAGGTGGAGGATGCGGTGTTTCGGGCCACCGGCAAGCGCATTGACTTCCCCGGTTTCTTCCGGGCCTACGTGGAAGGGTCCGACGATCCGGAGGCGGCCCTGGAGGACCAGGAGGTGCTGCTGCCCAGCCTGGCCACCGGCGATGCCCTGGCCTGCTCCCAATTGGAGGCGATCGGCCACGAAACCCAACCTCCGGCCCGCTACACCGAAGCTACCCTGGTAAAAGTCTTAGAGAGCGAAGGGATTGGTCGGCCCAGCACCTACGCTACGGTAATTGGCACCATCATTGATCGTGGCTACGTCCGACTAGTCAATAACAGCCTGATTCCGACCTTCACGGCCTTTGCGGTCACCGCCCTGCTGGAGCAAAATTTCCCAGACTTGGTCGATGTCCAGTTTACCGCCCGCATGGAGCAAACCCTGGATGAAATCTCCACCGGCGAGGTGGACTGGTTACCCTACCTGAAGACCTTCTATGGTGGAGAGCAGGGACTAGAGCAGCAGGTTCACGTCCGGGAGACGGAAATTGATGCCACCGCTGCCCGCACGGTTTTGCTCAACGACCTGGCGGCTAAGGTGCGGATTGGCCGCTATGGCCCCTATATAGAGCTGGACACCGAGGGCGAACCGGTGCGGGCGTCCATTCCCGTAGACGTTCCCCCTGCCGATTTAGACGAAGACCAGATCGAACGCATCATTAAGCAAAAGGTAGAAGGCCCCGATCAGGTGGGGCTGCACCCCGATACCGGCGAGCCTATCTACCTGCGAATTGGGCCCTACGGTCCCTACGTACAGTTGGGGGATAGCACGGAGGAGAATCCCAATCCCAAGCGAGCCTCCTTACCCAAGGGGTTATCCCCCGACCAACTCACCCTGGACACGGCGGTGGGGCTGTTGCGGCTACCCCGACTGTTGGGGGTTCATCCGGAGACCAGTGCACCGATCAAAGCCAGCCAGGGGCGGTTTGGACCCTACGTCGTGCACGATCAGGGCAAGGAGGGCCGAGATTACCGTTCCCTCAAGGGGGAGGATGATGTCCTCACCATTAGCCTGGAGCGAGCCCTGGAGTTACTGGCCCAACCCAAGACCGGCCGTGGTCGCCGCAAGGTAGATCCCCTGAAGGAGTTGGGGGCGCACCCGGAGGATGGGGAAGTTATTGCCGTGTTTAATGGGCCCTACGGTCTCTACGTTAAACATGGCAAGGTGAATGCCTCGGTCCCTGAAGGGGTCGAGATGGAAGCTATTACCCTGGAGCAAGCCCTGGATTGGATTGGAGCTAAGGCCACCAGTAAGGGAACTAAGGCTAAAAAGGGCAAAGCCGGTACCGCCTCTGGCACCTCCAAAGCGGGGCGGAGCACCAAGGCGGGTGGCGGTACTACTGCCCGTAGGACCAAGGCCAGTGGTACCACCAAAACCGCTGCCGCTAGCAAGGCCTCTAGCAGTAGGCGTTCCCCTAAGGCGGCTGGTAAGGCTAAGGTGGAACCCAACACCCCTGGATCGGATTGAACTGACCGTGCCTGAGTTACCTGAGGTTGAAACCGTTTGCCGGGGGTTAAACCGGGTCACCCTACATCGAACAATTCAGGGGGGTGAATTACTGCTGGCCCGCAGCCTGGCCTTCCCTGAAAATCCTGCCGACTTTTGGCAGGGCATGGGGGGAGTGGCCTTTCACGGTTGGCAGCGGCGGGGTAAGTATCTGCTGGCGGAGCTAGTGCGGGGGGGCGGTGAGGCGGCCGGTTATCTGGGGGTACACCTGCGGATGACGGGTCAGTTGCTCTGGTTAGATCCAGCTACACCAGTTAGTTCCCACTGCCGGGTGCGGCTTTTTCTAGAGGGCGATCGCGAACTTCGGTTTCTAGACCAGCGCACCTTTGGGCGCCTCTGGTGGGTACCCCCGGGTCAGCCTCCCCAGGCGGTGATCACGGGTTTGCAGGGGCTGGGGCCAGAGCCCTTTGCCCCGGAGTTTAACGTTGCCTACCTGGGACAACGGCTGCGGGGTAGCCAGCGACCGATTAAAAACGCCCTACTGGATCAGCGTCTGGTGGCTGGCCTGGGCAATATCTATGCGGACGAAGCCCTATTTCTGAGTGGCATTCGCCCCACCAGCGCCAGCCAGGGTCTAGGGTTGCCCCGTTTAAACCGACTGCATGGGGCTATCCAACAGGTGCTAACCACCAGTATTGAGTCCGGCGGCACCAGCTTCAGCGACTACCGGGATATTTACGGCATCAACGGCAACTACGGTGGTGTGGCCTGGGTCTACGATCGGGAGGATCTACCCTGTCGGGTTTGCCAATCCCCTATTCGACGTTTGAAGTTAGCTGGGCGATCGGCCCACTATTGCCCCCGTTGTCAAGGGTAAGCTGGAGGCAGGCCCGATTTTCTTCCCCTGGCGGCAGATGATTCTCTCTGCCGAGCAACTCCTGGTTGACTGACTGGTATAAACGTATTTGTTAGACCCAGTTAATCAACCAGAGGCGATACCCACAGAGTCTAAACTTGGATATGGCCGTAGCTACCTGGAAGAGGGTGGATTTGAGCCAGAGAGTCTGCCAGCATTAGCTTTGAGTGATCGACTGTGCTTGATTAAGATAGGTTTAGACTGAGCCGTTTCCCTACGGCGGGGCTGATCACCTCGCTGGTCAGCCCCCGGTCCTGTAGGGTGTGCTGTAGGCTGGCGGCGCTGCCCCGGCTCTGCAGCAGGGAGGTCAGGAGGCCAGTGTACTGGGTCTCACCGGCGGCAGCGGTGGGCAGCACCAGCTGGGGCTGGAGCCACTCCACCCGTTCCAGGGCGCTAGCCTGGCCGCGAATAATTGGCCCCACCAGGGGCAGGGCTAGATCTACCACCGGGGTAATCACCACATCCATGGGGTCCTGGGCCTGGAGGCTGGGGGCATGGAAGCCGTGGGGTTCGTAAAAAAACCGTAGACCACTCTGGCGATCGCTGATCACATAGCCATTCTCCACCGTCAGGGGCCCCAGGGGCGCCCCCGGCACCGCCTCCAGCCGCAGCCAATCCCCCAGTTCAAATACCTGGCCATGGCCCAGGGCGGTCACCTGGCGGTAGCCCAACCGCTGTGCTACCCGGGCCGCCGCCGGTGACCCCACCACCGGAATGGTGTGATCCAACTGGGCCAGGGTAGGGGGATGGGCATGGTCCTCTAGGCCCTGACTGAGGAGAATCAGGTCAATCTTTCCCAGGTCGAGGGTGGGCGCCCCCAGCTTCACCCCCCTAAACAGCCACTTCTGCTGGCCAAACACCAGATCCCCCACCAGCCAGGGATCGATCAGCAGGCGGTGGGGGCCCAGTTCCAGCAGCCAGGAGTTGTTATCCAGCCAGGTCAAATTAGTCATCAGTGGTCAGTCATCAGTGGTCAGTGGTTTGGCAGAGCATGGACCGGTGAAAGCCGCCCCTAGTCTGGAGGGCTGTTAGGGGTGGTAGTTGCCTGGGGATCTGACCAGAGGGTGAGACCGCCATGGATGGGCTGCAGGGCAGTGCCGGGGTAGTAAAACTGCAGGATGCGACCGTAGTTCCAGCCCATCCGACCCAGGCGGTAGGAGCCCGTTTGACTGAGGCCGACCCCATGGCCCCAGCCGCCGCCGACAAAGCGGTAGCCGGTCAGGGTGGGGGGGCCATCCCCCTGGGCTGGAGCGTAGATCGGGTCCAGATAAAACAACAAACTGCGGGGGGCGGAAAGCACCCGGACAATTTCGTCCTTCTCCAGGCGCACTGGCCCCAGATTGGTGTCAAGCTCCAGCACCTGTACCCGCCCCGAGGGGGCCCGTTCCGTCACCCTCACCTGGCTGACCTGACTCAACCCCGCCAGGGGATGCTGACGCCGTCCTAGAAACTGGCGCAGATCCTGGGCAATCTCCGCCAGGGTACTGTCATAGCGCCAGCGAAATAGCTGCCACCCCTGTTCGTTAAACCCCTGGTCGAGGGCCATAAAGGCGCGAAAACTGGTTTCCTCGTTCAGGGGGTTGCGGCTCAGGTTCCAGGCGCCGGAGACCGAATCCACCACCGGCTTCAGGTAGGGGCGATCTAGCCCGTTCCAGACGTGGCTAAAGGCGGCGGTGACCCCGCCACTGGTGGAGGAGTAGAGGGCATCCACCAGCTCATTTTGGTAGGTCAGCACCTGGCCCCGGGTGGCCTGAATGGCCTGATCCGCCGCTGGCACCGTACCACTCAACCCCCGATAGACCTGGCACTGGGTGTCAGCACAGATCTGGTAACCGTCAATGGCAAAGCGGCGCAGGTTGCGCAGCACGTAGGTGCGGGCTAGGACCGCCTGGGCCTGGATGGCGGGGAGGGGGGCACTGGGGCCAATTTCGTGGGGCACAACCCCCCGTAGGTAGGTCTCCACCGGCACCTGGTTGATCAGGGTATAGGTATCGTAGGCATTGGGCTGGAGGCTGAGGCCGCCAGCATAGACCCGGGTTAGGGGGGGCTCCCCACTCTGCACCACCCGGGTGCGCCCCCCACTGGAGCTGAGCTCCAGGCGATCGCGGTGGTAGCGGTAGCCATTGGCTTGGAAAAACAACTTGGGCACCTGGCTGACCACCCGACTATCCAGGTGCACCTCGCCGAAACCCTGGGCCTGCAGGTTTTTAATCAACAGCCGCCGCAGCAGAGGAGTATTGTACTGCTGGCGACTGGCCCACACCTCCCAGCCGCCGGGTTGGGCAATTTCAGCCTCAATCCCCCGTTGTCGCCACTCCTGGGCGCTGTGTTCGGCACTTTCAAAGCTGCGGTGATGGCTCAACACCACCCGTTCCCGCAGGTCAGGGGCGGCCATGGGCTCGGCCTTTAGCCCCAGCACCACCTGGGGGGCGATCAGGGTTTGGGGCTGGCCATTGGTTTCAAACCGCAGGTTAAGGCGCTCCCCCGCCGGGGCCTCCAGCCGAATCTGGGTTTGGGGATCTTCCCCAAACCGCTGCACCACCCCCACCTGAATCACCGGGTTAGGGGGGGCCGCCGCCAGGGGAGCGGCGGTCAGGCTGATCACCAGACCCACCAGCCCTGCCCGGGTTGATCGCCGCCGCCATTGCCCTTTTCCTTCCATGGCTCCGCCCAGGCTATACTAAACCGCTAAACAGACCTATTACTCAGGCATTTTAGCCGCTCCTGGCCATGGCTGCACCCCCCGTCGACTACTCTCCCCAACTGCGAACTTTGATGCAGGCTGCTGGGCTAGGCAGCTATCGGGCTCTGGCCCGGGCCGCCGGGGTCTCCCGGGGAATGGTGGACCACCTCCGCCAGGGCCAGGTGGGGCGCTTGCCGGTGCAAACCCTCCTGCACCTGAGCCAGGCTCTGCAGGTCCCCGCCACCGATCTGATGGCCCAGTTTGGTGCCCCGGTTGACCTCTCCCCTTCTCCTGTTCAGGTTTCATCCCTGCCTAGCCCTGACCCGGATGGGGATCGTCGGCGCCAGTTTCAGGCGGAAGCCCTGGCCTGCCTGGAGCCCTGGTTGCGCCAGTGGCCCACCGCTGTAGCCGCCGCCCAGCGTCAGCCCGACCTCCCCGCCAGCCGCCTCCTGCCCCTCACCCACCCCTGGCAGGAACTGCTGCAGCGATGGGGAGTAACCGCCATCGGTGAGGTGGGGGCGGAGCTACCCTACGATCCCCAGGTCCACCAACCCCTGCAGGGTAATATCACCCCCGGCCAGCGGGTGCGGGTGCGCTATCTGGGCTATCGTCAGGGCGATCGGCTACTGTATCGGGCCCAGGTTAGTCCCGACTCCTAGGTCGCTAGCGCTAGCTGCCGAGGACTGAGGGCGACGGTAAACTCCCTGTCTTCTATCCCACCGCTACTGTCCAGACGGCGGATGGTAAGGCTATAGGGGGCGTCTTGACGTAGCCACTGCACAGCTGCTTCGGTGACCCAGAGTTCGTTGTTGCAGAGCCTGAAGCATCCCCCCAGGTCATCTAGCAGCAGGTAGGTGTAGGGCTGGCCAGTCCCGTGGTGAACTGCAGGAAAACTGCCCAGGCGATTTAGCAGGGCTGTCAAAGCTGGGGTAACCTCTGGATTTCCCCCCTGAAGGCTAGTTTCTAGGGCTTGGCGCTGCTGAGGCTGTTGTAGATCGTAGAGAAATTCAGGTAGGCATTCTGGGTGGGGGGCAGGGCCGGAAATAAGGTTGGAGGCGGCGGTCATTACTGGGGCCGCTGGTGGGGGATAAATGGGCTGGGGTTGATGCACCGCTGCCAACTGTTGGGGATATACCGGATGGGGATAGTAAACCGGTAACTGGGCGACAGGTTTGAAGGGTTCGGGGCGAAATCGGTAGGCCATCAGCCCCACCCCAGCTAGGCCAATTGCCAGTAGCGCTAGAGTCTTCCTATCGGGCCCGGCGGCGATGCGGGCGATGGGATGGAACTGCAGTTGTGGCACGACGGGGGATAAGTGGGGGAGAGGGGAAGACCTCGCGATCGCCTGATTGGTAGAAACGTCTTGCCGTTGCAGTCTGGCCCAGGTGGTGGTCCCAACCACCCCATCCACTGGTAGTCCGGTAGTCATTTGAAATTGGCGTACCGCCTGGTCAGTGCGGGGACCAAATTGGCCGTCAACCGGGCCAGGATCATAGGTCAACTGCTGTAGGCGAGCCTGCAGTTGTTTTACCACTGATCCCTGGCTGCCCTGGCGCAATACCACCACTGTCTTGGGGGTGATGATTGTGCTAGGAGAACTAAAGGCCACCTGGTGAGGCAGCGCTGCTGGAGTTGGTGGATTCACCCGACCTAGGGACCTTTGGGCTAATTGATCAAGGGTTCGATGAGGCTGCTGCAGCGGATCTAGAGGGGTGGGCAGTAGGTCGACACTGAGCCAGGCAACGGGGTAAAGCATGATAACCTCTGGGAATGATCCAGGAAACTGCTCAAGAATTGGGTCTGGTCCTGCCCTATTAAGCTGAGCCTAGTTTCTAATCTATTTTTCTCAACCTGATCAGGGTCATCCGGATAATTTTTGCAAAGATTTCTAAGATCCTGGTTGCAAAGGATTTCTAGTAGTAGTCAAACTATCAATGTTTTTATACTAGGCTTAAAGTATTTTCCTCGCTAAGAGCTATGCAACCTTCTGCCTTGCCCCCTAAGTCCAAAACTTCCCACGGCTCACGATTGGAAGCCTGGCAGGGTAATCTCAAGGTGCTGGCGATAGCCCTGGTGATTGCCCTAACGGTGAGGCTGTGGGTGGCGGAGCCCCGCTTTATTCCCTCTAGCTCCATGATGCCTACCCTGCACATTGGCGATCGCCTAGTGGTGGACAAGCTCACTTACCACTGGCGTCCCCCTCAACGGGGGGATATTGTAGTATTTCATCCCCCAGGCCAGTTGGTGGATCTCGGCTATGATCGCCACCAGGCTTTTATCAAACGGATTATTGGTGTGCCGGGGGAAATCCTGCAGGTGAGGCAGGGGCAGGTGTTGTTGAATGGTCAAGTTCTGGCGGAGCCCTACCGGATGGAGCTGCCCTCCTATGAGACTCCAGCCCTGACCGTGCCGCCTGACTATCTGTTTGTGCTGGGGGATAATCGCAACGATAGCAACGACTCCCATGTCTGGGGGCTGTTACCCCAGAGCGATCTGATTGGTCGCGCTCGGTTCCGTTTCTGGCCTCTAAATCGTTTTGGCCGGTTAGCATGACAGACCGGCTAGCCCTGGCCAGAGTTCCAATTCTTTCTCCTCTAAGATCTCTAGGATACAAACCTGCCAGGGGACTGAGCTAAAATTCTTTCAGATTGATTGCAGTAGCTATAACGGGGTGAAGACGAGCCAGGACGCCTAACCCCAGCTTGCTTTTTATGACCTATGATGGCCCAGTTGCTCTGACGTTACCAGACAGAAGGTTGATCAATCAGCTATGTTCTAACCATTCTGGCCAAAGCTATAACTTTAGAGATGGCCGCCATGATCCCTGCTTCCCCCATTTTTCACCTGGCTTTTCCCGTTGGTGACATTCCCCAAACCCACCAATTTTATGTTGCTGGTCTAGGTTGTGAACCTGGTCGGGAAACCACTGCCTCCCTGATTTTGAATCTTTACGGTCACCAACTGGTGGCCCATGTCAGCGTCAATCTCGCTCCTCAAAAGGGTATCTACCCCCGCCACTTTGGCCTTATTTTTACCGCAGAAGTGGATTGGCAGGCCTTATTACAGCGCGCTAAGGACTGCCAACTGCAGTTTTATCAGAGGGAAAAACGGCGCTTTGCTGACACTCCCCTAGAGCACCGCACTTTTTTCCTAGAGGACCCTTTTCATAATTTATTAGAATTCAAGTACTATTGCTGTCCCAGCGCTATCTTCGGTGAGGTAGATTTGGCTTTAGTAGGAGATCAGGCCTAGGCTTGGCTATCGATTTGTGGAGCCCTAGGACCCAACCCCCTAACCCGGTTACTGAACGGGTTCTGCGAATGCCGACCCTGTCCATCAGCTGCGCTGATCACGCCCTTCCCTCAAGCCTTAAATCGTCGCCCTACCCTGTTTTGGTGGCTAGTGGAGGATATTCCTTTCCTGCATGAACCTAGCCAGGCTCCGTCAGCATGGTCAGGAAGCCCTGGTGGATGCCTAAACCAGGCGGATCTGTTCCTGTTCTAGCCGTTCCCGTTCTAGGGCTAGTTCCGTTTCCATTTCCTTGCCCAGGAAGTAGTTTAAAAAGGTCCGAATCACTGCAATCACCCCCAGCTTGGTCAATTCTTGGCTGGTAGGCGCCATGGTGGTGGCCAGAATATCTGCCCCCAGCTGAAACTCTAGGGCCAGGGCCAGCCAGGTGCCAAAGGAGAGGCGCACCTGATTGAACGGAAAGGGCCGGCCCCGGTAAAGCCGTTTTAGATTCAGGCATAGCTGCCCGGTCTTGACCAGGCCAGCTATGATGCACAGTATGGAAACTGTCTCCAGGACCAGGGAGGCTACGGCCACCAGGCTATCCAGAACATATTCCACAGATTCTAACCATTCCATAGGTTTAACTCCTCAGCCTATGCCTTTCCTGTCAAACCAGGGTAAAAGGTTGAAGCTCCATTAGTTGCCGTGCCGGAAACCCTGGTTGACTGACAAAACATTGCCTCACGGCGGTTCAAACCGCTGCTATACAGACGAAGTCGGCCTGCGCCGACTGATCAATAACCCGCGTAGGCGGGTTTTGCCTGTCTAGGCGCGGCTTCTAGCCGCCAGCGTTGAGAGTTTTGTCAGTCAACCAACCGGAAACCTCTGGAGATTTCCTAACGCCACAAATGAGGGCTAGAGCGGATTTCGCTCGGGTGAAGTGCATTGCGATGAGCTCCCCTTGTCAAGGGGGATAGGGCGTGGTTGAATCTGTAACCACGGACACCGTAAAGCCCTCTCCCGAGGGAGAAGGCTTTCTAGGGCAAACTCCTCATTCTGGAGAATAAAGGAATTAAGACATGGTTGTTAAGAGAGAAAAGGAATTTCTCAAACTAGACACCACGGCAACTTGGCCAATATCGAAAATATAGACCTAACGAAGCCCACGAGTAGGACGACTGAAAAGGCTACCGGCACGAGGTGCAATACCAGTCGTAGCCACAGGCTGGGTGGCCGCCGGGGCAGCGCCTACCCTGCCATTACCCCCAGTAGGAGCAGCAGTAGCAGTAGTAGTGGGAAGTGTAAAGGTACCAGTCGCATTGGGGAGTGGAAAGGTTCGAAAAGGTCTTTGGATAGCGGGGGGACGCAGACCTGCACCGGCATTGGGTCTACGTCCAGCCTGAGCCTCTTGAGCCACCAAGGCTACTGCAGCAACAGCAAAAGACACTTGGGCTAATTTTTTGAACATGCTAGACATTATGATTCCTCTTGCTTTTTCTAAGGTTTGTCCAAACTCTGACACAAATCACATCAACTTGACGACCGCAACAAAAAAATAATCTCAAAAATCTTTTACTCAAACCCTATGAAGGGTAACTAGTCAACCCAATTAACTTCAAATCAATCTCAAGATTTCCGTTAACTGATCTGAATGTCACTCTACACAGTGACTAAACATCCCTGACAACTCTTAAATACTTAAAAATAAGTAGTACGTGACTCCATAACCTTACGCCAACTAATTAGGCTCTTCCGGTCTGACCATGCGACTTTAAAGCTCGAGAAGCTTAAAACCCCATCATACCAATGCTTACAAGCCTTAAGTCCTGCAAAAAGAACTCTAAAGACTTATTTTTTTCGCTAAAAGCCTTGCATAGCAGTACTTTTAGGTCATCCTAGGGCAATTAAGCATACTTAAGCCGGAAGAGCCACTAATTATTATTCATAAGGCAAATAAGTCTTGGTGTCAAGGGATAAATTTAAGAAAACAATGATCAGATCACATGACATTTGTCGTTCACGTAATGATTAGTACTGTCAGCCATCTGACTGACCCTTGTCATAGAATTAAAGTTCTCCTTTGGTAGAGCTGCACTGCATTGATTTGGAATTTTTCGTAGAACTGTAACCATAAAAACCTACTTAAAATTGTAGCTCAAATTAAGGGATAAAACCAACCGATGACCCTCTTCCGTCATGTTGAAAACATCGTCATAAAGAGCAGTAATGTTAAAAGGAAAATTCCTGAAGGGTATGTAGGATGCTCCCAGCCCAAACCCTCGACCATCCCAGGAAGTGCCGAGGCCCAGCTGGGGATGTACCTCAACCCCAGCCCCAGCCAGGAAACCTACCCCGCTGTCGGCATAGAGAGGTGCACCACCTGCCCCCAGGGTCACCGTTAAGGGCATGGGTCGGTAGGGATCGTCGGGACGGAGGAAGGTGTAACCGGATACAACTCCATAAAGAGTTGGAGGGTTTATGCTGGCTTCAGGACCATAGCTATAGAAATTATTCCAGCCAAAGGCTGCAGATGCAGTGAAATTATCGGATTGAAAAATATAACGATGGGCTTGTAAATCAAAAGAGCCATTGACAGCAAATTGAGTCCTGGTACTAAGAATGTTATAAGCCAGCTCTAAACCCACTAATTCTCGAGGATCGCCTAAGCCTAACCCGATTGAAATACCACTATCTATAAAAGTGGTCCGAACCCTATCCTTACTGGCGGCAGTAACACTCAGGAAAACATCCCCCCATTGAGCTCCAAACCCTTCGGGGATACCTGTCCCACTGCCTGGAAAGTAAAACCTGGGCGAGCTAGTGCTCAAAATTGGATCTATTTGGAGTTGCTGACGTAACTCATCTGCGGTAGGAGTAGGTTGGGGGACATCGCTCACCTCGCCAGTAACAGGTTGGGCTGTTTCAGGAGGGGGGGGAGGAATTTCAACGGCTGGAACTTCCGTACTTTGGACTAGATCTAGAGGCACCGTGGAGTCTGCCGAGCTTAGAGGAGACTGAGCTAAAGACTGAATCTCTATTAGCTCCTGAGCAGATGTGGATAGTGAGCATAGCCCCAGGGTTAAACTCATAGTCAGGAAAGAGGTCAGTCCATGAAGGTAGTTCAGATTAGGGCAGGCAAGCAAGGGAAAGGAACTACTACGGACCATAATAATCAACCCTACTAGTTAAAAGTAGCGCCTAGTTTACCAGACCCCGATCGAGCAATAACAGCTACTAGGCCCCTGGTTGACTGACAAAACATTGGCTTACGGCGGTTCAAACCGCTGCTATACAGACCAAGTCGGCCTTCGCCGACTGATCCATAACCCGCGTAGGCGGGTTTTGCCTGTCTAGCCGCCAGCGTTGAGAGTTTTGTCAGTCAACCAAATTAGGCCCATAGCTCATGATTAGACAAAATCTCTTTTATTTTAACATGGCCACTCAGTGAATTCAAGTAGGGAGAATGTGGATTTTGTTGCTCAGGTGTTCCAGTTTACCTGTTGCAGCCCATCACCCGGGTGATCAGGAGATTATGCGCTTTGGCCTTTGGGAAAGGCTTTGCGGCCAATCAACTTAGGGCAAAGGGAATGTTCTTACGGACTTGGCTGTAGCTATACTTATATACCTGTTTCAAATATGGCTGACTTAATGCCGCGTCTGGGTGTATATAGAGTCGTGGCGATTTTCGACGATTTTCAAGGTGGCCAGGCTAGGATCGCTGCAACCACTCAATTGTGCCCCCAGGTGCTTGAGACACTTGAGGTGCTCTAAGCCAGCTAAGGTAATTATTTCCCCAGCTAAGAGGGTGGGGATACCTGGGGGGTAGGCCGAGATGCTCTCAGCACTAGGTTGCCCCAGGGCCTGCTCCGCAGGTAAGGTTATGCTAGGGCTAAAAAAGGCTTGCCGGGGAGATAGCTGGGGTTGGCTGTACCGGGAAGAGGGGGATGGGTTAACTCGTTTTTTTGTTTGGGGCAACAGGGGTGCCCGGGCCTGATGGGATGCCAGATTGCAGAATCCCTGATAGCAACGCTGGATATCTGCTGAGGTATTGCCCCAGGTAATAATCAAGGTGAGGTGGTGGAGTTCAGATAGCTCCACGGTGACTCCCAACTGGTGATGGAGGTAGTCATCTGCCTCCAGGCCGGAGATGCCTAAGCTGCTGACATCAACGGTCAGACGGGTGAGATCCAGGTCTGCCACGCTGGGGTATTTCAGTAGCTGAGGTTTGCTGAGCACGGTTAGGTTGGGGATCTGTTCAATGTGTTGGCGCAGATCCTGAGCCAGTGCCAGACTGTTGGCCAGAAGAGCATCTCCATCCGTAGCCAGCTGGTGGCGGGCGGCATCCAGGGAGGCTAACAGGAGGTAACTCGGGCTACTGGACTGGGTGAGTTGTAGGGCTCTACCCAGGCGATCGCGATCCACCCGTTCCCCCTGGCAGTGCAGCATGGCCGCCTGGGTCAGGGCCCCCAGCACCTTATGGGTAGACTGGACCACCAGATCGGCCCCCTGGCTGAGGGCAGCGGCGGGCAGATCTGGGTGGAAGCCAAAGTGGGGGCCGTGGGCCCCATCCACTAACAGGGGGATGCCGTGCTGGTGGGTGATGGCGGCGATCGCCGCCAGGTCAGAACAAATACCATGGTAGGTGGGGGATACCACCAGTACGGCCCGGCTCTCTGGATAGTCAGTCAGGGCTCTGGCAACGGTCTCTGGGGCCATCCCCAGGACCAGGCCCAGTTCCTCGCTGTAATCCGGTTGGAGGAACACGGGCTGAGCCCCCGCCAGAATCAGGCCAGAGATAATGGACTGGTGGGCATTACGGGGTACCAGGATGATATCCCCAGGATTACAGGTGGCCAGGATGGCCGCTTCTAAACCACAGGTGGAACCATTGGCAAGGAACCAGGTTTGATCAGCCCCAAAGGCCATAGCGGCCAGGGCTTGGGCGGCGCCAATCACCCCCTCCAGAGCGAAGAGGTTATCCAGTTCCGGCAGTTCCGTCAGGTCCGCCGCCAGGGCCGCTGCACCCAACAGTTCCTGTAGTGCGGGGGAGGCCCCCTGGCCCCGCCGGTGGCCGGGGGTGTAGAAGGCGGCGTGGGGGCGTCGGGCCGCATCCCCTAGGGCGGATAGCAGGGGAGTTTGATGTTGGTCCGTTAAGTCTATAGCGATCATTAGGGGTTAACCCAGGAGGATGAAAAATGCCCAGGGGTCTGGCAAGATACTAGTCTATGGATCCTGGTTGACTGACAAAACATTGGCTTAGGGCGGTTCAAACCGCTGCTATCTAGACGAAGTCGGCCTTCGCCGACTGACCCATAACCCGCGTAAGCGGGTTTTGTCTGTCTAGGCGCGGCTTCTAGCCGCCAGCGTTGAGAGTTTTATCAGTCAACCAACTCTGGATCAGAGTAGGTGTCCTCTGGAAAACCCTGATTCGGGGAATTGATTTTCATCAATCCAATAGCTGGAGAGTCGGAAGTTCTCCCAAAATCCGGGGCTTGAAGAAGCCTGAAACCCTTCTACCATAGGCACTTGAGTAGTTTCCGTCTTTGTTGGCAGTCCGAAGCCTGAAACCCTGATGAAATCTCACTTTCTCGGAGAAC
>JBEIGU010000071.1:0-19944 GCA_040381765.1 Leptolyngbya sp.
CCATCCTAATTTGTGGCCAGGGTAAATTAACCCCAGGGGACTACATCGCCCCCATCGTGGCTGGAGAATGGCAACCCTACCTCCAGACACCCATAAAAACCCCACCGGTGCCAACTACGCCACCCAAATTGTCACCCGGTTACTACTTTTAACTCATTGTATCGGTGAGGCTCCATAACCTTTAGATACGCCCCATAGCCCCTTAACAGAAAGGCTAAAGGCAATCGGGAAAACTCCCGTCAGTCTTAAAATAAGCGCGTATAGTGGTAGTAGGGTAAGCATAAATACACAAGAAGGAATGATTTTACATGGCAAGCAACGACACCTCTCCGCTCCATGGGCAGGGTAGCCTGTCGGATCGGGAGTTGCAGATTCTCGAACTGGTGGCATCGGGGTTGACCAACCAGGAGATTGCCGAGCAACTAGAAATTAGTAAGCGTACCGTCGATAACCACATCAGTAATATTCTGACCAAAACCGCTACGGGTAACCGTGTTGCCCTATTCCGCTGGGCTCTACAGTCGGGCAAGGTCTGTATTGATGAAGTCAACTGTTGCCGATTACCCCAAGCCTCTGGCAGTGATGCCAGCACCCAGGTCAGCTAGCGGGGTATGATAGGAGGCTGGAAAAGACGTGCTGAGACATTATGGAGCCCATACAATCCCTGCCGGGGACCGAGGATATTTTACCAACCCCGCAATGGCTGGGAGCCGATCTCAAGGTCGCCAATATCCATACCTGGCAACGGGTAGAACAGCTAGCTCGGGATCTCTTAGATCGGGCCGCCTATCAGGAAATTCGCACCCCTACCTTTGAATCCACCGCCCTCTTTGAACGGGGCATTGGCACCGCCACTGATGTGGTGAGCAAGGAGATGTACAGCTTTAGCGATCGCAGCGATCGCCCTTGCACCCTGCGTCCTGAGGGGACCGCTGGCGTGGTGCGCGCCTATATTCAGCACAGCCTCTACGCCCAGGGAGGGGTACAGCGCCTCTGGTACACAGGCCCCATGTTTCGCTACGAACGCCCCCAAAAAGGTCGGCAGCGGCAATTTCACCAACTCGGCGTAGAGTTGCTAGGCACCTCCGACCCCCGGGCCGATGTGGAGGTGATCGCCCTGGCCAGCGATTTACTGCAGGGGCTGGGCTTAAAAAATCTCACCTTTTACCTCAACTCCGTCGGCGATCGTCAGGACCGCCAACACTATCGTGAGGCCCTGGTGGCCTACCTCGCCCCCTACCGGGCAGAACTCGACCCCGACTCCCAGCATCGGCTGCTACACAACCCCCTACGGATTCTCGATAGCAAGGACGAGAAAACCCAGGCAATTACCGCCACGGCCCCCAGTATCCTCGACTACCTGGGGGACGATTCCCGGCGCCACTTCGACCAGGTGTTGCAGCAGCTCAACGACCTAAGCATTGAATTTACCCTCAACCCCCGACTAGTACGGGGGTTAGATTACTACACCCACACCGCCTTTGAGATCCAATCCCACGATTTGGGAGCCCAGGCCACGGTCTGTGGCGGCGGTCGCTACGATGGCCTGGTGGAGGAACTGGGCGGTCCTCCTACTGCTGCCGTGGGCTGGGCGATCGGCCTAGAACGCCTTACCCTACTGCTGGAAAAGCTCAATCCCCAACCACCGGTCACACCGGAGGTATACTTGGTCTCCCGCGGTGATCGAGCGGAGGCTAATGCCCTACACCTCGCCCAGCAGCTGCGCCAGCGGGGCTTCAGAGTAGAGTTAGACCTGAGTCGAGCCGCCTTTGGCAAACAATTCAAACGAGCTAATCGCAGTGGTGCACCGGTCTGTCTGATTTTGGGGGAGGAGGAAAGCGCCCAGGGAACGGTCCAGTTAAAGTGGCTGGCCTCGGGGGAGCAACGGAGTCTCAGTCAGATAGAGTTGCTGCGGCAGCCCGGGCAGCTGCGAGCTCTCGAGTGAGGTTATCAGGCCCTTTGCTGCTTCCCATTCAAACCAGTGAGTGGCAACCGCCTTTCATAGCTGTATTATCTACTTTATCTACTTTTCATTCCGAGCAAGTTGCAATTTATGGGATTCTCATGGGAGAATCTTTCCATGGTTGCTAACCTAAGTCTTAATTCAATTAATGGAGGTATAAACAGGTAGATATTTCCCCATGGTAATTTTTGATTTAGTACTATCCATACAGTCGACTCTATTCGGGTGAAGTGCGTTGCCATAATTCTCCCGTCCCCTTGTCAAGGGGATACAGTGTTAAACTTAGACACTCAAGTACTGAGGAGATTTAGAATCTAGCAATCATGCATCTAACTTTATCCAAAACCGCTATAGAGTTTGATTGAAACCTCGTCTAATTTAAAACCTGGAGTTTCCCTTATCCTAGATCCTTCTCCCCTTGGCAGAAGAGCCTTGCAGAATTCTTCCGGTTCTACTCGCCCAGATCGGCAGGGAGGGATAATTCTATAATTTTTAGCATGGATTTGATTTAGCTTATATTAAGAAACAAAAAACAAAATCGATATATAAATTTTTTGTCTACAAAGGCAACTTAGACTTCTCCGTGGTGGAGGTAATTTTATTTGTGCAATTTTCACTTATTGTAGTTTGCTAGTTTTGTTAATGGTTTTTTTCGTTTCTGGTCTGAATATTGCGACTTTGGAGTCAAGATTTAGGGCAAGAATCATAGCTTTAGTTAGTACCCTGGTGCCAGGGTCTACTGGCTTATTTAATCTTTCTAAACCCAGGGTCTACCAGTTGTCAGGCAAGCGAGGCTAGTGCTTAACTTTCAGTCAACTAGACTCGTTAATACGAATATGATTTATTTTGATACCTGAGCTTAGTCCATTAGATTTGTGCCGAGGAACACTCAGATATTTCAAAAGTTTCAACTATAGTGATATATATCATTGATTGAGGATATAACTTTGTTTTATAAGTACTGTAAAGAGACTGAGAGTCTTTGAAACCATTAAACTCGATTATTTTCACCACCTACTTTTTGAAACTTTTATGAAGGCAGTTATTCTTGCAGGCGGTTTGGGGACTCGATTGAGCGAAGAAACCAGTATCAGGCCTAAGCCTATGGTCGAGGTAGGAGGTCGGCCAATTCTCTGGCATATTATGAAAATTTATTCTTCCCATGGAATTAATGATTTCATTATATGTTGCGGTTATAAAGGTTACGTCATTAAAGAGTATTTTGCTAACTACTTTCTACATATGTCGGATGTGACGTTTGATCTCCGATATAACCAGATGAATGTGCATAATGGTAATGCTGAGCCCTGGAAAGTAACGTTAATTGATACCGGGGAAGCCACCATGACTGGTGGACGACTTAAGCGAGTCCGAGAATATGTTGGTACGGAAACCTTCTGCTTTACCTATGGTGATGGAGTTAGCGATGTTAACATCACCGAACTAGTCAAGTTTCATAAAGAGCAAAATACTCTGGCTACCCTTACGGCAGTTAAGCCTCCCGGTCGCTTTGGAGCTATTTTGCTGCATGAGGGTGAGTCTACTATTCAATCATTTGCAGAGAAAGCTGATCGGGATGGAGCTTATGTCAACGGTGGTTACTTTGTTTTAGATCCCCAAGTTATTGATTTTATTACTGATGATACAGTGATGTGGGAACACGAACCCCTGGCAAAGTTAGCAGAGATGGGGCAACTCTCTGCCTTCCGACATGATGGGTTCTGGCAGCCTATGGATACTCTACGCGATAAAAATCATTTGGAGAAGTTATGGGAATCAGGTAACGCTCCTTGGAAAGTTTGGTAACTATCAGAGGTAAAGTATCTGACTGTTTTAGTTCTAGAAAGCGCCTAGACTTTTCTGATACCTCTCCTTCTGATTTAATCTTTTCCCGAGACTGGGCACTAAAAGCTTAAAGGATTTGAGGTAACTATGTCACAAGCTGAAGAACCATAATGCAAACTTTGGGAGGGATGTTTGGATGATTTTTGAGGAAACTCGTCTGCCTGGAGCCTTTTTGGTTGATCTTGATAGGCGAGAAGACGATCGAGGTTTTTTTTCCAGGGCTTTTTGTTCAGCAGAGTTTCTAGGTCATGGCCTAAAGCCCGTCGGGGTACAATCTAATCTCGCTGTTAATTATCTCAAGGGAACTCTAAGGGGGCTACATTATCAAATTTCGC
This sequence comes from Leptolyngbya sp., assembly GCA_040381765.1. Lineage (GTDB taxonomy): Bacteria > Cyanobacteriota > Cyanobacteriia > Phormidesmidales > Phormidesmidaceae > Nodosilinea. Next base: position 4,144 of record JBEIGU010000071.1, read on the forward strand.
CTGCGACTGAAGCCAAGTTCTTTCGATGCATCCAGGGTGCTAATTATCATGTCATTGTAGATATGAGGCCTGATTCACCCACCTATCTTGAGCATATTGGCATGGAGCTGTCTGCTGATAACCGATTAGGTCTTTATGTGCCCGAAATGTTTGCCCATGGCTATCAGGCGTTAAGTGATGGTTCCGAAGCTTTCTACATGGTGAGTGAGTGCTATACGCCCGGCTGTGAACGAGGGCTTCGTTACGATGATCCTACCTTGAATATTTCTTGGCCTTTACCGGTAACAATGATTTCTTCTAAAGATACTGAATGGCCCTTTCTACCTTTCCTTAATTAACTAGAAAAGAGGTATTTTAATGATTATTATTGACACTGCCCTCAAAGCTCGTCAAGAGTCTGATCAGCCCATTCGTGTCGGTATGTTTGGTGCTGGCTTTATGGGTCGCGGTGTGGTAAATCAAATTGTTAACTACACCCCGGGCATGAAATTGGTAGCTATTGCTAATCGCACAGTTAGCATGGCGATTGATGCCTATGCAAAGGTGGGAGTCCAAGATGTTTGCCAGGTCAGTACGGTTGGGGAATTAGAAGATGCCATTGCTCAAGGTAGTTACGCCGTAACCGATGACCCAACTGTGCTTTGCCAATCAGATAGTATTGATGTGCTGATTGAGGCGACAGGACACGTTGAATATGGCGCTCAAGTCACCCTGGAAGCAATTCAACATCATAAGCATGTAGTGCTTATGAATGCTGAGTTGGATGCTACTGTTGGTCCGATTCTGAAGGTATACGCTGATCAAGCTGGTGTTATTCTGACGGGATGCGACGGCGATCAGCCCGGTGTCCAACTCAACCTTTATCGGTTTGTTAAAAGTATTGGCCTCAATCCCTTGCTATGTGGCAACATCAAAGGCTTGCAAGATCGGTATCGGAACCCAACTACCCAGGAAGGGTTTGCTAAGCAGTGGGGACAAACGGCCCACATGGTCACTAGCTTCGCTGATGGTACCAAGATCTCTTTTGAACAGGCTATCGTCGCTAACGCTACGGGGATGAAGGTGGCCCAACGAGGTATGTTGGGTTATCACTACAACGGCCATGTGGATGACATGGTTGATCGTTATGATCTCGATCAACTTAAGGCTTTAGGGGGCATCGTGGACTACGTGGTAGGGCCTAAGCCTAGTCCTGGTGTTTTTGTCTACGCCACCTGTAACGAACCAACCCAGGCTCATTATCTTAACTACGGTAAGTTAGGCGAGGGTCCTCTCTATAGTTTTTACGTGCCCTACCATCTGACGGTTTTTGAGGTACCTCTATCGGTAGCTCGGGTAGCTTTGTTCAAAGATGTGATTATCGCTCCCTTGGCGGATCCTGTGGTCGATGTGATCACCACAGCTAAGGTTGATCTTCAAACCGGAGAAACTCTGGACGGGCTAGGTGGGTACCATACCTATGGTCAGTGTGAAAATGCTGACGTTGTCAGCCGTGACAATCTGCTGCCAATGGGCTTAGCAGAAGGTTGTCGGCTAAAACGACCTGTTCCTAAGGATCAAGTGTTGACCTACGACGATGTTGAGTTACCTCGAGATCGCTTCGCTCATCGCCTTAGAACTGAGCAAAATATCTATTTTGCTAGTTCTGAAGTTCCTGTCTTTGCCTAAGAGGTTGTTTGAAAAGCCAAAGAGAGTCTCAAGCTATACCTATAGAGTAGGATAATCACCGCAAAATTCAGTATTTTAGCTGCCCCCTGGCGGCGAACTATACCTGGGACAGCCCTTTTCAAACAACCTCTAAATTGGTTGCCCAGACAAATCTAGCAAATTTATCTTACCTATTCAGTCTGATTACTCGATTTATCTTAGAAATTTAAGGAAAGCAATATGGTTCAAGCACCTAGCTTAGTGCAAGTGGATACAGCAGAGGACGTCGTCAAGTCTGATCTGGCCTATATTTGCAAAAATCTATCTGAGGAGTTTTCTGTACTGTCGGGCAAGAAGTTACTGATTACTGGAGGGGCAGGCTTCCTGGGCTATTACCTTGTCCAATCAGTTCTTCACTGGAACCAGGTTCATCCCACAGCAGCGCCCATCCATCTCACTATCTATGACAACTACATTCGAGGAATTCCTGATTGGCTGACTAATTTATCTGGTGATCCCAATTTAGTCCTGGTTAAGCATGATATTACTAACCCACTACCTGGTGATATTCCAAATTTCCATTTTATTATCCATGCAGCTTCCATCGCTTCTCCGACTTTCTACCGTAAATATCCTATTGAAACCATGGATGCCAATGTCAACGGGCTGCGGTACCTGCTGGAGTATTGCTTAAAACAAAAAGATAAGGGTAGTCCGGTAGAAGGCTTTCTATTTTACTCAACCAGCGAAATCTATGGAGATCCCTCTCCAGAAAACATTCCTACTCCTGAAACCTACCGGGGTAACGTGTCCTGTACAGGACCTAGGGCCTGCTACGATGAATCAAAACGTTATGGGGAAACTCTCTGCGTTAACTTTGCCCACCAATATGGGTTGCCGATCAAGGCTGCTCGCCCGTTTAATAACTATGGGCCAGGGTTAAAGATTACAGACCGACGAGTCTTGCCTGACTTTGCTCGAGATATTTTTGACGGTCGAGATATTATTCTGCTTTCTGACGGTTCCCCAACTCGTACGTTTTGTTATATTGCCGATGCGATTGTAGGCTACTACAAAATTCTAGTGAAGGGACATCCTGGCGAAGCTTATAACATCGGAGTGGAAACTCCCGAGATTTCCATGGCAAACCTGGCTGAGCGGGTAGTTGACTTGGCTAGCGATCTCTTCAATTACACTGGCAGAGTGGTCCGACAAACTAGCAGTGATCAGGATTATCTGGTAGACAATCCTAACCGGCGCTGTCCTATCATTGCTAAGGCCCGTCAGCATTTAGGCTATAACCCCAGCATTTCTGTCGATGAAGGACTTAAACGATCATTGATTTGGTATTCCGGAAATCGTCAGGCGGAGGACGCATAGATGAAAGTTTCTGTTGTTGGAACTGGTTATGTGGGCTTGGTTTCCGGTACCTGCTTAGCCGAAAAAGGCCATCATGTCACCTGTGTAGACATTGATCAGAATAAAGTAGATCAAATTAACCAGGGAATCCCGCCGATCTATGAGGCAGGCCTTGAGGACATGTTGAAGGCCAATGTGGGTACCCGATTAATCGCCACTACGGATCTACGGTCTGCGGTCTTAGACTCAGCGATCTCCTTGATTGCGGTGGGTACTCCCTTTAGAGGAGATGAAATTGATCTAACCTTTATTAAGACGGTAGCTTACCAAATTGGTGAGGTCTTGAGGGATAAGGCTGACTACCATGTCGTCGTGGTTAAAAGTACAGTTGTGCCTGGAACCACTGATGAGGTAGTGCTCTCTATTCTGGAAGAAGCGTCTGGCAAAAAGGCTGGTGTTGACTTTGGGGTCGGCATGAACCCGGAGTTCCTGAAGGAGGGTGAGGCTATTCCAGATTTCATGTACCCGGATCGCATTGTCCTCGGGGGTATTGACGAGCACAGCCTAAGCGCTTTACGGGAACTCTATGGGGTGTTCGAAGGGGTTGATCAGCTGGAAACCAACTGTAAAACGGCAGAAATGATCAAGTACACGGCCAATTCCCTCCTGGCAACCATGATTTCCTTTGCTAATGAAATTGGCAATCTCTCTGCAGCAATAGAGGGAGTCGATGTGGTTGAGGTTATGCGAGGGGTACACCTGGATAAACGACTGACACCTATTTTGCCCAGCGGCGAACGTGTTGTTCCCAATTTTACGACCTACATTCAAGCGGGTTGTGGCTTCGGCGGTAGTTGCTTTCCTAAGGATGTTAAAGCTCTCAACGCCTATGGGGCGCAAAAAGGGTTACCCATGCAGCTGCTGAATGCTGTGATTAACGTCAATGCTTTGCAGTACAAGCAGGTTATGGATCGACTGTACAAACACTTTCCAAACCTGGATGCAATTCGAGTTGCTGTGTTGGGTCTAGCCTTTAAGCCCGGCACAGACGACATGCGAGAATCTCCGGCAATTCCCATCTTGAACGAGCTTTTGACGGGTTCAGCAAAGGTTAGGGCTTTTGATCCAGTGGCTATGCATGAGGCTCAGAAATTGTTTAGGGATCAACCTATTCAATACTGTGATACTTTAGCGGAAACAGTTCAAGATGTGGATGTAATTTTACTCCTGACCCGGTGGGAGGACTTCAAAGTCTTGCCTGAACTGTTGCAGAGCATGAAGCAGTCACCACTGGTAATCGATGGTCGTCGTCTCTTGAATAAAACCGATATCGAGAATTACGAAGGTATTGGCTTGTCGACAGTTTCGCCTTCGTTCTAACTAGGCTAACGGTATAACTTTGGTCAGAACCCCTAGCCCAGCCATCGAATTAATCGATCATCTGTAGCCTAAGCGTTCTGACCAGCATTATTTGACTCAGGTTTATAGGATACCAACAAAGTGAAGAGGGCCATGGCCACTAACCAGTTCTAGCAGCAAAGCCAAAAACCCCACCATGGCCAGCCGACCATTCCACACCTCAGCCACTGGGGTAAGTCCCCAGGCAGAGCGTTCTGGGGGGTAAATTTTGACCCGTTTCTGCGGTTGAACAACATCGCCGAAGAGTTGTCGGGGCGCAGCCATGGCCTCGAGCACCATATCCGCCATGTCTTCAATGAACTGGGGGTGGGTATTGAGGGCGGGCACCCGGTGGAATCCAGGGATACCGGCCTCATGGGCCAGTTCCCGGTACTCCATGTCGATTTCTTGAAGGGTTTCAATATGTTCTGAGACAAAGCTGATGGGCACCACCACCAGGTCTTGAACCCCTTGGGCCGCCAGGTTAGCGATCGCATCCTCGGTGTAGGGCTGTAACCACTCCACCGGCCCCACCCGACTTTGGTAGGCCAGGGTGTAGGGGTTTGGCCGGTTCAGGGCGGCCATGATTAACTTAGTACAATGCTCAATTTCCCGCTGGTAGGGATCCCCGGCTTCCTCAACGTAGCTGACCGGCACTCCGTGGGCACTAAAGAAGATATGGGCCTGGTCAGGGGCCTCCAGCTTATCCAACTCCTGGGCGATCAGATCCGCCATCGCTTGGGTATAGCCTGGGCGACTATACCAGGAGGGAATCACCGTATAGGTAATCCGGTTGAGAGAGGGATCCTCTATCCAGATGCGTTCCAGCAGACGGAAGCTCGACCCACTGGTACTGATGGAAAATTGGGGATAAAGGGGCAGCACCACCAGACGTTCAATGGCATCCCGCTTAATTTGAGCCACCGCCTCCTCCGTAAACGGGTACCAGTAGCGCATGCCAATGTAGATATTAGCGGCCTCTCCCCGGCGAGTTAGGGCAGCCCCCAAGGCTTCGGCCTGTTGTTCAGTAATTTTCCGTAGAGGAGAACCGCCACCAATTTGTTGGTAGTTAGCTTGGGAGCGTTTGGCTCTGGAGGTAGAAATTAGCCAGGCTAGGGGACGTTGTAGCCAGGGCAGGGGCAGTCGAATAATTTCCGGGTCCGCAAACAGGTTAAAAAGGAAGGGACGAACATCCTCTAACTCCTCTGGCCCGCCTAAGTTCAACAATAAAACCCCAAGCCTACCCATGGCACTGTACGTCATCTATTTTCAAATATTTCCTAAAACCAGTAGAGCCTAAGCCTAGTGATTGACAATGCATTATCGCCGGTCTTGAACTTTTAATCTATTGTAACCAGTTAGCCCTCTCTCCTTGGGACTCTGTTGCCAGCAAATCTTCATATATTCTACAGGTTTGCTGGAGGGTTAATGCAATCAAGGACTTGAGTCCATGCAGGATGGTTGATGACTACACTAGATCCAATTGATGCGGCCATTGTCCAACTCAATCAGCGACTCCGATTGGCTCGCCTGGGGTTGACAGTAGAACGTCGAGGCGATCGCCTGAATTTACGCGGTACCCTACCCCCTCGACCCCATAGCCCTAGAACCCGGTCCCATCAGCAACGCCTACCCCTGGGTTTACCCGCCACCAAAGCTGGCCTGAAACAGATTGAACAGGAGGCTAAGGTGATCGCGGCCCATCTAATTGAGCGCCGATTTGATTGGGCCGATTACCTGCCGGTTGAAACCTGTTCTGCGGAGTCCCTCAGCCTTGACCATCGGATCAGCCTATTTGAAGACCATTTTTACCACCGGGATGGGACCGAAATCGCCGCTCAGTCCTCCCTTAAAACCACCTGGGATAAGGCCTACGCCCCCTACCTGAAGAAGCTACTGGCCTACGCCAGCGACCATCCCCGTCAATCCCTGGGGGAGGCGATTGTGGCCACCCTGGAGGCCCTGCCCCGCCAAAGCCGCAGTCGCCAGGTGGGGCTGACGGCCCTGAGAGCCTTTGCGGAGTTTAGCCAGATTGATCTACCCGTGCCCCTGGAGAGCCTGGCCGGCAGCTACGGCCACCGCCATACCCAACGACGGGACTTACCCACCGACGAGGAAATCCTGCATTGGTACGATCTCATCCCCAACCCAGCCTGGCAGTACGTTTACGGGTTAATGGCTACCTATGGCCTGCGCAACCATGAGGTTTTTTTCTGCGACCGTAGCGAGTTAGTCCATCACCCTGAGGAGGCCCGCCTGACGGTGCTGGAAACCACCAAAACCGGCCTGCACGATGTCTGGCCCTTTTACCCCGAGTGGGTAGAGCGATTCCGCCTGGCTCAGGGTCAGTTGCCCAAGATCAACACCGACCTCAGCCGCACCACCCTGCAGCGCATTGGCCAGCAGGTATCCATCCAATTCAAGCGTTATGGCTTGCCCTTTTCCCCCTACAACCTCCGCCATGCCTGGGCGGTGCGCACCATTCATTTTGGCCTGCCAGACACCGTGGCGGCCCGCATGATGGGTCACTCGGTGGCCATCCACACCCGTACCTACCACCGTTGGATTACCCTGCGGGACCAGCGCCAGGCGGTGCGCACCGCCCTTGAGCACTATTCCCCTATGCCCCAGCAGAAGCCGCCCCCCTAACCCAGGACCCGGTGGCCAATGTCCCGTCGGTAGTAAAGCTGATCGAAGTGAATCCGATCGATCGCCCCGTAGGCCGCGGCCAGGGCAGCGGGAAAACTATCCCCCAGCCCGGTTACCCCCAGCACCCGACCTCCGCTAGCTATGGTCTGGTTGCCCTGATACCGGGTACCGGCTTGAAAAACCAGGGCTCCCTGGGCAGCGGCCGCCTCCAGGCCGGTAATTACCATGCCCTGGGGGTAGGGGCCGGGGTACCCTTCGGCGGCCAGGACGACGCAAGCGGCGGATCCGGAACGCCACTGCAGGGGGGGGAACTGATCCAGTCGACCCTCGACACAGGCCAGCATCACCTCTTCGAGGGGGGTCTGCAGCAGGGGTAGCACCGCCTGGGTCTCTGGATCGCCAAAGCGACAGTTAAACTCCACCACCCGTACCTGCCCTGCGTCAGTAATCATCAGGCCAGCGTAGAGGATGCCCCGATAGTCAATGCCGCGACCCCGTAGGGTGGCGATCGCCGGCTCTAGCACCTGGGTCTGAATGGCCGCCATGATGGCTGGGGTAACCACCGGGGTAGGGGCATAGGCCCCCATGCCGCCGGTGTTAGGGCCCCGATCCCCCTCGCCAATCGCCTTGTGATCCTGAGCCGGGAGCAGCGGTCGAATGGTCTGGCCATCGGTCACCGCCAACACCGAAGCCTCCTGGCCGGTCATATATTCTTCGATCACCACCTGCTGACCGGCCTCACCAAACTTGCCACCAAAACTATCTACTACAGCTTGGGTCGCCTCCTCCCGGCTCTGGGCAACGGTCACCCCCTTGCCCGCCGCCAGCCCGTCCGCCTTGATAACAATCGGAAGCGGCTGGGTTTGCAGGTAGGCGAGGGCGGCCTCCCGATCGGTAAACACCTGGGCAGCAGCGGTGGGAATGGCCGCCTCCCCCATCAGGGCCTTAGACCAGGCTTTACTGGCTTCAATTTGAGCCCCCGCCTGACCAGGGCCAAACACCTTCAGCCCCCTGGCTTGCAGGTAATCGGTGATCCCCAGGGCTAGGGGCTGCTCGGGGCCGATTACCACCAGGGCGGCCCCGAGCTCCAGGGCCGCCTGGGCAATGCCAGCAAAGTCATGCTCAGCCAGGGCCAGGTTATGGCAATGGGGTAGGGTGGCGGTGCCCCCATTGCCGGGAATACAGATCACCTGACTCACCTGGGGCGATCGCAGTAGGGCCCAGGCCAGGGTATGTTCGCGGCCACCACTGCCAACCACAACAATTTTCATGGCGAATCCTCCGGGATGGGTCAAGTCCTACAACGTTGGCCATCATGCCATGGTCATTGTGCCATGGCCCAGGGCCGCCTAGGCGGTCTGACTAGCCCAGGGGGGCCGGTGGGACTGCCAGGGATGGGCCTGTTCCAGTTGGTGAGCCAACCCCAGCAGTTGGGCCTCAGCCGCCGGTCGGCCCACCAACTGTACCCCCACCGGTAACCCGCTGGGGGCAAAGCCCGCAGGTATGGCCAGGGCGGGCTGGCCGCTGGTGTTGAAGGGAGGACAGGGGGCCACCCAGTTAATCACCTGCTCTAAAATCTGCGGGGATGGCAACCGCTTCCACTGCCCGATGCGAATGGTGGGATGCATGAAGACCGGTAGGATCAGGGCATCGTAGGGATGGCAAAATTGAACAATCTGGCGAGCGATCTGCTGCAACTGACTGAGGGCCCGCAGGTAGCTACCATTGCTAACCCGCCAGGCTCGCCAGTAGAGCCAGCGATTCAACTTCTCCAAGACAAACCAGGGAATGGTGGATTCCGCCAACACCGACTGCCACACCAGCACAAAGGGCTCCACCAGGGCCGCCATGTCGGGGAAATTCACCGGCTCTACCCGATGACCCAGGGCCTCCGCCCGCCGAGCCGTTGCTAAAATGGCCTGACCACAGACCGGATCCACCTCCCCAACCGGATCAAGGCGGGTAACGTAACCCAGCCGCAGGGAGGTGGTCGGAGGTGCCAGCCCCCCCAGGAAGCTCGGCTGCGGGTCCGGCAACCAGTAGGGGTCACCGATTTCGTAGCCACTCAGGGCATCCAGCAGGGCCGCCGTATCGGCCACGGTCCGCCCCAGGGGCCCATTCACCGCCAGACCGTGCAAGCGCTCCCCCAGGGGGGCAAAGCTAATGCGCCCCCGGGCCGCTTTGAGGCCCACCAGCCCGCAGCAAAAGGCCGGCCCCCGCAGGGACCCTCCGCCATCGGAACCCTGGGCAATGGCACAGAGTCCCGCCGCCAGGGCTGCCGCCCCCCCGCCGCTGGACCCCCCCGGGGTGTAGTCCAAATTCCAGGGGTTGCGGGCGGGGGGAAACCCCGGCGGTTCGGTGTAGGGCAGGCTACCCACCTGGGAGGTGGCGGTTTTGCCCAGAATAATTAACCCGGCCTGTCGCAGCTTAGTCACGATGTAGTCGTCCGCTGGAGCGATGCGATCGCAGGCGGCCCGAATCCCGTAGGCACAGGGGGCCCCCGCCACCGGGTTGAGATCCTTAACCGACACCGACACCCCAAACAGGGGGGGTAAATCCCCTGGGTCTTTGACCGTCAGGGCATCGGTTTTTCGTTGGGCCTCGGTGCGAGCGGCCTCCGCCATGACCGTCACGTAAGCCCCCAGGCTGGGGTTGAGCCGCTCAATTCGCTCCAGATAAAGGTTCACCAATTCCAGGGGAGAAACCTGTCGATGACGAATCAGCCGAGCCTGTTCCAAGGCTGGCAAAAAGGCTAGATCGACGGCATCCATAGGCTGTTCCTGAGAGTTTGGTACCCAAAGGCTAGCAGATTTTTACCCCGGTCTGGGTTGGCCCCAGACCCAGACCCGGCTACCGGGAGTAGAATCGACAAAAATCTATACAAACTTGAGCATTCCCAGTACTATGGGCTGGCAATGGTTAAAACCATAAAAGACACAGCGATCACCCTACCCGGGCAAGAACCATGACCCCCGATGGATTATCCCAAACCTTACAAAAAGGATTTCACCTCACCCTTGGGGCTGGAGCCGCCTTTTTAGAGGCGATTCAATCTCCCCAGCAGGCCAGCCAGCGATTTGCCGAGCTTGGCAATGACGTAACTCGAATTACGGCGGAGCTCGAAACGAAGGGAGTGACAACGGAGCGGGAAGCTCGCCAGGTGGTGGATGCCCTGGTCAGCCAATTGCCCTTTCCCTTCCCCCAGTCTTCGTCAGGATCCAGCCCTTCCACCGTAGACACGGTGGCCAGGCCAATCACCGATACCGGGATCCAGGATGACCTGGCTAGTTTGCGTCAAGCCCTTACCGAAATTCGCCAAGAATTGGACGCCCTCAGCGATCGCCCTAACCAGGGTTAATCCACCCGGTCGATGGGTAGTACATGTGGCCTGAATTAGCCGACCCCTCAATAGGGGGGATGGGGGCAACGGGCTTCACCCGAGTGAAATTGGCTATAGTGAAGGTTAGGGGTTCAATGCCTATGGGAGTTTTGTGAGCAAACCTGAGTTTTACTGGACAAATTCCCGGTCGATGTAGGACAGTTAAAGTTACATTCTACTAATCAATGGGGAAGGGTGCAGGGAATACTAGTTCTAGGAATCCTATAGATTGTCCCTTTATGCCTGATTACTTACCTAAATTGTGTAATAGGGGTTGGTAATCGTCGTAATTTCATTTACTGTTTCAACATAAAATTCTATGAGTCAGTCCAAGCGTGCCCTGATTACCGGTATTACCGGACAAGATGGTTCCTATTTAGCGGAATTATTATTAGACCAAGGTTACGAGGTCCATGGTATTATTCGCCGTACCTCTACTTTTAACACCGATCGCATCGATCACATCTACGTTGACCCCCATAGCGAAGAAGCTAAGCTCTTTCTGCACTACGGCGACCTCACCGACGGCACCATGCTCCGTCGAATCTTAGAGCAGGTGCAGCCCCAGGAGGTTTACAATCTGGGGGCCCAGTCCCATGTACGGGTGAGTTTTGATTCCCCCGAATACACCGTTGATGCTGTAGGTATGGGTACCCTCCGTATTCTGGAGGCTGTGCGAGACTACCAGCAGCGCACCGGTCTCGAGGTCAGGTTTTACCAGGCCGGCTCCTCAGAAATGTTTGGTAAGGTTCAGGAAATCCCTCAAAAGGAAACCACCCCCTTTTACCCCCGCAGTCCCTACGCCTGTGCTAAGGTTTACGCCCATTGGCAAACTATCAATTACCGTGAGTCTTATAACCTGTTTGCCTGCAATGGCATTTTGTTTAACCACGAGTCACCCCGTCGCGGAGAGACCTTTGTGACCCGTAAAATCACCCGGGCCGTAGCCCGGATTGTCGCCGGTCAACAGCATAAGCTTTACCTGGGTAATCTAGACTCGAAGCGAGATTGGGGCTATGCCAAGGACTACGTCCAGGCCATGTGGTTGATGCTACAGCAGGATCAACCAGATGACTACGTCGTGGCTACCAACGAAACCCACTCCATTCGAGAATTTTTGGACATTGCCTTTACCCATGTAAACCTCGATTGGCATGATTATGTCGAGTTTGATGCTCGCTACCTGCGCCCCGCTGAGGTTGATCTACTGATTGGCGATGCTACTAAAGCTCGTGAGGTGCTGGGCTGGCAGCCCAGCGTTACCTTTGAGGAGCTGGTCCACCTGATGGTAGAAGCTGACCTGGAGGCGATCGGCATTAGCGACTATAGCAAGGGCCAGCACCGCGATACGGCTACCCTGCGGCGGGATTTGCTTAGCCTTATACCCCAGGGTTAGAACCTCCAGGTCAGGGGGTAGGTGAGTTGTTTTTGGGTTTGACCTATCCTCCGCTAGGAGGTTTACCGTAGTATGGATAGGGGGCAAGGATGGCCTAAGTTTCCACTGCTATCTATGCTCCTATTCCAGATCTAAAAACCTTCTGCATCCTATGGCTGACGAAAAAACTACCCCTCCTCCCTCTGCAGCCCCGTCTAAATCTCAAGATTCCCCGACTGGGGCCAAAGCAGAGGGGACAACTAAACCGGCGGCTAAGGCAAAGCCGCCGGCGATCGAAGATAAGCCCTTCACGGAGTTTATTCAGCAAGATTTCTTGCCGGCCTTGACCAAAGCCCTGGAGGAGCAAGGGATTAAGGGCGTTGACTTGAGCTTTACCCAACAACCCCTGGGGGTTTTTGGTATTGACAGTGATGAACCTTATTGGCAAGTGCAGGGGCTATGGCAGCAAAAGATGCGCCACTTTGCCATTGCTTTTACCAGAGAGAATATTAATGGCCCTAAGCTCTTTTATTGTTGCGATCGGGGCTCCCAGCCCAGCACCATTGAGCAATTCATGGGGGATGAACGTAAGGCTACCCTAGATCTAATGGTGTTGTTCGCCCTCAAACGGCTTAACGGTCAGAAATGGCTGGCCCGCAACTAGCCCTCTACCCCGGGTTAATTGCCATTACAGCGGATTTCACTCGGGTAAAGTGCGATGTGAACACCCCCCCTGCCCTCCCTTGCCAAGGGAGGGCACAGCATGAAACTCATACAGCCAGGCGCTGGGGGGTAGGATTGAGCAATCGGGTGTCTCACTCTATGGAAAACCGCTATAGTAACTGCTCATACGTCCTAATAAGTCCTAAATAGTGAGGAATTGGCCTGTGGCGATGCTAACGATCATCAGCTTGCTGCTAGGAGCCTACCTCCTGGGCTCCTTTCCCACTGGCTATCTGGTGGCCAGGGCATTAAAGGGCATTGATATTCGTCAATACGGCTCTGGCAGCACTGGTGCCACCAATGTTCTCCGCACGGTGGGTAAGGGGCCTGCCCTGCTGGTTTTTACAGTGGACTTGCTCAAGGGTACCCTGGCGGTGCTGCTGATCAAGGGTGGGGTCTCGGTGCTAGCCAATGGCTGGGGAGTAAATGATCAGGTACTCAATCTCCAACCCTGGCTGGAAACCACGGCTGGATTGCTGGCTATGGTTGGTCATAGCCGGTCTCTATGGTTGGGGTTTAGTGGCGGTAAATCCGTGGCTACTGGGTTAGGGATGTTGTTGGCCCTGGCCTGGCCTGTAGCCCTAGCGGCTCTGGGGATGTTTGTTTTGAGCCTGAGCTTAAGTCGGTTCGTATCCCTGAGCTCTATGTTGGCGGCAATTTCCACCCTGGTTTTTATGGCGCTTACCAACCAACCTCTGCCATACCTGATTCTGACTATTGTTGGGGTTTCCTACATTATCTTCCGTCATCGCAGCAATATTAGTCGCCTCCTCTTAGGCACAGAGCCTCGCTTGGGCCAATCTAGTTCCTCCTCTAAGCCCAACATTAAGAGTGAGTTGGGTTGACTGCTGACTGACTGACAAATGCACCATGCCTTTGTCGGAGGCCATCTCCATCCTTTAAGGACTAGACTTCAGTCTTCATGGGCCAGAACTTACAAACTATAGCCCTGGCCAGCCCGATTGGGGTAGGGCTAACTGGTTATAAAGGCTTTCTGGGCTTGCCTCTGCTCTCTTTCTTGTAGATAGCTACGGCTATAGGAGACAGCGTCCACTGACAGCAACACTTTGGAGATAAGCTAGGGGCGGAGATAAGCTAGGGGCGGAGATAAGCTAGGGGTAGGATTTAACCTGCTAGTGAAACCTCCTGCGGTAAGGCTAGGCTGAGGATGTATAACCATGGTTAGCGATCGCCGATCCCCCTGGCACCGGTACTTGCCGGTGTTACAGTGGCTGCCGGAATACCGTCCTGCCTACCTGGTGGGGGATCTGACGGCGGGGATCATTGTCGCCAGTCTGCTGGTACCCCAAAGCATGGCCTACGCTTTGCTGGCTGGCCTGCCGGCCCAGGTGGGGCTCTACGCCAGCATTACTCCCCCCATCCTCTACGGGTTATTGGGCAGCAGTCGGGTATTGGCGGTGGGGCCGGTGGCGGTAGATTCCCTCATGGTGGGGGCGGCGATCGCCCCCCTGGCCGCCCCAGACACCCCCCAATACCTGGGGTTAGCCCTCACCATTGCCCTGGTGGTGGGCCTGCTAGACTTGAGCCTGGGGCTGCTACGCCTGGGTTTCCTGGTCAACTTCCTCAGCCGTTCAGTCATTTCCGGCTTCATGGCTGGGGCGGCGGTGATCATCGCCCTGAGTCAGGTAAAACATCTGCTGGGGCTATCCATCCCTAACCGCGAGTCGGTGCTGCAGTTGGTACCCCTGCTGATCACCCACCTGGGTCAGATCAACCCCATCACCCTGGGCCTGGGCCTGGCCAGCGCCGGGGTTTTACTTTACTTCAACGGTCCCCTGGTGGGCCAACTGCAGGGTCGGGGCTGGAGCCCCCAATGGATTTTACCCCTGGCCAAGGGGGCTCCCCTGCTGGTGGTGATCCTGGGCACCCTGGTGGTGTATCACCTGCACCTGGACCAAACCGCTGGGGTGCGGGTGGTGGGGGAGATTCCGGCGGGGCTACCGCCCCTCACCCTACCCCAGCTTGACCTGACTACCCTGCCAGCCCTGTTGCCGGTGTGCCTGGCCATTGCCCTGGTGGGCTACATGGAGGGCTTTGCCGGGGGCCAGGCCCTGGCCAGTAAACGGCGGGAAAGGGTGGATCCTAACCAGGAGTTGATCGCCCTGGGCATCGCTAACCTGGGGGCTGCCCTGGGGGGCGGCTACCCCGTCACCGGCGGCGTCAGTCGATCGGTGGTGAACTTCTCAGCTGGCGCCAACACCGGTCTGGCCTCGATGATGACCGGCCTGCTGGTGGCCCTGACGGTGGTGTTCCTCACCCCCCTATTTTATTTCCTACCCCAAACCTGCCTGGCCGCCATCATTATCACTGCGGTCTATAAACTGATTGACCTGGGCCATTTGCAACGGTTGTGGGCCTACGATCGGGCCGATGCCCTGGCCTGGTTAGTCACCTTCGCTACGGTGATGGCCCTGGGGGTGCAGCAGGGGGTAATTTGGGGAGGGCTGCTGGCCCTGGGGCTGCACCTCTGGCGCACCAGCCATCCCCACATTGCCATTGTCGGTCGTCTGGGCCAGTCCGAGCACTTCCGCAATGTGCAGCGCCACCCGGTCACCACTAGTCCAGAGGTACTGGCGGTACGGCTGGATGAAAGTCTTTACTTTGCCAATGCCAAGTACCTGGAAACCTTTCTAAACCAGGCGATCTCCGATCACCTGGCGGTCAAAAAGGTCCTCCTGGTGTGCAGCGCCATTAACCTGATCGACGCCAGTGCCCTGGAGATTCTCGAAGGCCTGGTGGCAGACCTGCAGGACCTGGGCATTGGCTTTTACCTCTCTGAGGTGAAGGGGCCGGTGATGGATAGGCTGGTGCGGATTGGCTTTATCGACTTCCTGGGGGCTGACCACCTATTCCTCACCACCGACCAGGCCATGCGGGAGTTAGGGGGAATTTAGGCAAGGTAACAAAGGGGCTGGCTACTGCGGGCGGTGGGCTGCTGGCTGCCTCCGGTAGAAATCCTGTCCCACCCGCTGGATATGGTCAATCAGCGCTGGATTTTGCAACCCCTGGAAACGGCTGATATCCAGGCTATAGGGATGGGTGGCAAGTTAGAGCCAGGGTGCAATAGTCAAGGGCTGAAAAATGCGGTAGGAAAGGGTTAACGTTCTAATCCGTTTATCCATCCCAATGAGTCATCATCGATATTCTCGCAACCCCGATCATATCCGACGACGGAATGTACCGGCCCCGGACAATGCAGCGATTGACCGACACCTGCAGGACCTGCTCAGCGCAGCCGTCTATAGCCAAC